>CAIWZS010000417.1 GCA_903917235.1 uncultured Planctomycetaceae bacterium | reverse complement strand
TCGCTCGGCGCCGACGACGGACTCGCCATGTGCCTGCTCGCCGACCCCGACGCCCTGCCCGCGATCGACCGCATGTGCACGTCCCATCCCCGCACGCCGGTCGTGATCGATCACTTCGCGCGGATCGGAATGCGTGGTGGCGTGGACGGGCAGGCCCTCGACGCGCTCTGCGCGCTCGCGCGGCACCAGCAGGTGCACGTGAAGACCTCGGCCTTCTACGCGCTCGGTCGGAAGCGGCCCCCGTACGACGATCTTGCCGACATGGTCCGTCGCCTGCGCGACGCGTTCGGGGCGAGGCGGCTCATGTGGGCGACCGACTGCCCCTACCAGCTCGCCGCCGGTCACGGGTACGAGCCGTCGCTGGCCCTCATCCGTGACCGGTGCGACTTTCTCTCGGACGCCGAGCGTGCCGACGTGCTCGGCGGCACGGCCGCGAGACTCTTCTTCTGAGCCCCGGCCGATGCGCCTCGGACATCTCCGACCGGCGGGAGCCTGCGTGCGCGTCAGCCGCCGAGGCCGCGTTTCCAACCGGCGCGTCGGTCGGGTGGCACGGCGTGAGAGCGCGCCGCGGCTTGTTTTCGCTGGCTTGTGGGCCGCATGATCGCCGAATTACCATGACACGAAATGGCACCATGGATTCGTCGGCCGGCGGTCATTCCGACGCGTTCGGGCGGAGCGATCAGCAGTGCAGTGCGCAGCGCCATCTGTCGTCGTGATGGTGTTGCTCGCGAGCCTGTCGGCAGCTGTCGCGGTGGCCTCCGACGGGAGCGTCGAGACCTACACCCAGGCGGTGCTGCCGCTGCTCGAGAAGCGCTGCTTCGAGTGCCACTCCCACAGCGGCGACATCGAGGGAGGTCTCGCGCTCGATTCGCGCGCTGGCTGGGAACAGGGGGGCGATTCGGGCCCGGCGGTCGTGGCGGGCAGGCCGGACGACAGTCTCATCATGAAGGCCGTTCGGTATGTCGACCCCGAACTGCAGATGCCCCCGGACGGAAAGCTTCCCGCGGCCGAGATCGCGGTGCTCGAACGCTGGATCGCCGCGGGTGCCGCGGCGCCGGCGGGCGATCCGGTCCATGCCCGGTCCGAGGCGAAGCGTGGCATCGACATCGCGGCGGGAAGGAATCATTGGGCCTTTCAGCCGGTGGTTGCGGCCACGCCGCCCGCCGTCCGTGACACGTCGTGGCCGCGGGACGACGTCGATCGGTTTCTGCTCGCGCGGCTCGAGCAGGAGGGCCTGCGGCCGGCCGACGATGCCGATCGCCACCTCTGGCTGCGGCGGGTGAGCTTCGACCTCACGGGTCTGCCCCCCACGCCCGCCGAGATCGCCGCGTACATCGCCGACGGCTCCGCGTCCGCCGACGCCACCGTCGTCGACCGGCTGCTCGCCTCGCGAGCCTTCGGTGAACGGTGGGCGCGGCACTGGCTCGATCTCACCGGCTACGCCGACCAGATGGGCACCTCGAACGACGTCTTTGCCGAGCACGCCTGGCGGTATCGCGACTACGTCATCGACGCCTTCAATGCCGACAAGCCCTACGACCGATTCGTCCGCGAGCAGATCGCGGGCGACCTTCTGCCCGCCGGGGATCCGGCCGTCACGGCCGCGAACCGTGTGGCCACGGGCTTCCTCGTGCTCGGCGACGTGGAGATCGTCAACGTCGACAAGCTGAAGCTCGACTGGGACGTCGCCGACCAGCAGATCACGAAGGTCGGCACCGCCTTTCTCGGCATGACGCTCGGCTGTGTCCGGTGTCACGACCACAAGTTCGATCCGATCGGGCTGGAGGACTACTACGGCCTCGCCGGTGTGTTCCTGAACACGAAGTCGGTCCACAAGATTCCGTACGGCGTGTGGAGCAAGGTCAACGAGATCGAGCTCCCGGAGACCGATCGGCAGGCAGCCGCTCGGCTCGTCGCGGAACAGAAGCATCGCGAGCGGATCGCGGACTTGAAGAGGCAGCGCGACCGTCTGCAGGCCCGGCAGAAGGAGATCGCCGACGAGCTGAAGAAGAGCCAGCCGCAGCCTGACCCGCCCGACCCGCTCAGGGCGCGCCTCCAGAAGGAGGAGGAGCAGATCGCCGCCGAGGTCAAGCGACTCGACGGCACGATCACGCACGCCGAGTTCTTCGTCCCCAAGCCGCCGCGGACGCACGGCGTCCACGAGGCCGAGAAGCCGGCCGATGCCCACATCGCCATCCGCGGCAACCCGCGGGCTGCCGGGACCGTCGTGCCCCGTGGCGTGCTGCGGGTGGCGTCGTGGTCGCACGCGCCGCCGATGCCCGCGGATCAGAGCGGCCGCTTGCAGGTGGCGGACTGGATCGCCGACCCGCTCAATCCGCTCACCGCGCGGGTCGCCGTCAACCGGATCTGGCAGAAGCTCTTCGGCTTCGGGATCGTGCAATCGGTCGACTACTTCGGCACCCGCGGCGACTCTCCCACGCACCCCGAACTGCTCGACAGGCTGGCTGCCGACTTCGTCCGCGACGGCTGGTCGCAGAAACGGCTCATGCGCCGGCTCGCCCTCTCTCGGGCCTACCGCATGGGCACGGCCCACGACGCGACCGCCGCCGCCAAGGACCCCGACAATCGACTCCTCTGGCGGATGAACCGCCGTCGGCTCGATGCCGAGGCGATCCGCGACGGCATCCTGCTCGTCTCGGGCCGGCTCATCGACTCCTCCGGCGGCCCGAGCCTGCCACTGGAATACGAGGAGAACACGGGCGGTCTCACCGGCAACGTCAACCCGCCCGCATTCGCGCTCAAGAAATTCCGCGTGGAGCAGGAATTCGAGCGGACGGTCTACCTGCCGATCGTCCGCGCCAAGCCTCAGGCCGGACCCGCCCAGCTTCGTGAGGTCTTCGATTTCACGCAGCCGGCGACGTTCGCGGGCATGCGTTCGCAGACGGTCGTGCCGACGCAGTCGCTCTATCTGCTCAACGACGGTCTGCTGCGGGCCCGCGCGGCCGACACGGCGCAGCTCGTGCTGGCCGCCACCGCCGAGCGCGATTCCCGGCTGGAGCAGCTCTGGCTGCGGGTTCTCAATCGGCCGATCAGGCCGGACGAGATCGCGGCCGCCGCGCGCTTCCTCGATCGGCTGCCGCCGCTGCTGGCCGGCTCGAAGCAGCCGGAGCAGGACGCCTGGATCGAACTCTGTCATGGACTCCTCTCGACCAACGAGTTTCTGCACGAACTCTGACACGACTGCTGAAGAGGCCTCCGATGTGGCACGCTCCGTCGCTTCCCCGCCGGCAATGGCTCCGCGGCACCTGCTGCGGCTTCGGGGCCCTCGCGCTCCATGACCTCGCCCGCGCGGCCTCCGACCCGACTGCGGCACGGCTGCCGGGCGTGACCAGCCCCAAGGCCAGGCGGGTGATCTTCCTGTTCATGGCCGGCGGCCCCTCCCAGCCCGATCTCTTCGATCCCAAGGAGGCGGTCCGCCGGGCCCATGGCACGACGATCGCCCCGCCGGTCGATCCGACGCTCGAGACGGTCGGTATCGACAAATACCTGGCGCTCGCGCCCATCGCTCCGATCCGGCCGCGGGGTCAGTCCGGCACGCTCGTCTCCGACCTCATGCCGCACCTCGCGGGCATCGCCGACGACATCTGCCTGCTGCGCGGCATGCATGCCGACAACAACCAGCACGCGCCGGCGACGCTGCAGTTCCACACCGGCAGCGTCGCCGAGGCGCGGCCGTCGATGGGGGCCTGGATCGGCTACGGTCTCGGCACGGACAACGAGACCCTGCCCGGCTTCGTCACCGTGCATCCCGACGCCGACGTGCGGACCTACGGCGCCGCCTTCCTGCCGGCGAAGTTTCAGGGGACCAAGATCTCGGCCGTGGGCAGCACGCCGATCGACAACCTCGCCGACCCGACGCGGCGGCCCGCCGTGCAGCGGGCCCGGATCGATTTCGTGCAGGAGCTCAACCGGCGGCTGCTCGCCGAGTCGCAGGCCGACGCCGTGATGCAGGGCATGATCGAATCGATGGAGCTCGCCTACCGGATGCAGACGACGGCCCCCGCCTTCGTCGACCTCGCCCAGGAGTCGAAGGCCACGCTCGACCTCTACGGCGTGGGAGGCCAGGAGACCGACCGCAACGCCCGGGCCTGCCTGCTCGCGCGGAGGCTCTCCGAGGCGGGCGTGCGCTTCGTGCAGGTGACGATGGGCGGCTGGGACCATCACGGCAACATTCGCGGCGAACTGCCCAAGTCCTGCCGCCAGACCGACCAGCCGGTCGCCGCGCTCGTGAAGGACCTGAAGGCCCGCGGCCTGCTCGACGACACGCTCGTGGTCTGGTCGGGCGAGTTTGGCCGCACGCCCTGGAGCCAGGACCTCAGCGGCACGGCTGCGATCGAGAAGCATGGCCGCGAGCATCAGCCGGAGAGTTTCTGTGCGTGGATGGCCGGGGGCGGGATCAGGTCGGGCATCACCTTCGGTGAGACCGACGACCTCGGCTACCGTGCGATCGCGGGCCGCGTGCATGTGCACGACCTGCATGCGACGATCCTGCACCAGATGGGCATCGACCACACGAAGCTCACCTGGCGGCACGCGGGGCGCGACTTCCGGCTCACCGACGTCTACGGCCGCGTGGTCCGCGAGATCATCGCCTGAACCTGCTCGAGCGGGAGTCGCGGTCCGATGCCCATCCCCGCCGGCCACGCGCATTGCGGCTCGACCCTGCTTGCCTGCACGGTCTGGCTCTGGCTGGCAGGCCACGGTCGGGCGGAGATCGCGGCCCAGACGATCGCCGTGCCGATGCGGGACGGCGTGTCACTCGCGACCGATGTCTATCGTGACGCGGCGGCGCCGCCCGCACCGGTCATCCTCGTGCGGACGCCCTATGACCGGACGAAGCAGCGGCCGCTGGCGGAGCGGTTCGCGCAGGCCGGCTACGTGGCCGTGTTCCAGGACTGCCGCGGTACGCACGGCTCCGAGGGCGTGCTCGCCCCATACAACAACGAGGGACAGGACGGCTACGACACGATCGAGTGGATCACGCGACAGCCATGGTGCAGCGGCCGCGTGGGCATGGCGGGCGGATCGTACGTCGGCGCCGTGCAATGGCAGGCCGCGGTCGAGCGGCCGCCGGGGCTCGCCGCGATCGCGCCGCAGGCGACGTGGAGCAGCTTCCACCGCAACCTCTATCTCGGCGGGGCCGTGCGGCTGGCCCTGATCGCCGGCTGGATCGCGAGCAATACCCCGCGGCCCGACGGACTGCAGCCGGCCGACATGAACGAGGCGCTCCTGCGACTGCCGCTCGCGGACGTGGACGAGGCGATCGGCTGGCCGATGCCCTGGCTCGACGCCTACCTCACGCACCCCGAGCCGAACGGCTTCTGGACCCGGCTCGACCTGACGCCGCATCTCCCCGCGCTCGACGTGCCCGCGCTGCACGTCGTGGGCATGTACGACTTCTTCTCGCGCGAGTCGGTCGACACCTTCGTCCTCATGCAGACCGGTGCTCGCGACCACGAGACGCGGCGGCAGCAGCGGCTCATCCTCGGGCCGTGGGATCACGGGACCATCGGCAGGACGAAGGTCGGCGAGGTCGAGTTCGGGCCTGCGGCGGCGATCGACCTCTTCGCCGCGCAGCTCGACTGGTACGACCGCCATCTGAAATGCGACCCCGTTGCGCTCGCCAAGCCGTTTCCCCCGGTGATGTATTTCTCGATGGGGGACAACACCTGGCACGACGCCGAGACCTGGCCGCCCGCGGGCTCCGCACCGATCGAGTTTTTCCTGCGGTCGGACGGCAGGGCGAACACGCGCAGCGGCACGGGCCGGCTCGACCGCGCGCCTGCGCAGGAGCCGGAGCCGGCCGACGTCTTCCGTGCCGATCCCGCGGATCCCGTGCCCGCCTGCCCGATCACGCCCACCCGGCCGCTCAAGGCGGCGGCGTGGGGACCGGTCGATCAGGGGCCGCTCGCCGATCGGGCCGACGTGCTCGTCTATGCAAGCTCGCCGCTCTCCGCGCCGCTGCGGTTCGCCGGCCGTGTCGAAGCCCGGCTGCATGTCAGCACCGACACGCCCGACGCGGACTGGGCCGTCAAGCTCGTCGACGTGCATCCCGATGGCACGGCTTACAACCTCGCGACGGGCATCCTGCGGGGCCGCTTCCGCAGGTCGCTCGAGAAACCGGAGCCGATGAAGCCCGGTGAGGTGGTCGAGGTCACCGTCGATCTCGGCCCCTGTGCCGCAACGATCCTGCCGGGGCATCGGCTGCGGGTCGATATCGGCGGCGCGATCTTTCCGCTCTACGACCGCAATCCCAACACCGGCCTGGGACCCTTCGACGGCACGACGGCGATCGCGACCGAGCAGGTGCACCACGGCCCGCAGACCCGGTCGCGGCTGATCCTGCCCGCCGTCACCGGCACGGCCGGGCGTTGACGGCCCGACGACCACCCGATCGATGAGTCCCTGATCGGGCGATCGTGGTCTTCCACCCGACGACATCGGACACGAGGCG
>CAIWZS010000416.1 GCA_903917235.1 uncultured Planctomycetaceae bacterium | reverse complement strand
GTTGCCCCGGGGTCGCACGAACCCTCCGTCGCGCCGTCGACGCATGCTGCCCACTCTCCCGGCACTCCCGCGGCGTGCCGGAGAACCACGTCATTTCTACCCACGAGGCCGCTTGCCGAGCGGCAGCGGCCTTGACGCCACAGTCCTCGTTCACGGAGCCTCCCCGTCGGTCCCGGTCGCCATCCTCACAGCCGCCCCGATGCCCCGTTCCCACAGCCGCTGGTTCACCGTGCTCCTCGTCTGCTGCGGCCCGCTGGCCGCAGCGCAGGAGCCGCTCGTGGAACCACCGCCGATGTACATCGCCGAGCCATTCGATACCGGCTTCGCGGGGATGCCGCTGCCCGTGTCGATCGGCAAGGCGCCGACGTGGCCTCGCTGGTTCGCGGGCGCGGGAGGGCTCGTGATGACGCGCACGCTGCCGGCCGGTGTGCCCACCATGCGGCCGGTGGGAGGCGTGCAGCTCACCACCGCGGACGCCTCGGCCACGTGGCCAGGCGGCTTCGACGCACACGTCGGACGATGGCTCGGGTCCAGGCAGCAGCACGCGGTCGAGCTCGTGTACTGGGGCGTCTACGGGATCGGTTCGTCCGCGTCATTCGTCGATCCCGCCGACACGATCGACGTGATCCCCCAGGCGCCCGGCGCGATGATCGGAGGCACGCCTGCGGCCGAGTTCCTGGCCGACGCTCGAGGCCAGCAGATCGCGCGCTCGGACCTCGTCAACAACGTCGAGGTGAATTGGGTCTACGCCCTCGGCGATCGCCCCGAGTTCCTGCCGCGGCAGGGGCCCTTCTCGCTCATGTGGCTCGCCGGATTCCGGTTCTTCCAGGTGAACGACGTGCTCACGCTCACCTCATTGCCCGGCGATGCCGCGCTCGGGCCCGCGGACCTGTCGGTCGCGACCAACAACAACCTCTACGGGGGTCAGGTGGGGGCGAAACTCGACTGGCGATTCCTGCCGAGCGTGCGGCTCAACGTGGTGCCCAAGTTTCTCCTCGCGGGCAACGCGATCACCGATACGACGACGCTCACCGACGCGAGCGGCACGACCGCCACGTTCGCGAGCGGGGCACCGCTCCGAGTCCACTCCCAGCTCGGCGTCTTCTCCTGGCTTGGCTCCGTCGATACGGGACTCGCGTGGGACGTGACCGACCACTGGAGCCTCTCGCTGGGGTATCGGGTCGTCGGCGTCGGCAACATCGCACAGGCGGACGGCCAGTGGCCGATCGTGCTCGCGAGCCCGGCCTCACTCGATGGCATCGCGGCCGGATCGAGCACGATCGTGCACGGCGGCTTCGCGGGGTTCGAGGCGCGGTACTGATGGGAGCGCTGCCGGGCCATCCATGGCCCCGGCAGCTTGGCCCTCCGGGCCACAGCCAAGGTGTGGCCCGGAGGGCCGGCCGCCTTCCGGGCGGCCGTGGCGCGTCGTGCGGCTGCGGCGCGGCCTTCGGCCGCTGCAGCCGGCGTGGCAGTGCGGGTGGGGCGGCTGCGGCGCGGCCTGCGGCCGCTGCAGCCGGCGTGGCGGTGCGGGTGACGGGGCTGCAACGCGGCCCGCGGCCGCTGCCGCCGATCATCGGTGATCAGCCGCCGCAGTAGTCGATCACGCGGGCGATTTCGCTTTTGAGATCACGGCGCGAGACGATGCGATCCACGAACCCGTGCTCGAGGAGGAACTCACTCGTCTGAAATCCCTTCGGGAGTTCCACGCGGATCGTCGCCTTGATGGTGCGCGGGCCGGCGAAGCCGATGAGGGCCCGCGGCTCGGCGAAGACGAGGTCGCCGAGTGAGGCGAAACTGGCGGCGACGCCTCCCATCGTCGGATTGGTCAGCACGGAGATGAAGAGCCCACCCGCCTTCGAGTAGCGGGCCAGCGCCGCCGAGACCTTCGCCATCTGCATCAGCGACAGGATGCCCTCGTGCATGCGTGCCCCGCCGCCCGAGGCGCTGATGATGATCAGCGGCAGCCGGCTCTCGGTCGCGCGCTCGACGAGCCGCGTGAGCCGCTCTCCCACCACGCTGCCCATGCTCCCCATGATGAACGAGGAGTCGGTGACGCCGCAGGCGACGCGCCGGGCTCGAATCATGCCGGTTCCCGTGAGGGCGGCGTCCGCGAGGCCGGTGCGCTTCTGTTCGGCGACGATCCGTTCGGCGTACGGCTTCTTGTCACGAAAGCCCAACGGGTCGGTCGGCCGCAGGTTCGCGTCCCACTCCTCGAAGGTGCCCGTGTCGAGCAGCTGGCCGATTCGCTGCGCCGCCGACACGTACCAGTGGTACCCGCACTGGGGACAGACGTTGAGGATCTCCTCCGCCTCCTTGCGGTAGATCGTCGCCCCGCAGCCGTCGCACTTGAGCCACAGGCCCTCCGGCACGCCGCGTTTCGCCCGCGGCCCGCGGGCCGCGGCGGCGCCTGAAGCAGCACGGTCGGTCCCGCCCGCGCGGCGCGACCCGTCTCCCGTGCGGCCAGAACCGTCCTGGACAACGACGTCCGCCTCGGCTGTGCCCGATTTGCTGCGGCGTTCCATGGGTCGAGAACGGGAAGGTATGGGTCTTGTGAAACGGAGCGGAAGGCACCTGCCGACCAATGATCCGACCGGCGCGTGACGAACGATCTGAAGCCCGGAGTGTAGCCCCGCGGGGCACCGCAAGACTGCGCCGATCCGACCGTCACCCCACCGGGACCGAGCGTCGGCTCGACCGCCATTGGCCGGCGACCGGCAGTCGCACGACCTGCGGCTCGGGGCCGTCGGCGGTCCAGACGTCGTCGAGCGGCCGCCCGGCCGCGACCCAGAGCACGATCCGGTCGAGCGGCCATGGAACGACGAGGGCCACGGTCCCCCGCGGGCGCCGCCGCAGCAGCCTGCCGATGATGTCATCGACGCGCGCGCACGCCTCCTCGAGCGACTCCCCCTCGGGTGGCACCACGGACCACGGATGCTCGAGCCACTGGCGATGGAGCCGGGGCTGCTTCCTGCGGATTTCCTCGACGAGCATCCCCTGCCAGAGCCCCTGATCGAGATTCGTGAGGCCTGCCACGGTGCGCGGCCTGAGGCCGCACGCGTCGCCGATGAGGCGGGCCGTCTCGCCGCTCGGTCCGTCGTCGGCGGCATGCAGGCTCGTGGGGGGCGAGGCGGCCAGTTCCACGCCGAGGCGCCGGGCTTCCGCGATGCCAGCCGCGGCGAGGGGCATGTCCAGCGTGCCGCGCAGGCGACCGTCGAGGTCGTAGGCGGTGACGCCGGCTCGAAGGACGAGCAGGTGATCGGCCATCAGGGCGAGGGTGCTCCGAAGGAAACGGGATGACCGCCGGCGCCGGCAGTCAGAGAACGCTGCGCGCGATCGCCTCCAGCTCCGCGATCGATCGCGCATAGTCGCCGGAACGCACGACGGCACTGCCGGCCACGATCAGTTCCGCGCCGGCGGCCGCCACCGGACCGATCGTCTCCGTGGAGATGCCGCCATCGACCGCCAGCCGGAACGTGCCGCCGCGAGCCTCGCGCAGGGCGGTGAGCGCCGCGAGCTTCTCGAGTGCGACCGGATTGAATCGCTGCCCCCCGAACCCCGGTTCCACGCTCATGACGAGCACGCCATGACAGTCATCGAGCCACGGCTCCACGGCCTCGACGGGTGTGCCGGGGCTCAACGCGAGATGCGCCCTGGCGCCCCCGCCGGCGATCTCCCGAAGCGTTCGTCCCGGATCCGTCAGCGCCTCCACATGCACGGAGATCACGTCCACGCCGACTGCGGCGTATCCGGCCACCATCCGCTCAGGCTCCTCGACCATCAGATGCACCTCGATCGGCACGCGCGCCGCCCGCCGCACGGCCTCGACGACGACGTCGCCATAGGTCAGCTGCGGCACGAATCGCCCGTCCATGACATCGAGGTGGAGCGCGACGGCGCCCGCCTGCTCGAGCCGCTCGACCTCATGGGCGAGATGCCCGAAGTCGCACAGGAGCAACGCCGGCAGGACCACCGGGCCCTCGCCGTCCAGCACCGCCGACACGCGATCGAAGGCTCTTCCAGCCGCAGAATTCACGAGATACGCACTGGCGGAATCGCAGGGCAGCCATGCCCCGCACGTCTCCAGAGAGGGTACCACACGGCCGTCTTCCCCATGGACAAGCCTGCCCGCGGCAGCGCGCAACACCAACGGAGGCATGGATTTATGACCCTCTTCGTGAGGTGATCGGCGCCGGCGGCCGTCCCGGCCGACCCCGGCCCGTATGCTGCTCCTCGCGCCCGTCACCGAGCAGGCCCACGACCCATGCCCCCGCCCGGACCGTTCGCTGGATTCCGCAGCCGTCTTGGCAGCGACGATCTCCAACGGATCGAGGCCCGCACGCAACAGATCGGCCGCGACCTCCTGGCGCATGCCCTCCGGGCACGTCCATCCCCCGTCTCGCCTGACTGGTGGACGACGCAGGCGGGCGAATGGGCCACGCACGACGACGACCTCAAGGTGCGGCTCTTCAGACTCGTCGACTGCATGCCGATGCTCGACGATCCCCGCGCGCTCGACCGGCACGTGCGCGAGTACCTCGACGATGACACGCTGCACCGGATGCCCGCCGTGCTGCGGATGGCACTGCAGGCCGCGCGGAGCGGCCTGCTCGCCCCGCTGGCGGCCCGCGCCGTGCGGGCCGCGATGCTCGCCCAGGCACGCACGTTCATCGCGGGCACGACGCCCGAGGAGGCCGCCGCCGCCGCGCTCGCGGAGCGGAAGCACCGCCGCGGCTTCACGCTCGACCTGCTCGGTGAGGCGGTGACGGGCGACGTGGAGGCCGATGCCTACGCGGACGCCTACCTGCGACTGCTGACCGAGTTGCCGGCGACCGCCTCACACTGGCCGCCCGAGCCGCTCGTCGACGAAGGGCCGGCCGGCCCGCTGCCACGCGTCAACGTCTCGCTCAAGCTGTCGGCACTCGATCCCCGGTTCGACGCGATCGACCCGCACGGCACGACCGAACGCGTCCTCGCCAGGCTCCGACCGCTCTGGCGTGCCGCCCGCGACCATGGCGCCCAGGTGCATGTCGACATGGAGAGCCACGCGACGAAGGACCTGGCCCTGTCGATCTTTCGCACGATCGCCATGGAGCCGGAGTTTCGGGAGTGGCCCCACTGCGGCGTCGTGGTGCAGTGCTACCTCCGCGACGCGCCGCGCGACCTCGCCGACCTCGCCGAGTGGGCCGGACGACGGGGCGCGCCGATCTGGGTGCGCCTCGTCAAGGGAGCGTACTGGGATCACGAGACGATCCACGCGCGGTCGGCCGGGTGGCCGGTGCCGGTCTGGGAGCAGAAGTGGCTCACGGACGCCTGCTACGAGGCGGCCACGACGTTCGTCATGGAGCACGCGACGCGACTGCGGCCGGCGCTGGGCAGCCACAACCTGCGCTCGATCGCCCACGGCATGGCTGTGGCCGAGCACCTCGGCCTCGCGCGCCGGGACATCGAGGTGCAGATGCTCTACGGCATGGCGGATCCGGAGAAGCAGGCGATCACGGCCGCGGGTTGGAGGCTGCGGGTCTACATGCCGTACGGCGAACTCGTGCCCGGCATGGCGTACCTCGTGCGCAGGCTGCTCGAAAACTCGTCCAACGAGTCGTTCCTGCGGGCTGGATTCGTGCAGGGCGCGTCGCCGGAGGTGCTCCTCGCGCCGCCGGTCGGGTCGGCCGGCGGGGCGAGCAGTCCGCCTGCCGCGCCGCACCCGGACGACTTTCGCAACGAGCCACTCTCCGACTTTTCGCTCGCGACGGTTCGACAGGCCATGGCGGACGCGGTCGCCCGCGCGGAAGCGGCGTGCGGCGACGCCGCTCCACTCGTCCCCGCGGTGATCGACGGAGAACGGAGCATGCCCGATGCCCGCTTCCCGCGGTTCGATCCATCGGACCGCGGGCGGCTCGTCGCACGCGTCGGTGCCGCGACGCCCTCGGACGCGGCGCGCGCCATCGCCTGCGCAGGCGCGGCGCTCCCCGCCTGGCGGGCCGCGGGAAGCGAGGCCCGCGCGGCGGTGCTTCGGCGCGCCGCGGACATCATGCGGCGGCGGCGCCTCGACCTGGCGGCGCTCGAGGTGCTCGAGGTGGGCAAGCCCTGGCGCGAGGCGGACGCGGACGTCGCGGAGGCGATCGACTTCTGCGAGTACTACGCGTTCGAGGCGCGGCGGATCGCCCGGCCGCGTCGCGTGGACGTGCCCGGCGAGGAGAACGTGACCGAGCCGCGTCCGCGCGGCATCGCGGTGGTGATCGCCCCGTGGAACTTCCCGCTCGCGATCCTCTGCGGCATGACGACGGCGGCCCTCGTCACGGGCAACACGGTGGTCATGAAGCCTGCGGAGCAGTCGTCGCTCGTCGGGCTGCGGCTGCACGAGATCCTGCTCGAGGCCGGCGTGCCCGCGGGCGCGGTGGCCTTCCTGCCGGGTCGGGGTGAGGAACTCGGCCCGCCCCTGGTCGCCCACCCCGACACCGCGCTGGTCGCCTTCACCGGCTCGCGGGCCGTCGGCCTCTCGATCCAGGCCCTCGCCGCGTCGTCGTCGGGCGGCGAGGGGCACACCGTCAAGCGTGTGATCGCCGAGATGGGGGGCAAGAACGCGATCATCGTGGATGACGATGCGGACCTCGACGAGGCGGTGAAGGGCGTCGTGCACTCCGCCTTCGCGTTCGCCGGCCAGAAGTGCTCGGCGTGCTCGCGCGTGATCGTGCTCGACGACATCCATGATCTGTTTCTCGACCGACTCGCCGGGGCCGTCCGCAGCCTCGCGGTCGGGCCGGCCACCGCGCCGGGCACGCAGGTCGGTCCGGTCGTCGACGAGGAGGCCCGCGATCGCATCCGTCGGTTCATCGCACTCGGCCGCGTTACGGCACGGCTCGTGGCCAAGGTCGACGTCGACCATCTCGACGACCGCGGCTGGTTCGTCGGACCGCACCTCTTCGCCGACGTCGACCCCGGCGGCCCCCTCGGACAGGAGGAGATCTTCGGGCCGGTGCTGGCCGTGATCCGCGCGAGCGACTTCGACCATGCGATCGCGCTGGCCAACGGCACGCCCTACGCGCTGACCGCGGGTGTCTTCTCGCGGAGTCCGTCGCGGCTCGCGCGGGCGCGTGAGGAGCTCGAGGCGGGTAACGTCTATCTCAATCGAGGCATCACCGGCGCGCTGGTGCACCGCCAGCCGTTCGGCGGGTACAGACTCTCCGGAATCGGTGGGAAGGCCGGCGGTCCGGACACCCTCGCTGCATTCACCGTCCCACGCACGGTCACGGAGAACACGCTGCGTCGCGGGTTCGCGCCGCCCCCGGCCCCGGCCCCGGATCCCTGAGGCGGCTCCCCCGTAGCGGGCCTCGTCGAGGGGCACCCCTCGACGAGTGCACGTTTGGGCGGTTCACTCCATCACGACTCCTCACGAAACGCTCACGCCCGATCGGTACACCTTCCGCGGCGGTCGCTTCCGCCCTTGCGATGCCCGACTCCCCTCCCACATCCACGCCGGCACGCACGCTGACCGGGCGATCGCGTCGCCGCACCACGCGCCCCTGGGTGCGGGCGACCGACGCGATCGCCCGCGGCCTCATCACCGTCGGAGGCATCGGCACGATCGTGGCCGTGCTGCTGGTGGGGGCGTTTTTGCTCGCCGTGGCCCTGCCGCTCTTCCGATCGGCCTCGTCGCGGATGGAGCGGGTCGGACCACTGCCGACAGCCGCGGCCGGCCGCCTCGCCTGCCTCGGAAGCGACGACTCCGGACTCCTGACCTGGTTCGCGACGCGGGGCGACACGGGCGGCATCGCGGGCGAGCTGCAGGTCGTGCGCATCGCCGATGGCACCGTGCTCCACGCACGTCCCGCCGCGGCACTCGGGCTCGAGGGCGCGACGACCATCCGGGTGACCGGGGCGGCCGGCACCGGGGCGGTCGGCTACGGCGATGGCACGTTTCGCATCGGCAGGATCGGTCTCGACTCGCGGTTCATCCCTCCCGACGCGGTGCCGGAGGCCGCCGCCGGTCTGGCCCCGGGCACCGCCGTCAGCATCGACGGTGAAACGATCATCCGTGGCATGACGGGCCATCATGCCGCCGTTTCGCTCGTCTGCGAACTGGGCACACCGTCGAGGCTCGACGCGGACCCGATCGTCGACATCGACGTCGCGTCCCGCCCGGATGGCACGATCGTGGCGGCGCTCGACGCCACCGGCCGGGTGCGCGTCGAGTCCGTCACCGCGCGACGCAACCTCCTGACCGATGAGGTGGTGACCACGTCGGTGGGAAGCTCGCTCGCCCCCCACGACGGAAAACGGCCGTCGTTCGTGCGCGTCTCCGAACGGGGCGATCAGTTGTTCGTAGTCGCCGACGACGGCTCGGCACGACGGTTCGTCATTCGCAATGTCGAGTCGCCCGAGCCGATGGAGAGCTTTCGTGTCGGGGGCGACGCCGAGACGGCCACCCGGGTCACCGCGGTCGAGCGCCTCTTCGGGGGCGCGTCGCTGGCGGTCGGCGACGAGGCGGGCGTCGTGCATGTGCTCTTCGCATCGCGGGGCGGCACCGCACTCGCCGCCGATGGCCTCGCCATGCGGGAGGCGAGGACGTTTGCGGGCCGCCGGGGCTCGGGGGAGGCCGGCATCCGGGTGATCGCCGCATCGCCGCGGTCCCGGCTGTTCGCGGTGGCCGATGCCGAGGGGGGCGTCCGGCTCCTCCATTCGACCACCGCTGAGGAGGTGCTCCAACCCGAGCGGGCGATCGACGTGGCGGCCGAGCGGCTCTGCATCGCACCACGCGAGAACCTCCTCCTCGCCGCCGGCGGGGGCACCCTCGCGGCCTGGCGAATCGACGCCGGCTATCCCGAAATCTCCGGGCGGACGCTCCTGGGGCGAGTCTGGTACGAGAACTACACCGGCCCGGTCCATGCGTGGGAGACCACCGGACACGAGTCGTTCGAATCGAAGTTCGGGCTCGTGCCGCTCGTCTTCGGCACCATCAAGGCCACGCTCTACACGATGCTCTTTGCGACTCCGGTCGCGATCCTGGCGGCGATCTACGCCAGCCAGTTCATGCATCCCCGCTGGCGCGCACGAATCAAGCCGACGATCGAACTCATGGCCGGGCTGCCGAGCGTCGTGCTCGGGTTCATCGCGGGCATGGTCTTCGCGCCGCTCGTCGAACGGGGCGTGGTGCCGGTCGTGACGGGACTGTTCGTCGTCCCCGCGGTACTGCTCGCCGGCGCGCACCTCTGGCAGCTGCTCCCGACGGGCTGGCGGCCGCGTCTGGCCCCGTGGCGGCTGCCGGTGATCGGCCTCGTCGCCCTGCCGCTCGGCTGCCTCGCCGCGACGGCAGTCGCGCCGCACGTCGAACGACTGCTCTTCGACGGTGACTTCCGCGCGTGGCTCGACGGCCGGGGCGGGAGCGGCTTCGGCGGCTGGGTGGTCGCGCTCCTGCCCCTGTCGGCCGTCGCCGCCGCCGCGGTGGTGGGCAGGCTGGTGAACCCATGGCTGCGACGGATCACACCCGTCGCGGTCGCCGGCGGCGGCGGCTGGACGACACGGACGGCGGCGCTGGCGTCGCTCGTCGTCTTCCTGGGCGGCGTGGCCGTGGCCATCGGCCTGGCGGCCGCCGGGGGCGTGTTTCTCGATGCGTTGCGGCTCGACGCCCGCGGCGGGCTCTTCGGCACCTACGTCCAGCGCAACGCGCTGATCGTCGGACTCGGCATGAGTTTCGCCGTCATTCCGCTCATCTTCACGATCGCCGACGACGCGCTCACGAGCGTGCCCGATCATCTCCGCAGCGCGTCGCTCGGCGCGGGCGCGACGCCCTGGCAGACGGCGATCCGCGTGATCGTGCCGGCGGCGGCCAGCGGCATCTTCTCCGCCGTCATGATCGGGCTGGGACGCGCGGTCGGCGAGACGATGATCGTGCTCATGGCGGCGGGCAACACGCCGATCATCGACTGGAACGTCTTCAACGGCTTCCAAACCCTGTCGGCCGCCATCGCCACGGAACTGCCGGAGGCGGCCCGGGGCAGCGCGCACTACCGGGTCCTCTTCCTCGCCGCCCTCGCCCTCTTCGGCATGACGTTCGTCGTCAACACCCTCGCTGAAATCGTCCGCCAGCGATTCCGCCGGAGGGCCCATGAGCTCTGACCCGGGCCGTGGTACCGTGAGTCGCCCGACGAAGGGCGGGCCGCCGTTCAGCCCGGCGGCGGAGCGCCCGGCACGACGCGTGCGGTCCGCGCATGCCGCGCTCGCCGCCCATGGCGAGCCGTGGGTGTGGCTCACCGGCGGCTCGCTGGCGCTGGCCATCGTGATGATCGTGGGCCTGCTCGCCTTCATCGCCGTGCGCGGCGCGGCCACGTTCTGGCCCGCGCCGCTCGAACTCGTCACACTCGCGGATGGCCGACGTGTGCTCGGCGAGGTGACCGACCGCGAGATCGCCCGCGGCGATCTCGCGGAGGGCGCGTCTCCGTCCACTCGCCGGCTCATGCGCACGGCGAACTTCGAGCTCACCGGGCGCCACTTCGAGTGGTTCGACGATCACGCGATCGCGAGCGTGGAGCGACCGGCCTGGGCGACGGCCGTCGAGCGACTCGAGGGGGGGCGCTTCCACGGGTTCCCCGTGAAGCTTCGCCACGGTGACACGGTCATCGCCGAAGGGGCCGCGGAGGTCTGGGCCGCGTTCGAACGCGAGCACCCCGCCGCGCGCCGCCGCTTCCGTGAGGCGCTGGCGATCGACAAGCACGATCGCGGCACGCTCCAGCGCCGCCTGCGACAGGCGCGGCTCACGGTCGTCCAGGCGGGCCTGGATCGTGGGGAAGACAGCCCGGCCGCCAGCGCGGCGCGGGAAGCGGAGCGCCGCACGATCGCCGAGGTGGAGCGTGCGACGGTCGCCCTCGACGAGATGACCTCGGCGCTGCGTGCCGGGAATGCGGGCTGGCTCGTCGACTTCGAGACCGCCGACGGCGCGGGCGCGTCCCTGCCACTCGACGGGATCGTCCACGCGTGGCAGCCGAACCGTCTGGGCACGTTCGGAAAGCTGGGCGTCTACGGGGCACGCTGGAGTGAGTTCCTTGCCGACGACCCCCGCGAGGCCAACAGTGCGGGTGGCGTCTTTCCCGCGATCTGGGGCACGGTCGCCATGACGCTCATCATGGCGCTCCTCGTGGCGCCCTTCGGCGTGCTGGCCGCCCTCTACCTGCGGGAGTACGCGTCCCGGGGTCCGATCACGTCTGCGGTGCGCATCGCGATCAACAACCTCGCGGGTGTCCCGAGCATCGTCTACGGCGCTTTTGGGCTCGGCTTCTTCTGCTACGGACTGGGGAGCGGCATCGACGACATCTTCTTCCGAGCCGGGCTCGTGGCGGACGGCCAGCCGACGTTCGGCACCGGCGGCCTGCTTTGGGCGTCGCTCACGCTCGCCCTGCTCACGCTCCCGGTCGTCATCGTGGCGACGGAGGAGGCGCTCGCCGCGGTGCCGAATTCGATGCGCGAGGGGTCGTACGCATGCGGTGCCGGCAAATGGCAGACCATCCGGCACATCGTCCTGCCGCGGGCCCTGCCCGGCATCATGACGGGCCTGATTCTCGCGATGGCACGCGGCGCCGGCGAGGTGGCGCCGCTCATGCTCGTCGGCGTGAAGAAGCTCGCCCTCGACCTGCCTATCGACGGAACGTTTCCCTTCGTCCATCCCGAGCGGGAATTCATGCACCTGGCGTACCTGATCTACGACGTGGGTTTCCAGAGCCCCAACGCGCAGGCCGCACAGCCGATGGTCTTCACCATCACCTTCCTGCTGGTCACCATCATCGCGCTGCTCAACATCACCGCCATCTGGCTGCGAGCGCGGCTGCGACGCCGCTACGTGGCGCAGCAGTTCTGATTGGAGCGCTGCCGGGCCATCCATGGCCCCG
>CAIWZS010000415.1 GCA_903917235.1 uncultured Planctomycetaceae bacterium | reverse complement strand
GGGAGATACATGTGGCCTGGCATCGTACGACTCACTATCGGCAGCGAACTGCCGTCACGCGAGTCGATCGGGTCCAAGCTGGCTGTTGCCCTCCCAGTCCACGAGGGCTGGTGTCACGTCCCCGAGCCGGGGCGCCGCACGCGCAGGGCGCCGGACATGGCCGAAAGTCGCTCCCGGAGGCTCGGGTGGGATCGGAGCGACGATCCTTGGTGTCGAGAAGGACAGCAGGCATCATGTTGCCCGGGAAGGACCACACGGGCTCTCTTCGAAGGAGGAGGTGGTGATGAAGACGACGCGACGCGATTTGCTCGGTGTTGTGGCAGCGACGATGGCTGCTCCGGCCTTGACCGTGGGGGCCGCTTCCAGCCAGCAACGTGCTCAGGCCTCGGAAGAGGCCCAGCGCCCTGACGGTGCCAACACTGTGGCGATTCTGAACGACACGCATATTGCCGAGGGCCATGCCGACGATCACGTCCATCCACGCAACCTGCGACTGGCGATCGACGGCATTCTCGCGCTCACGCCTCGGCCAGCCGCGGTGGTCATCAATGGCGATCTGGCGATGTCGGTCGGGACACCAGGCGACTACCGTCGGTTTCGTGAACTGATCGAGCCGCTGCGTCGGGAACTTCCGCTGCATCTCACGCTCGGGAACCACGACACGCGGGAAGAGTTCCTGCGGGCGTTTCCGGAACTCACGAGTGCGAGCCAGCTCCGCGAGCATCGCCACACAGGCATCTTGGACCTGCCGCATGTCCGCTTGGCGTTGCTCGATTCGCTCAAGGAGACGCCCGCCGCTCCCGGCAGGCTTGGGGCGGACCAGATCCGGTGGATGCTCGAACAGTCCGACGCAGTCGGCCAGAACAAGCCGTTTGTGTGCATCTCGCACCACAACCCCCGCGTCGGCGGCGATGCGGTTCATTTCTCAGGGGGTATCGAGGACACGGAAGCGTTCTGGCCGGAACTGGTGGCACGCCCGCAGTGCAAGGCGTTCTTCCACGGTCACGTGCACGACTGGACGCTCGGAATGCACACGGGGATTCACGTCGTCAATACGATGGCGAGCGCCATGGTTGCAGACACGAGGTTGAGCACCAACGGCTGGACGCTGGCGCGATTTGCGCCTGAAGGCGTGGAGCTCGAAATTCACACGTATCAGGCTGATCATGCGTGGAACGGAGAGCGGAAGTGGCTCTTCTGGCGGCAACCGCGGGTGTGATCCCCGGCACTGGACGGCGTGCGCCCCAGCCCAGAAGATCGCGATGATGCGGACTGCGACTGACTCCACGCTGGTTTCGTTGGTGCTCACGACGGCCCTCGTCGGCGTCGGCCCGCGGCTCGATGCGGCCGAGATCATCACGATCACCCCCGCCGTCGTCACCGCAACGGCGATGGCCGGGCCGCCCGCAGGCAAGGAAGCAGACTGGATTCTGGGCGACCATCTGCTGCGAAACGACAGGATCGTCGCCGTGATCGCGGCACCCGGTCCCACACGTCATGCGAACATGACCGTGAAAAACGTCGGGGGCTGCATCATCGATCTCACGGAGGTGACGGCGCCGAATGACCAGCTGAGCGCCTTCTATCCGGCGGACGGAGCCGCACCATTCGAGTTCGTCGAAGCGGCGGTCGAGGAGCCGGTTGCCCCACCGCTCAATACCGTGACCGACGGCATGCGGACCCTTTCCGTCCAGGGTCGGCAGGTCACCTTCCGCGTGGCCGCTCGCCCGGCCCCGGGGAAGCCCCACGTCGATGTGGTCTACACGCTGGCCGACGGTGAAGACTTCATCACCGTGACGACGACCTTCGCGAATCCGCATGCCCAGGAGCTGGCGATCGAGCCGAACGATCGCGTCCGCGCCGACCGCACCTTCACCTCCGGCGTGGACCCGGCGACTGACCTCGTGTGGTGGAACGACGAGTGGTTCGGGCAGGCGTATGGCATCGTTCCGGACAAGGCAACGCTCGTACCCGGCAAGGATGGCGCCGCGGCCGCGCGCGCGTCGCGGGATCCGGTCCGGTATGCGCTGGAAGGAAGCCCGAAGGTCACGGTCCCGCCGGGTGGCTCGGTGGAACTGGTGCGCAGGGTGTTTCCCGCTCGCCACCTCCTTGCCGCGCGTGCGATCGCGACGCGGCTCAAAGGCCTCACCCTCGTGCCGGCGTCGATCCTCGTCAGCGACACGCGTGGCCCGGTCGCGAACGCACTGGTCACGATCTTCAATGGCGACGCGACGCATGGCGACGGGCGCACGGGCGCGGATGGCAGGCTGGAGACAGACCTGCCCGCAACGCGCAACACGTGGCGCGCCGTGGCCAAGACCGCGGGGCGCGGCACGGCGCAGGTGACGTTCGATCCGGTCCGGAGCGAGCGGCTTGATGTCACCGTGTCGCTCCCGGAGCCCGGCTTCGTCGTCGGTCGAATCACCTCCGAGTCCGGCGGGCCGATCCCCTGCAAGGTTCAGTTCCGGTCGCGGGCCGCCGCCGACGCCCCGTCGCCACCCGCCGACCCTGACTTTGGTCCCGACAGCGGCCACACCGCGGTGAAAAACCTCGTGTACAGCCACGACGGCGCGTTCCGGCAGGAGGTGCCGCCAGGCGACTATGACGTCATCGTGAGCCTCGGCCCCGAATACGACGCCGTCTTCACGACGCTGGCCGTGGAGCGCGGCCGCGATGTGCCGCTCGAGGCCGTGCTCCGCCGGTCGGTCGATACGACCGGATGGATCAGCAGCGACTTCCACAGCCATGCGACCGAGTCCGGCGACAACACCACGAGCCAGTTCGGCCGTGTCCAAAACCTGCTCTCGGAACACATCGAGTTCGCGCCCTGCACCGAGCACAACCGGATCTCGTCGTACGCACCCCACCTCGAGCGGCTTCAAGCCTCGCATCTCATGGCGACGTGCACGGGAATGGAACTCACCGGATCGCTCCTGCCGGTCAATCACCAGAACGCGTTTCCCCTCGTCGAGCGACGGCACACGCAGGACGGCGGCGGGCCGGCCGTGCGCGACGACGACCCGCTGGCACAGATCGAGCGGCTCGCCCTCTGGGACGGCGGTAGCGACAAGGTCGTGCAGATGAACCACCCGCACCTCGTGCAGGTGCTCGGGGATCGCGACACCGAGGGCACCGCGGACGGAGGCTTCGAGGGGATGCTCGGATTCGTGGACGTGATCGAGGTGCACCCGCCGCACGAGGTGTTTCTTGCCCCACGTCCCGGCGCGGAACCGCCGCCCGGGCTGCGGGACGATCCTCGCAAAAAGACGAGCACGATGTTCGTGTGGCTGCAGATGCTGAACCTGGGCTACCGCGTGCCCGGCGTCGTCAACACCGACGCGCACTACACCTTTCACGGCTCTGGCTGGTTGCGGAACTGGATCGCAAGCCCGACCGACGACCCGGCCAAGGTATCGGTGTCGGACGTCGTGAAGGCCACCGAGTCGGGTCGCATCGTCATGAGCAACGGACCCTTCCTCGAGGCACGCGTGACCGCGCATGCGGCCGGGCGTGCCACGGAGGCCGGTCCCGGCGACGCAGTGGCGGACGACGACGGCGTGGTCGCCCTGGCGATCCGCGTCCAGTGCCCCAACTGGCTCGACGTGGACCGCGTGCAGGTCTTCGTGAACGGCCGCGCCGAGCCGATGCTCGACATGACGCGACGCTCACGGCCGGAACTCTTCTCGAGGGGTCCTCTGCGCTTCGCGCACACGTATGAGGTGCGGCTGGACCGCGATGCGCACCTGGTCGTCGCCGCGATCGGTGAGGAATCGAGCCTCGGGCCGGTGATGGGGCCCGAGCATGCCGGTTCACGACCGGTGGCCGTGGCCAATCCGATTTTCGTCGATCGTGGCGGGGATGGCTTCACCGCGAACGGCGACCTCCTCGGGCTGCCGATCCCGCACCAGCCCACGCCGACGCACCGGCGGCATGTTCACGACCATGCCCATCCGCATGTGCATGAGTAACCGCCACGCGTATTGGAGGCTCCGCGTGACGGCGGTGAACGCTTCGTGCGCCACTATTTCGAGCGGAATGCCTCGCTCTGGATGACGGCGTGGATGAAGTCCCGCACTGCATAATCGTTCGCCGCCGCCCGCCTCACGATCGCGTCGCGAAGCGCTTCGTCGGAGAAGCCATACGGTCGCCCGAGGGCGTACTCGAGCAGTGCCTCGGTGAACCCGGTAGCGAAGGCGTCGATCCGCCCGGCGATGACGTCGCGCAGTGCGAAAAAGTCGTTGAAAGCCGGTCCCCCGTAGAGGGCGCCTGACGGATCGATCGTCCAGGCCTTCGTGCCAACGCCATCCTTCGTATACGAATCCTGCGTTCGCCAGCGACCGGCAGCATCGAAGTTCTCCATGCCGAAGCCGATGGGGTCGATCCGGCGATGGCACGAGGCGCACTGCGGCTGCTCCTGATGCATGAGCAGGCGCTCGCGAGTGGTGAGGATCTCGCCGTCGAGTCGCGTGAGCTGCGGCACGTTGGGCGGAGCGGGCGGGGGTGGATCGTGCAGCACCTTCCGCAGCACCCAGGCCCCGCGCTCGATCGGGCTGGACTGCTCACCGTTACTGCCCATGGCCAGCACGGCAGCCATGCCGAGCAGGCCGCCACGAGGCGAGCCGGCCGGCAGGCTCACCTTGCGAAACTCGTCTCCGACGACCTCGAGGCCGTAATAGCGGCCGAGGATGCCGTTGACGACGACGAAGTCGCTCGCGAGGAGCTGTCGCAGGCTCGCGCCCTCCCGCACGAGCAGCGCGATCGTCTCGAAGATCTCCTGCCGGGAAAGTGACTTCGTGGCAAGGTCGTAGTCGGGATAGAGCGTGTCGTTGAACTGGAAGAAGTCGAGCCGGTCGAGGCCGAGCCATTGGTGAGTGAACGCGTCGATGAACCGCCGCGATTTCGGATCGGCGAGGAGCCGATTCACCTCGCCGGCGAGCACGTCGGGATGCGCGAGGCTGCCGGCCCGTGCCCGGTCGAGCAGCTCGTCGTCGGGAGGACCACCCGTCAGGAAGTATGACAGTCGCGATGCCAATTCCAGATCGGTGAGAGGCCGCCGCGTGCCCGCTTCCACCGCTCCAGGAGCGACCGGTTCCGAGAGATAGAGGAAGTGCGGCGAGGAGAGGATGATCGCCAGCGGTTCTTGCACCGCCTCCCGGAAGGACATCCCGGCGGCCCGCCGCTTCTCGAAGATGGCGACGAGGCGGTCGATGGAACCGGTGTCGGCATCACGGCCGCGAAACGCCTTTTCGGCAAACCGCGTGAGCATGCCGCGAATGTCGAGCTTCGCCGAGGTGTTCGAATCGCCGGGCCTGTCGGCATCGGGCACGCTGGTCAGTTCCGTCAGTGCGGGGGGGACGTCGTCGGTGTCGAATGGCCCCTCGACCTCCACCCAGTCGATCCAGATCGCAGGTTCGAGCCACACCCCGTTTTCCTTCATGCCGTCGGCGAACACCCGGTGCGGTTTTCCGTCGATATCGTGCAGGCCCTTTTCACGGATGACGAGCGCGCCGCGGGGGGTATCGGGCACGTCGATCGGGATTTCCATGATCTGCGGCTGCTCCATCGTCCCGGTCACCTCGCGGCAGCCCGCGATGGCAATCAACCGGTCCCACCAGCCGTACTCGACGCACCGCCGCCGGACGGGCGACTGGTCCGTCGCGGCAAGCCGCAGCCGCAGGACGTACCGGCCCGGCGGCCAGTCATGGCCCAGTCCCACGCCGTACTGGTCGTTCATGTACGCATCGCGAACCGTCAGATAGGCACCTGTCGCGGCACCGGGAAGCGTGATGTACGCCGTGCGGTGAAGTCCGTAGCTCCGCCATGCGAACCCGTCATGCTCGGCGCGGACGGCATCGACGAACCCAAAGTCGGTCGGGGGTGGTGCCCCCGCGATCTTTTCCCAGCCATGCCGAAGGGCGCTTGATCGATCCGGCTTGAGCTTCACCAGCTCCGCGACCACCGCCTGGTTTTCCGGTCGCTTCGCGGCTTCTTCGACGGCGCTGGTCCAGCGATGAAGCTGTTGGTGGAACTCGATCGTGTCCTGGATGTGCTTCGTGAGCCGGGGCGTGATCTCCGTCTCGGGCTCCTTGCGAAGCTTCCGGCGCTCGTGCCGCTTCCCGAATTTCTTGAACGCCGCGTCGATCGCCCGCAGGCCGATCTCGTGGTATTGCTCGATCTGGTCGGCCGACATGAAGAGTGCCGAGCCGAAGGTGTCGAACGGGCTGCCCGAGTCGGCCGGAAGCTGCCGCACGTCGACCTGCACGCCGAGCAGGTCACGGAGTGTGTTGTCGTACTCCCGTCGGTTGAGCCGTCGCATGGTGATGGCCCCGCCGGTGTCGGCGAGTGTCTGCCTCGCCTCGACGAGTGCGTGGGCAAGCCGATCGAGCAGTTCGATCTTCACCACCGCATCCAGTGGCGGCTCGTCCACCGGGGGCATCTCGCCCGAGTTCAGCACGCCGAGCACCTTCTGCCACCGATCGGCGGCCTCGACGGTGTCGATCGCTGCCGAGAGCGTGTCGAGCCGGAAACCACCCTGCGGGTCGTCGGCACCGTGGCACTTGAGGCACGCGGTCCGCAGGGCCGCGATGTGCGGCTCGGCGAGGCCGGGACCGCCCGCTGGTGCGGCACGCCCGCTCGCGGCCGCAAGCGCCACGGCTCCCGCGACGAGAGCCCTCCATGCGGTGCGAATCACGAAGCCCCCGCTGTGAGGAGTTCCTGGACGATGCCCGTGCTGTCGCCATGCGAGCCGACGCGGATGCCCGTCCCGTGGAGGAGCGTGAGCCAGACGTTGCACAGCGGCGTGTTCTTCGGCAGCACGATGTGTTGCCCGAGGGCCACGCCGGCTCCCCGCCCCGCGATCACCGTCGGGCAGTTGTCGAGATAATGGACCGAGCGGATGTTGCTGCCGTAGACCACCGTCGTATGGTCGAAGAGGCTCGTGCCATCGGTCTCGCGCGTCGCCTTCAGCCTGTCCAGAAGCGTCGCGAACATCTCGCTCTGGACGCGGTCGCGATGCTGCGATGCCTCCATGCGGTTGCCAGGGTGGTAGTGGCTCATGTCGTGGGCGGCCACCTTGATGTCGAGGCTCGTGAGCAGATGCTGGATCGGCTGCCGGAACGTCATCACCCGCGTGCTGTCAGTCTGGAGGGCCGCCACGATCAGGTCATACATGAGGAGCACTTCACCGCGGCCCACGAGCCCCTCTCCCGGCGCGGGCAGTGGAGCCGCTGGCTTCGGCTGACCGAGCCACCGCTCCTCCTTGGAAAGCCGTGCTTCGATGTCACGGATTCCTTCGAAGTACTCGTCGAGCTTCGCGCGGTCGGCTGCATTGAGCCCGCGCTCCACGCTCTTGGCATCCTCGCGCACGGCGTCGAGCACGCTCCGCTTGTCGGCGAGCATGGCCTGAAGTGTTTCGAGCGGAACGTCATCCGCCGAGAACAACTTGTGGAATGCGACCACCGGGCTGTTGAAGCCCGCGATCGGCTTGCCTCGCGTATCCCAGGCGAGCGACAGCCCAGGCCCATGGCCGGGGCCGTCGAGCCCGGGCTCGCTGGCATTGAGCTGGATCGATGCAAAGCGCGTGTCCCGCCCCAGCGCGGCTGCGGCCACCTGGTCGGCCGATACGGTGTTGTGGAAGCTCTGTCCCGCCACCGCGAACTTGTTGGCTCCCGTCAGCCAGAACGTGCTCCCCCAGTGGGCCTCGGTGAGTGCCTTGTTCGCGCACCCCTGCACGATCGTGAAGTCAGCCTTGTGGCGTGCGAGCGCCGCGAGGCCCTCCGGCAGCGCATAGCCGGCTCCGCCGTCGGTCTGTTTCGGAAACCAGGTCTCCTCGGTCACGCCGTAGCCGAACCCGAGAAACACCATGCGTTTCGGCGGCGATACGGCAGCGGCCCGAGCGAACCTGCGAAAACCGAGCGACTCGAGCGAGGGGAGGGCGAGCAGTGTCCCGGCAGATCGCAAAAACCGGCGGCGCGAAGCGGCATTCAGCATCAAGAAGGTCCTGTGCAGCCTTGCTGGTGAGTGTGATTTCTTCAGCAACCGCGACTGTCACCCCAAAGAATAGACGGGCCAACGGGAGTTCCGAAAGCGATTTCAAGCGTAGGACCGGTGATGGGCGGTCGATCAGGCAAGGGGCCGGCGTTCGTGGCATCCCACGGACGTCTTCGCCACCTCGCGGTCCCCCGGCAACGACCGCCCTCCGTGCGTCGAGGCAACCGCGCGGATGGTTCCGGCATCGGACGAGAGCCGTCCTAGCCAGAAGCGGCCTGGCCGGGCAACCTATCGGTCATGAGCGCGCCGGAAACGACTGGCCATGAGCCCGCCCACGACCACGCGGCGGCGTCCAGGTGGTTCAGCCAATGGCACCTGTACCGGTCGATCATCGACGCGGACTGGATGGCACACCGCGAGATCTTTCACGCCGTGCGAGTGTGGGCCCTCGCGCGCTACCCGGGGCCCTTCACGCTCCTCGATCTGGGTTGCGGCGACGCGGGCTTCATCAAGAGGACGTTCGACGAGAGCGGGCTCTATGCCTACACGGGCGTCGATGTGTCCGAGGCAGCACTCGCCCAAGCCCGCCGCGAACTGGTGGGAGCGAGATTCGAGACACGGCTCATCGTGGGCGACATGCTGGCGTTTCTGCGGGAAGGCGCCGCGCAGGGGCCACGGACCTTCGACATCATTCTCGCGAGTTACGCGATTCACCACCTCCCGGCACGGGAGAAGAGCGACTTGCTGCGATACGCGCATGCGACACTGTCTCCGCACGGTTCGCTGCTCTACGGCGACATCTTCAGACGGAACAGAGAGTCACGCGACGAGTTCCTCGCCGGCTACACGAGCATGATGCGGCAGTCGTGGACCACCATGGCGGGGGACGCCCTAGCCGGCGCCGTCGAGCACGTGACGCAGCGCGATATTCCCGAGACGGTCGAGTCCCTCACGGCGCTGGCTCATGACGCCGGGCTCGCCGGACCGACGGAACTGTTTCGCGATGCCACGGGGTTTCATCGTCTCCTGGCGTTCGAAACGCTGCGGATTACGTAACTCGCGTGCCCACGTGCGGCCGTCCACGTGATCGATGCGATCGCGTGGGCTGGTGGTGAACCTGGGGGGGTGGCGGTAGTTCGTCCGTCGCGAACCAGTCTGGCAGCAAACTGCTTCGCGCGATTGAGGTCATTCTCGTCTGGATGTGATCTGTTCAGCCCACCGGTGAGCCAGAGCGGACCCCATGTGTCGTAGCCGCCGCACGCAAACTCCCCGATCACCGAGAAGCCCTTGCGTTTGAGGAGGCGACGCAGGGGCCCGTGCCAGAACCTCGCGAACATCGGGAGGCCTGATGTGCTGAAAATGAAGGCAGGGGTTCGTGCCTCAGGATCGTCGGGGAGGCCGAAGAGCCACTCAAACAGCGCCTCGTGCATGCGGCCGTAATAGACGCCAGACCCTACCCCAAGCAGGTCGCATGCACTCAGGCTCGCGTACGAGACCGTCTCGGGCGTGGCGAGTTCCGCACCGAGTGCGCTCGCTATCGCCCGGGCGATCTTGGCCGTGTTGCCGTGGTGCACTGACTTGCAGAGTAGGAGGCGACGCGTTGCAGGCATGCTGGATGAGGGGCAGTCCGTGGATCGCTCGAGTGGAGCTTCGTGGCTCAGGCCGGTGACACGTCGCTCGGATCCTTGAAGTCGAGCGAAATCCTGCGGAACCGCGAGTAGATGCCGAAACCGAGCGAGAAGAAGAGCCACTGCAGGCCGGTGAACACGGCCGCTGCGATCGGCCACGAGGCCAGCGCGACGAGGACTCCGACGGGGCCCGACACCGGTTCTTCATTGAGCGTGATCGTGCCAGAGCCGAAAAGATTCGCGATCGCGAGCAACGCGAAGAAAAAGAACCACCCGGCCAGATTGCCGATCCAGAGAAACTTGAAGAGCGACCCCATCGTCATGCCATTGGTGTTGATGTGCACGGCACGGTCTCCCAGATGGAAGCGGACATGCCTTCCGTCCGCAGCCAAGCCGTGGTCACGCACGGCCGATTGATCGTGTTCCCTTCGCGCCTGCCGACCGTCGGACAGGGTCCAGTCGCTCATGGCGTTGCCGCCAGGCAGTGAAACTCTAGGGCTCGTGACGGCCAGCGAGCCCGGGGACAGGCTGCAGGGCCCACGTTGCCCGAGCGCCCCTGCGTGCGACAGTTGTGCCACGTGCTGGATCACCGCCAGCGACGACCGTTCTCGGTTGCGCAGGCCCGACGTGCGGCACTGACCCGTGCACGGCCACGTCCGGACGCTTCTGAAGCCCATGTGACACCCGAAAACACGGCTTGTTCCGGGCCGAACAAACTGTCGACAGTTTGGTGTCGGTGCGGTATTCTCAAAGTTGTAGTGCGGAAATCTCGACCTGCCTCATCGTGGAGCGTCGCGGATGCGAACGGCGTGGCTCTGGATCGTGCCGCTGGCCTGCCTCGCCGCACCGCGCCTGCTCGCCGCGGATGACGCCGAGCTGGCGAAGGCGTACGGCGAGCGCATCATGCCGCTCATCACCCGCACCTGCGGCGCGTGCCACGGCGAGGTGCCCAAGGACAACGAGCTCGTCCTCACGCGCTACGGCACGGCGGACGCGTTTCTCGCCGAGCCGGCGGTGCTCGAGCACGTGGTCGAGCGGGTTCGCACCGGAGACATGCCCCCGCGCGAGTCGCCGCAGCCGACCGAGACCGAGCGCGAGCAGATGGTGTCGTGGTTTCTCTCGGCGCTCGATGCCGAGGCGGCCGAACGGGCAGGGGATCCCGGACCGGTGACGCTCCGGCGGCTGACCAACACCGAATACGACAACGCCGTCCGCGACCTCACCGGCGTCGACATGCGGCCGACGCAGGCCCGCGAGTTTCCCCCCGATGCCGTCGGCGGCGAGGGTTT
>CAIWZS010000414.1 GCA_903917235.1 uncultured Planctomycetaceae bacterium | reverse complement strand
TGCCCGACCGCGAGCTGCCCGATCGGCGACTCGACCGGCCGGCTCGACGCCGTGTGCGCCTGATCGACGCCGTCACTCCGTCGCCAGTGACAGGGCCATCACGCCCTTCTCCGTGCGCACCACGATCCGGCCGTCGGCGACTGCCGGCGTGCCCCGCACCACCTCCTCGAGCGGCCGCTGGCCGAGGATCGCGAACTCGTCGCCGGTGCCCACGAGCACCATCTCGCCGTCGGTCGAGATGCCGAGCACGGCGTCGCCGAGGCTCACCGGCGAGGCGAAGTAGTTGCCCCCGACGCGGCCACGCCAGCGGATCTCGCCGGTCGCTTCGTCGACCTTCGTGACGACGCCGCGGTCGCTCCACAGGAACAGGCCTCGCGGCGTGACCAGCGGCGTGGGCACGTAGGGGGCCACGCTCTTGTCGAGCGTCCAGTCGATCGGCGGCGCCGGCACGGTGCCCGGCACCGTCGCCGCGTCCGCCGCGACGTCGGGCACGCGCACCGCCGCCAGCAGGTTGTCGCCGTTGCCGGCGCCGCAGGTGGCGAGCACGCGCCCGCCGCAGAGCACCGGTGACGAGACGGCACGCCTCGGCAGGCACTTCTGCTCCCAGAGCAGCCGGCCGTTGGTCGCGTCCACGCCCGCGATGCCGTGGGCGGTGCTCGCCAGCACCACGATCGGACGCGGCCCGTCGAGCACCAGTGGCGTCGCGTAGGCGGTGAGGTTCGTGTCGCGGGCGAGGGCCCAGCGTTCCGCACCGGTCGCCGCATCGAGCGCGACCACTCGGCTCGGCCCGTCGTTCTCGAGCGGCACGATGACCAGGCCGTTCCACGCGGCCGGTGACGATCCGAGCCCGTGCTGCGAGGCGTAGGGACCGAGATCCACCTCCCAGCGCGGCCGACCGTCGTGCGCGAAGGCCTCGATCACGACGTGCTCGCCGCGCTGCTGCATCCAATAGATGCCGCCGGCGTCGATCGCCGGCGTGCTCGAGGCGAGGTCGTTGAACTTGTGGGTGTGGTGCACGGAGCCGGGCCGCTCCACGTTCCAGCGGATGGCGCCGTCGGCGAGGCCGAGGCCCACGAGCCAGCGCGTGCCCTTCTCCGGATCGGCGGCGGCGGTGACGACCAGACCGTCCCACACCACCGGCGAGGCGTGGCCGAGGCCGGGCAGCGGCGTCGACCAGTCCCAGGCCCTCGTGATCCAGTCGGTCGGCAGGCCGCGAGCCCCTCCCTGCCCCGCCCCGGCGAGTCCACGGAGCCGCGGCCAGTCATGGGGCGCCTGCGATGCCGCATCCGCTGCCGACGACACGCCCGCGGGGCCGAGCACGGCGGCGGCACCAACCGCGACGGTGATCGCGAAGGCGATGCGCGGGATCCCAGCGGTACGACGGAAGGATCGTGGCACGGCCATCGGACACTCCTTTGGAATCACCCTTGTCACCGGGCGGTTGCGTCACGTGACGCACGGCTCGTCTCGCGCGTCGCTCACGCTTCGGAGCCGTATCATACCGCGGCATGATTCTTTTCGAGCGTGGCGGAGTGCGGACGAGCCCCCGGTCACCGCCAGCACCGACAGCGTCTGCGATCCGATGCTCGGGGTGGCTCGCCGTCGCGGCCATGCTGCTGTCGGTGTTCGAGCCCGCTCGCACCGAGGATCTGACCGGGCCTCCGCCGGTGATGCCCGCGCCCCTCGTCGGGCCTGCCTTCGGCACGACCTATCGAGTGCAATGTGCCCGACTGCCGACCGGACGCACCCGGGAAGACCTGCACCGCGCGATCGAGGAGGTGCTCGCCGGGATCGACCGTGCCATGAGCACGTGGCGGGGCGACTCGGATGCGTCACGCGTGGGCGACGCCCCGGCCGATGACTGGGTGACGGTCGCTCCCGATCTGGTCGCACTCGTCGATCTCGCCCGGACGATCCACGAACGCTCCGACGGAGCCTTCGACATCACGGTGGGACGGCTCGTGGCCGCATGGGGCGGCGGCCCGCCGCGCTGGCGCCCGGCCGGGGCCGCTGTCGGGCCACCGACCGAGGCGGCGATCACCGCGGCACTCGCCAGGGTCGGCATGCAGCACGTCGAGTCGCGCGCGGCACACGACCCTGCCGGCCCCGCCCTCCGCATGCGCATCTCCGGCATCTTGCTCGACCTCTCAGGCATCGCGCCGGGCCACGCCGTGGACGAGATCGGGAGACGCCTGGGCGCGCTCGGTTCGACGGACCATCTCGTGGAACTCGGGGGCGAGGTGCGCGCCTGGGGCCGCCGTGACGACCGCACGCCCTGGCACGTGGCCGTCCGCACGATCGATGCGACCGTGCCTCGCGACATCCCGCTCGCCGACGGCGAGGCGCTCGCCGTCTCCACCGCCCGACCCGGTCGGTCGCCGCTCGATCCCCGCACCGGACGACCGCCGACGCACACCACGTCGCAGGTGATCGTTCGCGCGCGGTCGTGCGCGGTCGCCGACGCCTGGGCGGTGGCCTGCCTCGTACGCGGCAGCGGCCCGCCACGACAACACGACGACACGGCCACACCCGATCTGCTGCCGGTCGCCGTGGAGTTCATCCCGGCGGTGAGCGGTGCGCCGTGAGCCGTCGGCCGACTCGTAATCGTCGAAACCGGGGTCATCCGGGGGCGTGGACGGCCGGTCCCTCGAGCGGCGGCGTTTCGCGGCCGCTCGGGGACGCTGGTATCCTCCCCGGACGGCCCGCGGGGTGAGCGAGCCGTGAACCCGCGACCCTCGAGGTGCTCCTGATGCGAAGGCGGACAGGTTGGGGACGGGTCCGGGCGATGCGGCTCGGCGCGGTCGTCGGGATCGTGGCGGTCGCGATGGCGTCGGCGGCGACCACGCGCGGGGCCGACGACGAGGCGGCCGTGCTCGCGGCGGACGACGCGCGGATCAAGGCGCTCACCGGTGGTGACTTCGCGGCGCTCGCCGAGCGGCTCGCGGACGACCTGCGGTACGTCCATTCCACCGGCAGCGTCGACACGAAGGCGTCGTTCCTCGAGCTCGTGCGCTCCGGGAAATCGCGATACACGCGCTACGAGCCGCTCGAACGCGTGGTGCGGTTTCCCGCCCCGGGGATCGCGCTCGACAGCGGTCGGGCGCGGCTCGTGGTCGAAACGGCCGACGGCCCGGTCGATGCCGAGTTTCACTACCTCGCCGGCTGGCGGCACGATGCGGGCGGATGGAAACTCCTCGCCTGGCAGTCGGCACGCGCGCCGAAGCCGCCGGTAGCACCGGCGTTCGCGGTGACGTTCGACGAGCCCCCCGTGCCCGGCGCCGACGGCGGTGCCGCGATCGGCACCGGCTGGCGTGACCTCGGCCCGGACGACTTCGAGAACGTCAACGGCGCCCCCGACACGTGGACGTGGAAGGACGGCGGCCTCCACTGCACCGGCAAGCCCGTCGGCGTGATCCGCACGAAGCGGTCGCTCCAGAACCTCGAGCTCTCGCTCGACTGGCGGCACCTCACCGACGGCGGCAACTCGGGCGTCTTTCTCTGGGCGCCGCCGGAGGCGTTCTTCGGGATCGAGCCGGGCCAGCTGCCGCGGGGGGGCATCGAGGTGCAGATTCTCGACCACGGCTTCCGCGCGAAGTACGAGTCGTCCGGCAATCGCAAGGGCGACTGGTTCTCGACCGACGGCGACGTGTTCCCGGTGGGAACCTCGAAGATGATCCCGTTCCCGCCGACGTCTCCCAACGGCAGCCGCTCGTTTCCGAAGGCGGCCCACTCCCGCAGCTCGCCCGCCTGGAACCACTATTACGTGCGTGCCGTCGAGGGAGAGGTGCGGCTGTGGGTCAACGGCCACGAGGTCTCCGGCGGCACCCGCTGCGTGCCCGCCTCGGGTCACCTCTGCCTCGAGTCGGAGGGCGCACCGGTCGAGTTTCGGCGGCTGCGCATCCGCGAGCTGCCGTGATCGCGCCATCTTCGCCCAGCGGCGGCGTCGCATGAGACCCTTCGACCTCCAGGTCAACGGCTACGCAGGCGCCGACTTCTGCTCGGCCGACCTCGACCTCGCCGGCTGCCGGCACGCCTGCGACGCCCTGGCCGCCGACGGCGTCGACGGCATCCTCGCCACGGTGATCACCGACTCGATCGACGGCCTGTGCGCGACGCTGGCCACGCTCGTGCGGCATCGCGAAGCCGACGCGGCCGTGGCGTCGATGATCCGGGGCTTCCACGTCGAGGGCCCGTTCATCAGTCCCCTGCCCGGCTACGTCGGCGCGCATGACCCGCGGCACGTGAAGCCCGCGAACGTGGCCGACATGGAGCGGATCCTCGACGCGGGCGCCGGACTCGTGCGCCTCGTGACGCTCGCGCCGGAACACGATGCGGGCCTCGCCACGACGCGGCTGCTCGTCGGCCGGGGCATCACCGTCTCGGCGGGCCACTGCGATCCGCCGCTCGACCTGCTCCGGGCCGCGATCGACGCGGGCCTCTCGATGGTCACCCACCTCGGCAACGGCTGTCCCACGACGCTGCCCCGGCACGACAACGTCATCCAGCGGGCGCTGTCGCTCGCCGACCACCTCTGGGTGTGCTTCATCCCCGACGGCGTTCACGTGCCCTTCTTCGCCCTCGGGAACTACCTCGATGCCGCGGGGATCGAGCGGAGCATCATGGTGACCGACGCGATCGCCGCCGCGACGCTCGGTCCGGGCCGCTACCGCCTCTCCGGCATGGTCGTCGACGTCGACGCGGCCGGCGTGGCCCGCCGCCCCGGCTCGGAGAACCTCGCCGGCTCCACCGTGACGATGCCCCGGGTGCGGGAACACCTCGCGCGCCATCTCGGCCTCTCCGACGCCGACATCGGGCGGCTCGTCGACACGAACCCGCGCCGCGCGCTCCATCTGGCCTGACACGCCCCTGCCACCGAACATCGACAACCGAGTCCCCGGAGAACCCGCCGTGACGTGTCCCTTCGATCGAGTCCAAACCGTGGTCGTGCCGCTGGCCTGCTGCTGGATCGCGCTCATGGGCGGCTCGCCGCCGACCGCGGCCGCCGCAGACGATGCCGCCGCGACACGCCGCGTGCTCACCGCACGGGCCGGCGCCCTCGACGACCGCTCGCGGCCGCACCCCGAGATCAACTTCGTCTTCGAGAAGGACGGCAAGCCGCAGGACGTGCAGCACGCGTCGGTCGACACGTCCGTGCCGCCGCGCGGCCGGCTCGTCGTCTGGCTCATGGGCTACAACGACGCGCTCTTCCAGCGGCTCAACGCCTACGGACTCCATGCCGTGCAGCCGCACTATGCGAACGGATGGTTCGCCGTCGTGAAGCCGACCGACCGGCTGGCCCGCGGGCTGGTG
>CAIWZS010000413.1 GCA_903917235.1 uncultured Planctomycetaceae bacterium | reverse complement strand
GCTGGGTTCAGACCGTCGTGAGACAGGTCGGTCCCTATCTACTGTGGGCGCACGTAACTTGAGGGGTTTCTTCTTTTGTACGAGAGGATTTGGAAGGACGTTCCTCTGGTGTCCCAGTTGTCGCGCTAGCGGCACGGCTGGATAGCTATGAACGGAAAGGATAAACGCTGAAAGCATATAAGCGTGAAGCCCGCCCCAAGATCAGGTTTCGTAGGGTTTAACCCGAAAGTCCCCTGGAAGACGACCAGGTTAATAGGCCGGACGTGTACGTGCAGCAATGCACTGAGCCAACCGGTACTAACGGACGAACGCTTGACCACTCGTATCGAGTGCTCGCTCGCTTCACGAGGACAAAGCCCTCTTGGCCTTTGTCCTCTGGATTGAAGCAGCCAATTACCACGACCCCGCATTTGTGTCGCGCGAGCGACACGTATGGAAACTTTCCGGTGACCATATCTGGAAGGCCACACCCGTTCCCATCCCGAACACGGTAGTTAAGCTTCCAGAGCCGATGGTAGTGCCCAAAGCGCGAGAGTAGGTATCGCCGGAATTTTCTTCAGCCGGCCCGCACGGCCATGTGTCGTGCGGGCCGGTTTCATGCGCGGATGTCAGCGGGTCGCGCGTGTTCAGTGCGCCATGCGCGCCGAGTCCGGGCCCGTGCCGGGCTGGCGTCGCGCGAGCGTTCGGTCGATCGCATCGAGCATCTCCGTCAGCAGTTCGAGAGGCAGTCCGACCACGTTCGACGCGCTGCCCGATACGAGGTGCAGGGGAAGACGGTCGTCCTGGAAGCCGCAGGCACCGGCCTTGCCGATCCAGAGTCCGCTGTCGAGGTACCACTCGAGCAGTTCCTCGGAGAGGGGGGCCATCTCCAGCACGCTTTCGGCTCGTCCCGTCACGGGCTCCAATTCCGGTCGCTGCCAGATGCAGACACCCGAGACGACTCGGTGCCGCCGCCCGGACAAACGCTCGAGGATGCCGCGGGCATGGTCGCGATCGATCGGTTGGCCGAGTGCGTCTCCATCGAGTTCCGCCAGCGTGTCGCAGGCGACGAGCGTGCCTGGACGACACCGAGGCGCGACGGCGGCTGCCTTGAGACACGCCAGACGTTCCGCGTACGCGGCCACCGATTCATCCGACCCGCGGGCCGGGGCGTCGCGTTCGACCGACTCGTCGGGGGGCACCACCTCGACGTGCCAGCCCTGTTCACGGGCCAGCGCGAGCCGACGGGGCGAGCGACTGGCAAGTACGATGTCGCGGGGGTTCCCTTCGTTCATGCCCCTTCCTCCGCCACGCACCGATGCCACGACCATCAGTCCCCGCGGACGCCGTCACGGGTGCCGGCCCGATCCCGATCCTGTTCGAGGATGACCGTCTGGTCGTCGTCGTCAAGCCGGCCGGACTGGCGACCGCGAATGTGCCCGCAGGTGTGCCGAGCGTCCATGCGCTGCTGCGGCGACGCTGGGGGAGCGGTGCATTCGTCGGGATCGTGAGCCGCCTCGACGCGCCTGTCTCGGGCGTGCTCGTCGTCGCCAGGGCGCCGGACGCTGCGGCCGAACTTGCTCGACAGTTCCGTGGCCGTCGTGTCGAGAAGACCTATGCGGCGATCGTCGAAGGGCGATTTCCCGGGCCACTCGGCGTCTGGCAGGAGTGGAGCGACACCATTGTCCGCACCCCGGGCGAGTCACGATCCGCGCTGGGAGGGCCGGCGATCGGCTCGCTTCGACGGCCCGGCGCCTCGCGGCGATCACCGCCGCCCGCCTTCGTGCCCCAGGCCCAGTCCGCACACGCACGAGCCCGCGTCGTGCGCCGGGTCGGCGAGGTCTCGCTCGTCGAGCTTGTGCCGACGACGGGGCGTCGACACCAGCTTCGAGTCCAGCTCGCCTCGAGAGGCTGTCCGATCGTCGGCGACCGCCTGTACGGCGCGCGACTGCCCTGTGCGACCGGCATCGCCTTGCATGCCCGCACGATCGCCTTCGACCATCCCGGTGACGCGACGCGACGCACCTTCACCGCGGCCTGGCCCGCCGCGTGGAGCGAGCGCTACGCCGCTCTCCTGGAAGGCGGCCGGGCCCCGTGAGCGACTGCTTCGGCTGCGGGACGCAGAGCACCCTCCCACCGAGCGAGTCCGTGCCCCCGGTGGTACACTGCGACGATCATGGGCTCCTCCGCGCGTTCGTCACCGGAATCCGACGCTCGCCGGCCGCGGTTTTGGGAGGTGGCCCTCGCCAACAGCCTCTTCTCGCTGCAGCAGCTCGAGGCGGCCGAGACGGTGATCCGTGCGAAGGCCGGGCTCAACGAGTCCCGCCCGGACGTCTGGGATGCGGCCCTGGCCGACAGCCTCGTCGAGCAGGGGGCGCTCACCAGGTATCAGGCCCGTGAACTGCTCGCGGGCCGCACCGTCTTTCGGCTGGGCGCCTACGTCTTCCTCGACGAGTTGGGGAAGGGAGGCATGGGGCAGGTGTTCAAGGCGGAGCACGAGCTCATGGGCCGGCTCGTGGCCGTGAAGGTGCTGCCGCGCTCGAAATGGACACCGGAGTCGGAGGCCGCCTTCCGTCGCGAGATGCGCATCCTCGGCCGCCTCGACCACCCGAACCTCGTGCGGGCCTTCGATGCCGGCTACGAGAAGCAGGTCAACTATCTCGTCACGGAGCTCGTGCCGGGACTCAATCTGCGGCAGCTCGTGCGCCAGGCCGGCCCGCTCGACGAACAGGAGACGGCATCGGTCTTCACCCAGGTGGCCACGGGGCTGGCCTACGCGCACGAGCAGGGGCTCGTGCATCGGGATGTCAAGCCGGGCAACATCCTCGTGATGGACGACGGGCGGGCGAAGGTGCTCGACATGGGCCTCGCGGGCTCGACGCTCGAGGCCGAGGCGGTGCGTCTCGGCCGCGTCGTCGGAACGATGGACTACATCGCCCCGGAGCAGATCCGCCAACCGGACGACGTCGGCCCGAGTGCGGACATCTACGGGCTCGGCTGCAGCATGTACTTCGCGCTGACCGGCCGTGTGCCGTTTCCCGACGGCTCGCGGCGCGAAAAGATGCAGCGGCATCTCTCGGAGGCCCCGGTGCCGCTGCGCTCGCTCGGCCCACGCGCCGGCGAGGCCTTCTGCCTGCTCATCGAGCACCTGATGGAGAAGGATCCGGCGGACCGCATCGACTCGGCGCACGAGGTCGTCCGCCGGCTGCGGCGTTGGGCACCGGCGAAGCCGATCCCGCTCCCGCGGCAGGGAACGGCGCCGGCGGTGCGCGTTCGCCGCTGGCTGCCGCGATTCGAGTTTCGTCTTCCTCGAGGTCCGTTGGCGCGGAGGGAGGTCGAGTTCAACGTGGAGACTCCGGTCGTGTCGACCGGTGAAGTCGCCGCTGGGTCCGGCGGCTTCCTGCGGTCGGCCGCCGGCATGCTTCTCCCGGCGATCGCGGCGGGGATCGGCTTTTCCGCCGTGCTCGCCGTGGTTCGGAGCGCCGCACCGGCGCGGTTCGACGCGGTGTTCGGCGCCTTGACGCCGGTGCACTTCGGCCTGGCAGCCTTCCTCCTGATGGTCGCCCTGCAGGTGGTGATACGTCTCGGCGAGCGGCGCCCGGAATGATCACGGCGTGCGGGCCGCCGGCCCCGGCGCGCCCCGGGCCAAATGACTTCTTCGTTGACAGAGTGACCGCAGGATTCTAGGACAGGGACGTGCGAGAGCGGGTGAAAGCCTGCTTTGGACAGGTAGCTCAGTTGGTAGAGCAACGGACTGAAAATCCGTGTGTCGCCGGTTCGATTCCGGCCCTGTCCACTGGTTCGTAAGAGCAAGCTGAGAACGGCTTTCCGTTCACCGATTCGGCGTCGAATCGTGCGGCTTCCGATTGGCAGAAATCCGGTAACTACCGGATTCGACCCAAAGGAGGACCGTTCGATGAAGACGAAGACGCGAGTTCCCTCTCTCCGGCTCCACAGGCCCTCGCGGCAGGCTGTGGTGACGATTTCCGGCCGGGATCACTACTGCGGCCCTTGGGGCTCCCGCACTGCCCAGGCCGAATACCAGCGGCTCGTGGGCGAGTGGCTGGCGAGCGGCGGAGCCCCGACCGCGACCGCATGCGAGGCGATCACGGTCGCCGAGTTGGTGCTCGCATATCGCCGCTTCGCCAAGGGCTACTACGCGCCCCCGAGCAAGGAGCAGGCCCAAATCCGCCTCGCGATGCGTCCCGTGATTGAGAGGTACGGCCATACACTCGCGCGGGACTTTGGCCCGCTGGCCTTGAAGGCCGTCCGCGAAGTCTGGATCGAGGCCGGGCTCGCCCGTCGGTACATCAACCAGCGGGTCGGGCGCATCGTCAGAGCCTGGGCATGGGGCGTCGAGAATGAGTTGCTGCCCGCCGAGTGCTGGCAAGCCCTGAAGGCGGTGAAAGGACTTCGGGCCGGGCGGTCGGTCGCCAAGGAAACCCCGGCGGTGAAGCCGGTGTCGGATGCCGTGTTCGAGGCGACGCTCGCCGAGATCGGCTCGCCCCAGGTTCGAGCCATCCTCCGGTTGATGCGGTTCACGGGGGCCCGGCCGGGCGAGGTCTGCATCATGCGCACGGGCGACATCGACCGCACCGTGAGCCCGTGGGAGTACCGCCCGGAGACCCACAAGACGGCCCACCGCGGCCACGAGCGAGTGGTCTACATCGGCCCGCGTGCCCAGGCCGTCCTCGCCGATTGGCTGCGGGCGGACCCGGAGGCGTTTCTGTTTCAGCCGCGGGAGGCGGCGGCGGCGGTTCGCGAGGCGGCCCATGTCGCCGGACGTACCGATGCCGACAGAGCCAGGGCCGCGAGGAACAAGCGCGCGGCCGATACCCGAAAACGCGGCGGGAGGGCCCAGAATCGCCGTCTTCCGGGCGAGCGGTACACGCCCGGCCGCCTGGGCCATGCGGTCGGCCGAGCCTGCAAGCGGGCCGAGATCGAGCACTGGCACCCGCATCAACTGCGACACGCTGCCGCGACGGACCTTCGACGCGAGATCGGCATCGAGGCGGCTCGCGTCGTGCTCGGCCATCGGTCGCCCGGCATGGCGGAGTTGTACGCGGAGGCGGATCGTGAAGCCGCCGCCGCCCATATGGCGCGGCTCGGCTAAAAAAACTGGACGGGTTTGCATCGGTCGCTACATTCGGCGGTATCTGGCAAGCAAGTCGGCCAGTGAATCTCGGCCCCGTGGCGGCTTAGTCCCAACCCGTTAGAGCCGAGCGTTTCATCGAAGGGTTCGAAAACCCGGGACGCAGACACGCAGTTTTTCGCACCGCATTCCTGCCCGGCAGGGCCTTGTGACTTGCAACCGATAGCCCGGTTGTCTCTCCGCCCTGCCGCGCCCGTGATCTGTTCGTTTCGTCGGTGATCGCTGCGCGCGGCTCCATCCGAAGGGAGCCCCGTCATGTCGATTGATCCGTTGTCCGAAGAGCTGCTCACCATGCCGCAGGCGGCGGCGCTGCTGCCGAAGCGGCGAGGCGGCGCGAAAGTTTCGCTCACATCGCTCTGGCGCTGGAGCACTCGCGGCGCGAAGGGTGTCCGCCTTGAAACCGTCCGCGTCGGTTCGTCGGTCTACACGACCCGCGCGGCACTCCGCCGCTTCATCGAGGCCCGCACCACTGCGGCCGGTGCGGCCTGGGCCCAGACTCCAGCCCCGAGCACGAGGTCGAAGCGGGCGATGCAAGAGCTTGAGCGAATGGGCATGTAGACCAACAAAAAACCCGGGCCTGGGGTCGATTGCCGTTGACCCAGACCCGGGCAAAGTCGCGCTGCGGGGTCAAGGATGGCCGCCTCCTCGCCGCGTGTCAACACGACACGGCCAGAGGAGATTCGTCATGTCTGTTTCGACGGTCGATGCCGACGGCATCGCGAAGGTGATCGCAGGCTACGTGCATCGAGGGCTTCGCGTGGTGAGGTTGAACGGGCTGGTTCGGCCGGGTGAATGTACGTGCTGGAAGGGCGCAGACTGCGGTAGCCCAGGCAAGCATCCGACCGGCTCGGCCTGGGAAATTACCACTGACGAGGATGAGGTGTTCGAGTGGTGGGGCGGGCCGACACGGTTCAACGTCGGCGTCGTGCTCGGGGACGCGGGCCGCGGCACCGGGCCGGCGGTGATCGACATCGAGGCGGATTCCGACGAAGCCGCGGCAGAGCTGCGGCGGCTCGGCCTCGATCGTTTCGAGACTCCGACATGGAGTTCCGGTCGGGGCCTTCATCGCCTGTTTCTCTGGTCGCCTGAGCTGCCCGCGCTCCAGGTTGTGAAGCCGCACGGCATCGAGGTCCGCATCGGCGGCGGCGGCAGACAGACCCAGAGCGTGATGCCGCCTTCCATGCACCACTCCGGCCGAGCGTACCAGTGGGAGCCCGGTTTTGGCCTCGATGAAGTCGAGATCGCCGCGGTGCCAGACAACATCATGGAGTTGATCCAGGAGTTCGTTCGACGCGGGACAGCGGAGAGCGCTGGCAACCTCGCCCCCGGGCGGCGATCGACGGCGATCCTCCGCGGCCCGGTTGGTGAGGGCGGTCGGAATGATGCCGTGTTTCATGCGGCCTGCCTGCTATCGCGGAGCATCCATCCAGGAGATGACGAGATGGAGCAAGCCTTGCTCGATGTGCTGAGAGCGGTGAACACGACACGCTGCCGCCCCCCGCTTGCCGATGATGAGGTGAAGGGCGTCTTCCGTAGCGCTCTGAAATACCGACGTGAGGACACGGCAGCGGAAGCCCTGTTCCCGGGCGTCGAGGCGATCGTCGAGGGATCGCGGACCGTGCATCGACCGGCGGGCCTGGAGCTGACGATCCTCCAGGGCGATCCGACGATGTTCGAGCTGCGGTGTGATGAACTGCGGCCTTTCAACCCGTCGGGCTCCGTTCGTGTTCCCGCCGACGTGTGGGGCGACGCGAGGAAGATGAAAACGGCATTGCTCGGCGCGTTTCCTGGGGTGCCGTTCGACCGGCATCCGGGAGACTTCGCGAGGATATGGGAGGGCACGGCACCGCAGGCTGCCACGAGAAATCATCCCGCTCGCGAGGCGGTGACGGGGCTTCGTGTCTTGCTTGAACAAGAGGCGATCGCCGCCGGTCGCCGCGTCGAGGTGACAGACCCGGCAGAGAACAGCACGCGGCGGCTTGCCGGTTTGATGGTGGCAAAACTCGATCGCTTAGGCGAGGGCTGCGCGCCATGTCAGGCAAAAAAAGAGAATCCAAGCGACGATGAAATACTTGCAGAGTTGGTGTCGCTGCGGTCGGGCGGCTGGGTTGCTGGCAAACTGTGGTTTTCCTGGGATCGTTTGTGGCAAGACATCGCGTCGGCATACGGCATCGAGCGGGACGCGCCAACGAAGGTTGCCCGGGCATTGCCTGAGATCATCGGTAGGACGTTGAAGCCGGAGAGGTTTCAGCGGCACGGCACGCGGGCGACGCTGCGGAGTCTGAGCGCGCACGAGATGGAGCTGTTGCGGACGTTCGCCGCCGGTGGTGCCACGGCTGCCAGTGGTCACGTATGGGGTGGGGACGATGTGTCCCCGGGAGGCGAAAAAGGGGTGGCAGGGGTGGCACGAGGGGAGGAAACTGCGATATGAGCCGAGAAAAAGATGGTTTTCCGGTGCCACCCCCCCATGTCCGCGTGAGGTGGGACGGGGGTGGCAGGGGCGGCACGGCCGCGGAGCGGTTCGTGAGTTTCTTTCACGAGTCATTCCCAGACGAGGTAGAGCACGTCGCGGAGATTGCCCAGGACATCGTGACAGAGGCCCGGGGGCTCGATGCCGCTCGCGTACAGGCGGGCGCGTGCGAGCGGCTGCGACTCGCCGCCTGGAGGCTATGGATCGCGGCGCAACAGGTGGAGGAATCCGTCGATGCGTACTACGGCACCACCCCTGCCCCCGGGGGCGGGTGCGATCCTGCCGAGCACGTCTGAGGAAAACCATCACGTTTCTCTCGCTCGCGAAACCCCGAGTTTCCCGTCCTGACTTCCCTCACAAACAGGAGCGCACACGCATGGGCCTTCGAGGACCCCTCCCACGTCGCGCAGGAAACCCGATCGCGACGCCGGCCGATCCTCTGCCGCCCCCGAGCTGGCTGCCCGTAGAGGCCGCGGCAGTGTGGCGTGAGCACGAGCCCCGGCTCCGGGCCGCCGGCCGCCTCCGCCCCGAGCACGCGGACACGTTCGGGCAGTGGTGCTCGTGCGCTGCGGAGGCTCGTGAGCTGGCGAACGTGATCGCCGCCGAAGGTTCAACCTCGCGCGGCCCCCACGGCACGACCCCGAGCGCGGCGCACGTCGCCGCCTGCCGGCTGCGGGCGACGATGCTCGCGCTGGGCAAGTCGCTCTGCCTCGACCCGGCATCGGCGGCCCGCCTCGACGCGATGCCGCCGTCGCCGGGAGAGGAGCGTGATGAGCTGGCCGAGTTCGCTGCGAAGCGGGGCAGGCCGACCGGCGAGCCGCCGGCGACGTTCAAGCCGGGTGCGACGGTGCTCGATTACGTGCGGGGCCGGTCGGCGAGCTGACTCTCCGCGGCGGCACGATGCCGCCGCCTTGAAACGGGCACGATGCCCTGGGCCGGCGGCTGCCGCCGGCTCCGCTAGCGGCACGATGCCGCCGGGCCGGCTCCGCCGCGTATGCGGCGGGGCTGGCCTTCGCAGCGGCGGGGATGCCCTCGATTCCGCATCCAGGGGAGAGGGAAGCCGGGGGCGCGGCGCAGCCGCACCGCGGGGGCCGGCGAGGGAGAGGGGGACGAGCCGATGCCGGATGCGGAGGCGAGCCCCCTTCTCCCTGATGAGGCCCCCGCAGAGAACAGCATCGAGGGCGAGCCGCTGCGAAAGAAAACCTCCGGACCGGCAGGATGCCGGGCCTCCGCATCGTGTCTCGTGCGGCGATCACTCCGCCGCGGCCCGCTCCAGGTTGAGCGCGAGCAGCCGCGCGAGGAGATCATCATCCGAGAGGTCCGCCGGCCACCCATACGCGGCGAACACGGCTTCATCGAGTCGCTTGTGTGCGAGATCGAGCCACGTCGGCCGTTCGTTGTAGAGGTTCGTGAGGGTCCGCTTCGCGAGTTTCTTCGCCGCGGCATCGTCGGCTGGCACGACCCGCGGATACCGCACGGTGCCGATACCCTTCGCGTTCGGCTCCGTCACGTACCGGGCCCAGGGGCCATCGACGGAGCCGGGAAACGTGAGCACTTCCTCCCGCGTCCACTCCGGCGGGTTCAACCAGTTCGAGCGGAGCGTGTCGAGTTCCTTCGCTGCCGCCGAGATCGCGTCGCGCTGGGCCGCGGTCGGCTCGGGAAACGGGAAGGTTTCGAAGCATGAGCTGGGCGTGAAACGGAAACCACTCTCCCGTTCTCGCACTTGTGTTCCCTGCGATCGAGCCCACGTCTCAAAAACTCGTGAATGGAGCAGCCCGAAATGCCAGTAATCGTCGGTAGGAAATACTGCGGTCGCATGGTCAACCAAAAGGGGCGGTGCCACCATCACGAAAAGCCGATGCTTAGCCGTGCAAGGGGTGACAACTGAGGTCCGCCCGGCGGCGAGCCATTCGCGATACCGTGGCGAAGGTCGAGCGTGAAGCCACCAAAAGTTGCGCTGGCGACTTTCGGCATGATGCTCACGCGATGGAAAAATGTGTTGCTTGACGTACGCGAAGGGCTGCTCGTACATCGCAACGGCAGAGAGCGATTCCTCTTGCCCGAAATCAATGACAAATGACTCATGAGTGCGCCTTGTTAGCTGCGCACCATTCATCGAGGGTTTGATTACATCACTATTCGGCCGACCGCTGGGGTTCGGCGACAGCATCATTTCGATCGCAACCGCAGGGGTGATGTCGAAGCTTGCTTTTTGCTGACTACCGTAGAAGCAAAAGTCGCGGTTGGCAGAAAGAGGCCGTGCGAGAGTTGTGTCGGCCCCTGCGGTGAGGTTGGAGTTGATTGAAAGAACGCTTCGGCCATCGAGCCGCCGTGCGCTTTCGTCGCCTTTATCAAAGCCGACGAGCGATACATGAACGGCCGCACCATCAAGCACCCAGGTTTGATCGCTCACCGCAAAAAAGATGTCGCCATCGGTTTTGATGGCGTCGAGCACGGTCCTGTTTGCTCCGCCTCTTATTCCTTGCGTCGCGAGTAACCCCACTCGCGAGGCTCTGTCAGCGGTGATCGCGATGCGCGATTTGTGGAACCAGTAACAACAGAGGTCCGCAGTAGACGGAACGTGCCGGCCGTAGACCGCAAAAAGCGGATCGACATACGCTTCGCCAAGGGCGGCACGAATCTTGTTCCCTCCCAAAAACGGCGGATTCCCCACGATCACGTCGGCCTCCGGCCACTCCGGTTCCTTGGGGTTGTCGGGATCGGATAGGTCGATGATCGCGTCCATGTTCCGGATCGTGTCGATGGGCTCTAGGATCGGATCCCGCGGCGCGGCGAAGCCGTTGTGGTGAATCCACTGGAGGTATCCAATCCAGATCACGACCTGGGCCAGTTCGGCGGCATACGGGTTGATTTCGAGCCCGTAGAGCTGCGACGGCTTCACTTGCGGTATGAGGCTCGTGCCGTGGCGGGCGGCATACGCGATCACTTCCTTTTCGAGATCGAGCAAGAGGTTGATCGCGACATAGAGGAAGTTCCCCGAGCCGCAGGCCGGATCGAGAATCCGGATGGCCGCGAGCCGCTCCACGACGTCGCGGAGAATCTTGTCGAGTTCCTTTCGGGCCTTCGCCGCCTTCCGCTTGTCGGTGAGCTGCGGGGTGAGCACATCGCACCGCTCCTGGACCGCCTGCCACTCGCGGCGCAGCGGGGCCATGAGCACGGGCTCCAGGAGCGTGAGGATGTCCTCCCGGCTCGTGTAGTGGGCTCCAATCTGCGACCGCTTCGCCGGATCGAGGGTCCGCTCGAATAGGGTGCCGAAGATGCTCGGCTCCACGTCGGCCCAATCGAACGAGTTGAGGCGGGCGAGCTGGTCGATGTCCTCCGCCGTGAGGTCGATCACGGCTTCGTTTTCCTTGAACAGCCCGCCGTTGAACCAGGGGATCGTGACGGGCCCGAAGTCGCCGCCGACCGCCATCGCGTCGAAGAGGCCCTGGAGCCGCTTGCCGAGCCGCGTCGGGTCTTTCTTCGCCCCCTCGATCGTGGTCCGGAAGATTCGTTCGGGGAGGAGTTCGATGTCCTCCGCGAACATGCAAAACATGAGCTTCATCGCGAAGTGTGCCGCGACGTGGGCATCGACGCCCCGGGCCCGCCATCCATCGACAATCTCGGCGAACGTCCGCGCCGCCTCGACCGTGATTTGTTCGGTGGTCTGGGCCGGCTTGAGCGCCTCCGGATTCGTGAAGAGCTTGCGGAGAACGTCGAGGTTCTCCGGCTGCGGCAGGGTTTCGAGGTCGAAGGCAAAAACCCGCTTCGCGCAGCCGGTGAAGTTCGTGTGAATCTCGATCCGGTCGAGGTCGCACACGACCAGGAGCGGCGGGTTGTCGAGGCTTTCGCGGTAGAGCTGGAGCTGACGATACGCCGCCCGCAAATCCTTGTGTTTGCCCTTGTATTCCCAGCCGAAAAAGTTCCGTTTCCACACGTCGGCCCAGCCGTTGCCCCCTTCGGCTTTCTCGACGCCCCGCTCGAATGTGAACCACTCGCCGTTCGGGTCGGCCTCCGCGGGGGTCGGGTGGCCGAGCATCCGGCAGAGGTCGATGAAGTGCTCCTGGCAGGCCGCCCGCTCCGCGAGGTCGGCCCGCTTCCACTTCGCGATCAAGAGCTGGGGGGTGACGGGGTGCGACATGGCCGCGAGTTTACGCTCCCCCGTTCGGGAGGGGCTATCCGGGCCGCCGCCGCCCGCGGATCGCGGCGATCACGGGGCGGGCACGCGCCCCACAATTTCCCAGAAGTCGCGATGGTGCTCGGAGTAGAGGGTGCTCACGTACATAGCGGCGCAGCACTCATACCCTCCGGCATCCTCCGAGAGCTCGTCGCGGACGATCACCATTTCGATCCCGGCCTCCTGGGCCTGTTGCCGGGCGAGGTCGGTCGCTTCATCGAGTGTCATGTGTTCCTCCGTTGGGTTGATGAGCCTCGATCAAAGATAGGCCGTGGGCATGGGGTCGCGAAAGCGGAATTGGTCCGGTTCGGAGGTCGCCGCCGCCCTTGAGCTCGTGCTCGTGCCGCGCCGGTAACTACCGGATTCCGTTTTCACGACCCGCGCGAATAACGTGATTTTCGGCACTTCGTCGCGATGCTTTGCAATCTCTCGCAAAGCCGGTAAAAGTTGGTTTCGCTCGGCAAAACAAGCCGAAAACACTGTCTGTCGGAAGGCTCTGAAAATCCGTGTGTCGCCGGTTCGATTCCGGCCCTGTCCACTCATTGCGAAACGCCTGCCGGCAGGTGCGTCGCGCGTGTTGCTTCCGCGATCACGCGAAGCGCCGACGGTATGGTGGGCGACTCGCCCCCGGTGACGAACCTCGGGTGCCTCTCCCGCCCGCATCGAACCCCTGTCGACCTGTTCAGCGAGTGACCAGGTCGAAGTCCTTCCGGTTGTCGCCGGCCTGGACGTCGAGCGTCAGCGTGCTCGAGGTGTTGTACTTCTCGGGCACGGCCTCCGCGGTGATGTCCACGAGTGGACTGTCGGGGGCATCGTAGGCCTGGCGTCGGCCGACGACTTTCGCGGCCGTGATCTCGACACGTGCCTCACCCGGCGGCGCGAGGAGGGTATAGGCACCGCCCGAGATTTCGGCGCCCACCGGCGCCGCGGCGCCGGTGGGCACGAGCCGAATCAGCCCGCGCTCCACCGGCACGCCGTCGAGACGCACCGTGCCCGCGACCGGATACGTGGGTGGGCCGCGTCGGCCGCAGCCCACGAGGGCGACAGCCGCTGCCACGGCGAGCAGTCGTGCGGCGATCCGGCGGGTCGAGCGGTTCATTCGATTGCTGTGATCTCGCCGTCAGCCGGTGAACCGAAGGAACGCCAGACGGCGATGGGGACACCGTCGGTGAAGAACCTCACGGATCCGTCCGCCAGCAGCGCGTCGACCCCACCCGGGTGCCGGCTGCGTGCCGCCTGTTGGCCGTTGGCTCCCGAGGCGGGTACGCACGGCATGGCACGGTCTCCGTTCGACACGCACCAGACGGCGTCGGGGACGGTCGAGTTGGGCGTGTTGATCGTCATGAACATCGACCCGGGATTCGCCATGTCGTCGTTGTAGGCATCACCCCGTCCGTCCCATGACGCATTGCGATCCATCCTGGCGACGATGATCTCGGCCATCAGGAGCGTCTTTGACAGTCCATCGGTGATGTCGTCGAACCGCATCTGTCTCGGATTCGCGCCGGCATTGGCGAAGACGCCGAGGCTGGCGGCCGGGGTCGTCGCGCCGACGGTGACGGAGCCCCAGCACACGAGGTAGTTGCTGCGGGCGCGCCAGTAGGTGTCGTCCTGCCACAGGGCGCCGACACGGTCACTCGGGCAGTACAGCAGCGGGATGGGGTTGCAGAAGAGACCGGTCGTCGAGTTCTGCACGATGAAGGGGGGAAGCCAGAACTGGCTGACGTTCCGGTCGAATCCCTCCACGAGTCCGGACTGCTCGATGTACGGCAGCAGCATCGGCAGGAATGTCTGGCGGATGCCGACCTTGGCCGTGTACGGCAGCTTGCGAAAGGCCTGATGGTGGCTGTGCATGGCCAGGCCCCACTGCTTGAGCCTCGTCGTGCACGACAGGCGGCGGGCAGACTCACGAGCCGACTGCACCGCGGGCAGGAGCAGGCCGATCAGCACCGCGATGATCGCGATCACCACCAGCAGTTCGACGAGGGTGAAACCTGCACGACGTGTCGCGATGCGCACGGGCGACCTCTCTCGTGGGAGTGATCTGGCGGCGGTCGCTCGCGATCATGACCGCGTTCGACGCCGTTCCCCACATGGAGCATACCTCTGCCAAGGGGGTGGCGGCAACGTGTCCGCGAGGCGGATCACGTGGCGGTGAACCCGCTTGATCGCGGCGCCGCGGGCATGCCGATGCACACGATGCGGAGCGACCGCTCGCATCATCCAGCGAAGGTGAATCCCGCCCATGATGCTTGGCAAGCGGTGTGGGCATCCCTACAACCTCGTGCACGCCACACGAGGCATGAGCGCGGACGGGCGCGGGGCAGTGGCCCGGGACATCCGTGGAGGGTGCGCCCGGAGCGAAGCGGTCATGGCAGGGGTGCGAGGAGAACGACATGATTCTGGTGACGGGCGGGGCGGGCTTCATCGGGAGCAATTTCGTCCTGGACTGGCTGCGGCACGGGAATGAGCCCGTGGTCAACCTCGACAAGCTCACCTACGCCGGCAATCTCCGGAACCTCGACGCGCTGGCCGACGACCGCCGCCACCAATTCGTACGCGGCGACATCGGCGACCGCGACCTCGTCCTGTCGCTCCTGCGTCGTGAGCGCATCAGGGCCGTCGTGCACTTCGCGGCCGAGAGCCACGTCGATCGGTCGATTCACGCCCCGGAGGACTTCATCCAGACCAACGTCGTGGGAACGTTCCGGCTCCTCGAGGCGGTACGGGCGCACTGGTCCGACCTGCCGCCGGATGCCGCCCAGGACGAACCGAGTCGCGCGCGGTTTCGCTTCGTGCACGTGTCGACCGACGAGGTGTACGGCACGCTCGCCCCGGAGGATCCGCCCTTCACGGAGACGACACCCTACCAGCCGAACAGCCCGTATGCTGCGAGCAAGGCGGCCTCGGACCATCTCGTGCGGAGCTTCCATCACACGTTCGGCATCCCCGTCGTCACCACGAACTGTTCCAACAACTACGGTCCCTTCCAGTTTCCGGAGAAGCTGATCCCGCTCTGCATCCACAATGCGCTCGCCGGCAGGCCGCTGCCGATCTACGGCGATGGGCAGCAGGTGCGAGATTGGCTTTATGTGGAGGACCACACGGCCGCGATTCGGACGGTACTCGACCGGGGCATGCCGGGAGAGACGTACAACGTCGGCGGCTGGAATGAAAAGCCGAACCTCGAGGTCGTGCGGACGCTCTGCTCCATCCTGGACGAGCTGGCACCGCGCCGGGATGGAAGGTCGTATGCGGACCAGATCACCTTCGTCACCGATCGGCCGGGGCACGATCGGCGCTACGCCATCGACGCGCGCAAGGTCGAGCGGTCCCTCGGCTGGCGGCCGCGGGAGACGTTCGAATCGGGGATCCGCCGCACCGTGCGCTGGTACCTCGACCACGCGGAGTGGGTGGCCGACGTGACGAGCGGCGGCTACCGGGAGTGGATCGCGAAGCACTACTCCGCCGCGACGACGTCCCGCGGCTGACAGACAGCGAGAAACGCCGTCGACAGCGGCCATGGCCGCCGTCCATGTGGCCGCCCGCTCGCCGTGCCGCTGCCCACAACCGCTGCCCACAACCCGGGCTCACAACGAGAGCGGGCGGCACCGTTGACCGGTGCCGCCCGCATGGTGATGAGCCCAGGTGTGTCGATGCCGAACCATGCCGTCCGTTGAATTCGGCCCCAGCCTCCGGAGCATCGGGCTCAGCCGACCATCGCCTTCAGGTTCTTGAGTGCACGAACCCGAACCTTCACGCTCGCCGGCTTGGCGGGCAGGTCCCGCAGCTGGCCGAGGACCATGACGCCCTTCTTCGCCGGACGGGCCGGAATCTTCTTGCGCTCGATCTTGATCAGGCCCGGAATCGTGAAGACGCCGACGCCGCTGCCCTTCAGCGCGTTTTGAATCTCATCGGCCAGCGCCTCCATCACCGCCACGACATCCTTCTTCGCGAGGTTCGTCGTCTCGGAGATGCTGCGCATGATCTCCGTCTTGGTCATGGGCTTGCTTCCCGACTTTTTCGCCATCGCCAGTTCCTCCAAACGGAAAAAATTGTGTGCGGCGAACAGGTGCCGCGATCGACAGACTCGGCTTGACTCACCGACTCGGCCGCTGATTAGACGGTCTCGAAACGAAATTGCAAGCCAAAAAGTCGCAGAAATCGTGGGCAAATCAGGCTTTTGCGACGGGCCGGGAACGGGCCCATGGCATGCCGGGTGGTGGTTCCGACACGATCCGTTTGCTCGTCACGACCGCCGCTTCGTACCATGTTTGGAGGCGGTGGCGGTCCGTCCCCGGGAACCCATGACACGCACACCCCTGCTCGATCGTGCTCGACTCGGGTGTGTGGCCGACACGCCTCGGCGTGGTCGAGGGCGGGACGCCCGGCCGGCCGTTCCGGCCCCATTTCGGGTGTCGCTCCGCGGCACCGTCGTCGCGTGTCTCGCCGCGGCGGTGCTCGCATGGGCCGCACGGTCGCCGGGGCAGAATGCCGTCGAGGGAGACGCGGCCCCGGCGGACGACTCGGGAGTGTTCCTCCCGGGTGACCGGATCCGCGAGCGGCAGTTCGAGCGGGCCGGTGAGCTGCTCGCCAACGGGCGTTGGAGCGACGCCGCGGCGCTCTTCGACGAGATCCTCGAGGCGGAGCGCGACGCCTTCCTGCAGGGCTCCGCGGACGACGCGACGCGTCGGAGCCTCAAGGCCGAGACGTGGCGCGCGATGCAGTCGCAGCCGCCGCCGGGACGCGAAGCCTACGAGCTCTTGTTCGGCGCTCGAGCGGAGCGCGATCTCGGGCAGGCGCTCGGCTCCGATGACGCGGCGGGCGTGGTGGCCGTGGCACGGCGCTGGTTTCACACTCCCGCGGGGCGCCGCGCCGCGCTCATCGCCGCGCTCGGCGCGCTCGAGTCCGACGAACCGGCACTCGCCGCGTCGTGGCTCGAGCGCATCGCCTCCGCGCCGTCGGCTGCGGATCTCGAGCCCACCGTGTCGCTCATGCGCGCCGTCGCCCTGTACCGCGCCGGCGACGCCGAGGCCGCCGTCGACCTGCTGGGTCGCACGCGCTTCGCGCGACCGGCACGGGTCGGGGCACGGGATGTGGCCTCGTCCATGACCCGGCCCCAGGCGCTCGCCTGGCTCGAGCAGATGGGGCGGGGACGAGGCGACGTGGCGATCCGGGCCGACTGGTGCCAGCCACGCGGGACGGCTGGACGCAACGCGGTCGCGGTGGCGAGCCGTCCGCTCCTCGTGCCGCGGTATCGCGTCCCGCTGACGCGTCACCCCGAGGAGGCGCGCATGCTCGAGCGGCAGCGGCGGGCCTTCGCCGACGGCGGCCTTCCACCGATGCCGGCAGGCTCGCCGCTCGCCGTGGACGGGCTCGTCGTGCTCCGCACCGGGCTGGGCATCCTGGCGATCGACTTCGAGAGCGGCAAACGACTCTGGCTGCAGGCCTCGGGCTCCGATCGCGGACCGGTCCCGCTGGATGCCGACCCCGACGCGGCGGATGCCACGGGCGGCGTGCAGGCGACGCTCTCCCGTGTGTTCGACGATGCGACGAGTGGCGGGCTGGTCGCGGCGGACGGACTGATCATCGCCGTCGAAAGCCCGCCGGAGGCTTTCGCCGTCCGTGGCGGCCAGCCCGAATTCGGCCTCGGCGGCGGCGGCTTCGGTCTGGGCGGGCGGCGCGGGCAGGCATGGCAGGGTGGAAACCGTTTGACCGCCTACGACGCCGCGACGCGAGGTCGGCTCCGCTGGAGGCTGCCCCGCGGTGACGACGCCGATGTCGTGCGGCCGTCTCCGTCGACCAGTTGGTACCTCGGCGCACCGCTCGTCGTGGGGCACGAGCTCTACGTGCTCGTCGAGGAGAAGGGAGAAATCCGCCTCGACGTGCTCGAGGCGGCGACCGGCAGCGTGCGGTGGTCCCAGCCGCTGGCCGAGCTCGACGTGGAGCAGATGATCACGAGCCCGGGCTCCCGCGGACGCCGGCTCGCGGGACTGTCGCCGGCGCTCGCGGACGGAGTGCTCGTGTGCCCGTTGGGGGCGGGGGCCGTGGTCGCCATCGACATCGCGACCCGCACGCTCCTCTGGGCGCATCGGTATGACCGGGCGGGCGACGGGGCGGACGAGGCGACGCGCCGCGAGCGGGCCGGCGGTGGTGCCGATGCGGACATCCACATCGTCGACTCGCTCCCCGTGATCTCGCGCGGACGCGTCCTCGTCGCACCCTACGACGGCGCGGGTGTCATCTGTCTGGACCTGCGCGAAGGCACGCCGGTCTGGCAGGAGGCGATGAAGGGGCGGGCGTTGGTCCTCGGCGCGACGGGCGATCGGGTCGTCGTGCTCACGCCGGGCGGTGTCGAGGCGCGGTCATTGGAGGCGGGTCGGGTGCTCTGGCGGATCGCCTCCGACGCGATCGGCGGCCGTCCCAGCGGCCGGGGCATCCTCACGGCGGACCGCCTGCTGCTCCCGTGCGACACGCCCGAGGTGGTCGAGATCGCCCTCGGCGACGGTGCGATCGTCGCCCGCTGCCCGGCGCGCGCGGGTGCCGTACCGGGCAATCTCGTCGCGTATCGCGGCGAGATCATCTCACGCGGCATCGATTCGCTCGACGTGTTCCACCAGTCCGCCGCGCTCGAGTCCCGCATCGAGGCGGCGCGGACCGCGGACCCCGGCTCGAGATGGGCGCTCGAATGGCAGGGGCAGGTCGATTTGGAGCGGGGTGACGTCGCGGCGGGACTTGAGAAGATTCGGGCTGCCGCGCGCGACGCCACCGTCCGCCTGCCGCCGAGCACGTTGGCCGACGCCGTGGTGTTCGGCCTGCGTCGCGATTTCGGGGCGGCCGCCGCGTCCTGGCGGGATGCCCTGCGACCCGACGTGACGACCGAGGGCGATCCACCGCCCGCAGCCCGCACCGCGATCCGCGCGGCGATCGAGGGCTTCATGAAGGCCGGTGACATGGCGACCGCGTGGGCGGCGATGCGCGAGCTGCTCGCCTTTCGCTCGGCCGAGTCGACCGATCCGACACTCGTACGCGACCCCGGCGACCCCGGGCTGACGGTCGAGGAGAATCGCTGGATCGCCGGCCGGCTCGTGAAGCTGGTCGCCGCCGGCGGTGATCCCGTGCGGCAGGAAGTCATCGCCTTCACCGATCGTCTCGTCGAGCCGGTCCTGGCTGCGGGGACGGCCGGTGACGATCCTGCGGATCGCGTGCGCCGGCTGGAGACGCTCGCCGCGAGGTTCGCCGGCCAGCCGGCCGGGCGACGCGCGCGACAGGCGCTCGCCGAGGCGCTGGAGGGCTCCGCTGCCGACGAGGCGTCGCTGCGACGGGATGTGCAGCGGGCCATCCTTGCGGCGCTCGACGGCATGCCCGTCTCCGCGAACCCCGCGCCTGCGACGCCGTCGCCCGACGGCATCTGGCCGCTCGGCACGGTCGTGCCGCGTCGGCTGCCGGCCGCCCGCTCCTCGGCCGAACAGGCCCGCCGCAGGTGGCTGCCGTCGGTCGTGTCGGCCGACCTCGGCGACGGACCGCGGTCCCTGCGTCTGGCGGTGGACATGCACGACGGCCGGCTCGCGGTGTTCGACGACGTGGGGCGTCACCTCGTCGACCTCGCGATCGACACGCAAGGCCATCCGGTCGGAGGGCTCTGGATGCCGGGCGGCCGTGTCGAGGCGTCCGCGTTCGGCCGCATGCTGTACGTCCATTCGGGGTCGGCCGTTTCCGGTTTCGACCTGCTCGCCCCCGGCTCCGGCGGTCGTCCTGCGTGGACGCGTCCGGCGGCGCCCGGCACGCCCCGCGCGGTGCCCGCGCTCGCGTGGGGGCGGATGGGGGGGGGACGAGTCGCACGGAATGGCGCCGTGCCGCTCGGCATGCGGGTCACGGAACCGGGTGGCATGCCGCGCGGAGAGTCGCCGCGAGGAGGGCGCGTCACCGCCCGCGGCGTGCTGCATCACGACGGTGCCTCACTCATGCTCCTCGACCACGTCGACGGTGGCGTGCTCTGGGAGCGGCATCTCGGACACCCGGTCTCGGAGCTGGTGTGCGACGACGACTTCGCGTGCGCGTGCACGCCGGACGGCGACGGTTCGACGGTGGTCTCGATGATCGATGGCCGCCTCGTGCGAACCTGCACCGTGCCGAACCGGCGGCAGCGGATCGCGACGAGCGGTCGCCGCATCGTCTCGGTCGTGCAGCCCGAGGGAAGCTTCTCGGGCGAGCCCAGCGAGACGGTGCGGATCGAGGCGATCGATCCGGTGAGCCTCGAGCGCGAGGTGTTCGGCGAGTTTCCCGGTCGGTCCCGCGCGGTGATGGACGGTGCCGAGCGGCTGCTCGTGCTCGCGCCCGACGGCACGCTGACGGCACTCGAATGCGGTCGTGGCCGTGTCTTCGCCACGCGACTGCCGGAGATGCCGACGCGTTTCGAACACCTGCACGTCGTCTCGGTGCCCGGCCGTCACCTCGTGGTCGCCGGAGCGCACGAGCCGGGCGACCTGGAGCAGGCCGCTGCGGCGCAGATCGCGTCGGCCGGCGAGGATCTGACACCGCCCCTCTCCGGGGCCATCTGGTCGGTGGAACGCTCCACGGGCGAACCGCTCTGGCCCGCTCCCGCGACGATCGAACGCCACGCGATCCCGCTCCATCAGCCGGCGGAACTGCCGATCCTGCTGCTCGTGCGGCGTCACCCCGACCGTGAGATCGCCCGGTCCGAGGTGGTCTGCCTGGACGCGCGGACCGGCCATGCCATCTTTCAACAGGACGTCGAGCACGGTCCGCAGCACGGGGGTGGCGGATTCGAGCTGGCGGGAAACCCCGATGACGGCACGATCGCGCTCGTCGAGAGCGCGACCGGCCGACGCATCGAACTGGCCTTCACCGGCGCCGCGATTCCGCCCCAGTCGCCGTTTCGCGTGTCGGCGCGACGGCCGGCCGACACCCCCGGCATGCGGGCACGACTGCTCGAGCGTCTCGCCCCGGTCCTTGGTCCGCCTCCTGTCCTCGGTCCGCCCCGCTGACCCACCATCCCGGAAACGCCTCGCCGCGTCGTGTCATGCCGAGAGAGCGCTTCTCCACCGTCGTCGTCCTGCTGCCTCTCCTTTTCGCGGTGGGGACGGCTCGTGCCGGCGACCCACGCGTCGATTCGGCCGTGGTGCGTGGTCTCGACTGGCTGGTGGCGAAGCAGTCCCGCCGCGGAAGCTGGACGGCCAACGAGAGCCGCTATCCGACGGCCATGACGGCCCTGGCGGGCACCGCGATGCTCATGGAGGGCTCGACGCCCACGCAGGGCCGGTATGCCGAGCCGATCCGCCGCGCCGTCGATTACCTGGTGGGTCGGTCGCGCCCCAACGGCCTCATCGGTGATCCCAAGAACGATGACCGCTACACCTACGGCCACGGCTTCGCGATGCTCTTCCTCTCGCAACTGCTCGGCGAGGAGGAGGACGAGCGCCGCCGCGAGGAGCTCGTGGAGGTGCTGACGCGGGCGGTGGAGTTTTCCGGCCGGGCCCAGACCAAGGACGGCGGCTGGGGCTACGTCAGTGCGAAGGACGGCAACGACTTCGACGAGGGATCGACCACGATCACGCAGGTGCAGGGCCTGCGCGGCTGCCGCAATGCGGGGATCCCGGTGCCTCGTGAGATCATCGATCGGGCGATCGCCTACATCCATCGGTGCACGCTGCCGGACGGTGGCGTGCAGTACAGCTCGAAGGGGGGAGGGGGGCGACCGGCCATATCCGCCGCCGCCATCGCCTGCCTCTTCAATGCGGGCGAGGAGGACGACACGCACGTCCCGCGGATGCTCGCCTACGCGGAAAAGCACCTCGGCAACATCTCCAACAACAGCTTCGGCCACTGGCACTACGCCCACTTCTATTACGCGCAGGTGATGTATCGCGAGGGGGGCGAGCGCTGGGAGCAGTACCGTGGGCAGGTGGAGAAACGGCTGCTGGCCGAAGTGCAGGAAGACCGCGGCGGCGCGTTCTGGCCGCAGGGATACATCGGCCCCGTCTACACGACGGCCACCAACCTCACGATCCTGCAGCTGGACCGGGCCGCGCTTCCGATCTACCAGCGTTGAGGCGACACTGTGGGGTCGCGGACGGCGCCGGAGCGCCGACCGCGTCGCACCGACCACCGGAGAGTTCCATGCCCCATGCCGCGGACGCCTCGGCCGTCGATCGGCTCCATGAGGCCCATGACCGCATTCTCGACCAGCTCTCGCGGGTGATCGTGGGACAGCAGGCGGTCATCGAGGAGCTGCTCATCAGCCTCTTCAGCCGCAGCCACTGCCTCCTCGAGGGCGTGCCGGGTCTGGCGAAGACGCTGCTCGTCAGCACGCTCGCGCGGAGCCTCGATCTCTCCTTCTCACGCATCCAGTTCACCCCCGACCTCATGCCGGCGGACATCATCGGCACCGACGTGCTCGAGGAGGATCGCGCGACCGGGCAGCGGCAGACCCGCTTCCTCGAGGGTCCGCTGTTCGCCAACGTCGTCCTCGCGGACGAGATCAATCGCACGCCTCCGAAGACGCAGGCCGCGCTCCTCGAGGCGATGCAGGAGCGGCAGGTCAGCGTCGGACGCACGAGGCACGCGCTCGTCGATCCGTTCTTCGTGCTGGCGACGCAGAACCCGATCGAGCAGGAGGGCACCTATCCGCTGCCGGAGGCGCAGCAGGACCGCTTCATGTTCAAGGTGTTCGTGCGCTATCCCTCGTTCGCCGAGGAGTTCGAGATCGCACGCCGCACCACCGGCCTGCCCGCGGAGGAGACGCGGCCGGTCCTGTCGGCCGCCGACATCATCGCCCTGCAGCGGAGCGTGCGCGAGGTGCCGGTGAGCGATCATGTCGTGCGCTACGCGCTGGCGCTGGTGCGGCAGACACGGGGTGGCGAGCCGGGCGTGCCCGACTTCGTCTCCGACCAGCTCGTCTGGGGCGCCGGTCCCCGGGCGGTGCAGTTCCTCGTCGTCGGGGCCAAGGCCCGCGCCCTGCTCCACGGTCGCAGCCACGTCGGGATCGAGGACGTGCGAACGCTCGCCCCACCCGTGCTGCGCCACCGGATCGTGGTGGGGTTCGCCGCCGAGAGCGAGGGCGTGACGCCCGACCGCGTGATCCAGAGAATCATCGAGACCACGCCGGAACGAGAGGATGAACTGACGCGTGACCCCCGATTCCAGACGATATTTGCCTCCTGAGGCGCTCGCCCGCATCGGCCATCTCGAGCTGCGTGCGCGGGCGGTCGTCGAGGGCGTGCTCGCGGGCCTGCACAAGAGCCCGTACCGCGGCCAGTCGGTGGAGTTCCTCCAGCACCGGGAGTACGTGCGCGGAGACGACCTCCGCCGGGTCGACTGGAAGGTCTGGGCGCGGCAGGACCGCCTCTATGTGAAGGAGTTCGAGGAGGAGACCAATCTCCGCCTCACGCTCGTCGTCGATTGCTCCGCCAGCATGGACTACCGGGGTCTCGGTGCGGCGCTGAGCAAATACGAGTGTGCGTCGACCGTGGCGGCCAGCCTCGCGTGGCTGGCGCTGTCGCACGGCGACGCCGTCGGATGCGCCGCGTTCGACGACCGGGTGCGGGCGGCGGTCCCGGCGCGGACCAGCCGGTCGCACCTCGCGAGCGTCGTCGGCGTGCTCGCCGCTCCGCGCGGGCGCGGGGACCATCCGGCCGAGGCCACCTCGCTCCTGCCGGTGCTCCGGTCGCTCGCGGAGTCGCTCCCCCGACGCGGCCTCGTGATCATCGTCTCGGACCTGCTCGGTGATCGCGACGGGCTCGTGCCTGGTCTGCGGCGGCTGCGTGCGCGCGATCACGATGTCGCAATCCTGCACGTGCTCGACGACGACGAGCTCGATTTCCCGTTCGACGGCCCGACCCGGTTCGAGGGCCTCGAGGGCCTCGACGAGATCGCCTGCAACCCCCGGGCATTCCGCGACGGGTACCTCGAGGCGCTGGGCGAGTACCTGTCGCGCACGAGGCAGCAGGCGGCCGCGCTCGATTGCGACTACGAGCTGATCCGGACGCGCGAGCCCGTCGGGGCCGCGCTCGTGCGGTTTCTCGCACGCCGTGCGAGCCTCGTGGCATGACGGCCTTCGACTTTCCGAGCCTCGTGTGGTGGGGGCTGCCGCTGGCGGCCGTGCCGCTTTTCATCCACCTGATCAATCTCCTCAGGCACCGGCGGGTGCCGTTCGCCGCGATCGAGTTCCTGCTCGCGAGCCAGCGGAAATACCGCACCCGCGTGCTGCTGCGGCAGCTCATCCTGCTCGCCCTGAGGACGGCGGCGGTGGTGGGCCTCGTGCTCATGCTCGCCCAGCCTCGGTGGCGCACGGCCCTCGGCTCGTTCTTCGGAGGCGGTCGGGCGGTGCACGTCGTCGTGCTGGACGACAGCGCGTCGATGCGGGACCGCTCCTCGGGAGGCGGGCTGGGGGACACGACCGCGTACGACCGCGGTCGCGCGGCGGCGGCCCGCATCGTCGCCGATCTGGCGGCAGCGGCGCGGCCCGCGCAGGTGGCGGTCGCGCGCTCGTCGGCGCTCGCGGCACGCACCCCCGCCCCGTCCCAGGATCCGCAGTCCGCGGGGCGCGACGACGGGGGGCGTGACGTGCTGCCCGCCGCGACCCGCGTGCCCGAGGAGACCGCGCCCGCGGGAGCCGGCTCCGATGCAGCCGTTCCCCCCGAGCGTGACCGCCGCGGTGCGGACGATCCGGGAGGTTCGTTCGACCTCCCCCTCCAGGCCGCGACGCCCGCCACGGCGGGGCGCGTGGCGGACGAGCTCGACCGTCGCCCTGCGTCGTTCCGCGCCACGAACCCCGCCGTCGCGATCGACGCGGCCCTGCCGATCCTCACGGCCGGGAGCGGCACCGAGCGGGTCCTCTGGCTGGTGAGCGACTTCCGCACGCGCGACTGGGGTGTCGCGAGCGACGTGGCCGCGGCGACCCGCCGGCTCGCGGAGGCCGGTGTGACGGTGCGCTTCATCGACTGTGGTGCCACCACCGAGGCGGTCGCCGGCAACCTCACCGTCGAACGACTCGAGGTGGTGGGGGGCGTTCCGGCCGCCGGGGTGCTCGTGCCCCTCGAGGTCAGCGTCCGGAACGACGGCGTTCGCGAGGTGCAGGACGTCACGATCGTGCTGCGGGAGGACGGCAGCAGCCGTCCCGGCGCCCGTCTCGCCGCGATCCCGCCGGGTGGGGCGGCCAGCGCGCGGTTCGATGTCCGGTTCGCCGCAGCCGGCAGTCATCTCGTCGAGGCGGAACTCCCTTCCGATGTCCTCGATGCCGACAACGCGCGCGTCGCCGTCGTCGATGTCGCGGAGCGCGCGGCCGTGCTCGTGATCGATGGCGATCCGCGCGGGGACGGCCGCACGGGCGACGCCTTCCACGTGGCCACGGCGCTCGCGCCGGGCGCCGGGGCGGCGACCGGCGTGCTGCCGCGCGTGGAGTCGCCGCGTGCGCTCGCGACCCTCGACCTCGACGGCTTCGACAGCATCTGGCTGCTCGACGTGCCGCGGCTCGACCCGCCGGAGATCGCCGCACTCGAGGCCTACGCCCGCGACGGGGGCGGTGTGGTCTTCTTCACGGGGCCGCGCACGCAGGCCGACGCGGTGAACCGCCTTCTCCATCGCGGCGGCGAGGGCGTCTTTCCGCTCGCCCTCGCCGGTCCGGTGGATCTCCCGGGCAAGGCGGCGAGCGATCCCGTGCCCGACATCGTGGTCGAGGACCATCCGGTCGTCGCGGTGCTCGCCGGGCGACGCAATCCGCTGCTCGATGCCGTGCGGGTGGACCGCGTGATGGCGGCCGCCCCGCTGGCCGCGAAGGCGGAGGCCGACGGAGGCATCCGGCGTCTCCTGTCGCTGCGCACCGGCGCGCCCCTCGTCGTCGAGCGGGAGTACGGGCGCGGCACGGTCGTGGCGGTGCTCAGCACGGCGGCACCCACCTGGAACAACTGGTCGCGCGGGAATCCCAGCTGGGTCGTGGTCCTCCTGGAACTGGAGGGCCACCTCGCGCGTGGCCGACGCCGCGGGGCGGAGTGGATCGTCGGCGAACCGGCGGCCATCCGGATCGACGATGCGACCGACGGCACGGAGGTGGACGTGACGACGCCTCCGGACGGACAGGTCATCCGCCTGACGGCGATCGCTGCGGCGGCGGGCCGCACCGAGATCCTCCTGCCGCCGACCGAATCGCCCGGCGCCTACGCGGCCCGCTGGATCGGGCTCGACGGCGACGACCACGAGCGCACGATCGCCGTCAACGTGGACCCGCGGGAAGGGCGGCTGGAACGCGTCGGTCGAGAGGGGCTCGCGGCGGCACTGCCGGGGGTCGCCTTCACGCTCGAATCGGCGGCGGCGCTCGGGGGTGAATCGGACCGTGCCGGCGGCCTGCCGCTGATGCGACCGCTGCTGGCCCTGCTGGCCGCGGTGCTCGTGGCCGAGCAGCTGCTCGCGCTCGTCGCCGGCTACCACCCCGTCGCGCCCCGATCGGCACGGCGGGCAGCCCGGCCCGCGTGATCCCGGGACGTCCTGCGAAACGCTCAAAACCCCGCGCCCGCCGCGGCGCCGCGCGATACAACCGACGTGGGGCGCCGCGACGCCGGCCCCTCCTTTTCCCAGCCATGATGCACGCGGGACCACCGATGCCGTCGAGTCTCGCCGCATCCTGGCTGGTGGCAGCGAGCCCGGCGGTGCGCGAACGGATTTCGAGCCGGCTGCTCGAGGGGTTCTCGGAGTGGTGGCAGGCTCCGGGAGCGCTGCTCCTGTGCGCGGCCGTGGCCGCGTTCGTGCTGTGGACCTATCGCCGCGATGCGATCGAGCTGCCTCCGTCGAGGCGAATCCTCCTCGCCATGCTGCGGCTCGGCGCGTTCGGCTGCCTCGCCGCCGCGTGGCTCGATCTCGAGCGCACCACCGAGTACGAGTTCGTCTCTCCATCCCGCGTGGCCGTGCTCGTCGACACGAGTGCCAGCATGACGCTGCCGGCGATGGCGGCGACGGAGCCCGCGATCCCCGCCGAGGGGGCGGACGAAACCGCCCGCGCGGACGTCGCCCGCGACGTGCTGGAGGCGGGTGGCCTCCTGGCCGCCGTTCGTCGCGTGCATGACGTGTCGCTCTGGACGTTCGATGTCGGTGCCGAAAGGATCGTCACGCTCGAGCGCGCGGGTCGCGACGACGACCCGGCCGAGCCCGATCGCCCGGCTGTCGAGGAGGACTCGGCCGCGGGTGACGGAACGGTGCCGCGTGACCGGACCGTGCCGGCCGCCGGCCGGGCGACGTCGGTGGACGGTGGCGGCGTCGATGGGGACGACGCTGCGGCGAGCGACGCGTGGCAGGCACGCCTCGTGCCGCAGGGAAACGAGACGCGCCTCGGCACGGCGCTGGCCCGCGTGCTCGACGAGGAGCCCGCCGGCCTGCTCGCGGGGATCGTCGTGCTCACCGACGGCGCGAGCAACGCCGGGCTCGACGGACGGGCGGCGGCCGGACGGCTCGGAGCCGCCGACGTGATGGTGCACCCGCTGGGCATCGGTGCCGAGACGCTGCCGGCGAACGTGCGGATCGCCGACGTCTCGGCGCCGGCCCGCGTCTTTCCGGAGGATCGGTTTCCGGTCACCGCATTCCTCCAGTCGCAGGGCCTCGAGGGGCAGCGCGTGCGCGTGGAACTGCGCGAGGGAGGCGCGACCGACGACTCCATGGCCGGGTCCGTGGTGCTCGACGCCCGCGATGCCGTCCTGGGGCCCGACGGGGATCTCGTGCCGGCACGGTTCGACGTCGCCGGACTGCCGACTCCGGGCAGGCGCACGCTGGTGGTGCGGGTGATCCCGCCGGCCGCGGATCGGACGCCCCGTGACGACGTGCAGGACACCGAGGTGGAGGTGGTGGATCGCGTGACCCGCGTCCTGCTCATGGCGTCCGGGCCGGGTCGCGAGTTTCAGTTCATGCGCAACGTGCTCGATCGCGACCGGAGCTTCGCCGTCGACGTCGCGCTCGACACGGCACCGCGCGACGTCGAAGGAATGCTCACCGGCTTTCCCGAATCAGACGCCGCCCTCGCCGAGTACGACGCCATCGTCGCCTTCGACGTCGATTGGCGGAGGCTCGACGGCCCCGCCCGCGAGCGTCTCGAGCGGTGGGTCGGCCGCGAGTCCGGCGGCATGGTGCTCGTCGCTGGCAGCGTGTCGATGGAGCGGTGGCTCGCCGATCCCGGGATGCGCGTCATCCGCAGCCTCTATCCGGTCGAGGTGCGGGGGTTGATGCCGACGCTCGGCGGGGTCGCGCCGTCCGCCGAGGTGGCCCGCGCGGTGCGGCTGACCCGGGACGGGGAGGGGGCCGAGTTCCTGCGATTGGCCGGTGACGCGACGACGAGCGACACCTTGTGGGGGGCGTTCCCCGGGGTCTATTCGTGCTTCGAATCGGGACCCGCCAAGCCGGGTGCGACGGTCTACGCCCGGCTCGCGCAGGATGAGGGGCCCGTGGGCGACCTCCAGCCGATCTACATCGCGGGCCATTACTACGGATCGGGCACGGTGGTCTCGGTCGGCAGCGGCGAGTTGTGGCGGCTGCGCGCGGTCGACCCCCGCCTGCACGAGCGGCTCACCACGCAGGTCGTGCGGCATGTCGCACAGGGCCGCCTGCTGCGCGGTTCACGCACGAGCCGCCTGCTCGTGGACCGGGACCGCGTGCCGGTCGGGTCGACGGCGCAGGTGCGGCTCGTGCTCTCCGAGGGCACGGCGGGCAGGGCCGGTGCCGTCGTCTGCCGGGTGCGGCGGCCGGACGGGGGCACGACGACGCTGACGCTCGAGCCGGAGCCGGGCCGCGCGGACGTCCTGCGCGGCGGCTTCATCGTCGCGCGCGAGGGGACCTGGCAGGTCGATGTCGACCTCGCGGCGCCGGTTCCCGAGCGGCTGTCCCGGCGCATCCAGGCCCATCTGCCCGATCGCGAGCTGACGCGCCCGCGACTCGATCGCGCCCTCCTCGAGGACGTCGCGCGGGCGACCGGCGGCACGGCGCGTTTCCTCGCCGCGGACCGGTGGACGCCTGATGATGCCGAGGCGCTGGCGGCGACGCTCCCGGACAGGTCCCGGCGGGTCTTCGAGCCCGGCGGCGCGGACGCGTCGTTCAAGCGGAGGCTCAATGCCGCGCTCCTCGCGATCGGCGTCGGGCTCCTGTGCGCCGAGTGGCTCGCCCGTCGGTTTCTCAAGCTCGCCTGAAGATCCATGAGCGTCTTCGCATCCACACCGTCACGCCCGACCGCCGGCTCGATCGAGCCCGTGCGCCGGATGCTGGCGGCCGTGCGTCGCCGGGCACGGCTCTGGATCTGGGTGGAGTCGCTGGCGTGGCTCGCCCTGGTCGCCGCCGCCGCCTTCTGGCTCACGCTGCTCTTCGACTGGTGGGTCGAGCCTCCCGCCGCGGTCCGCCTGACGGCGCTCGCGGTGACGGCCGGTGCGATCGCCTGGATCGTCGCGTCGAAGCTCGTCGCGCGGTTGCGTGCGCCGCTCTCGGATGCCTCGCTGGCGCTCGTCGTGGAGCGACATGACGCGCGATTCGGCGACAGCATCTCCACCGCGATCTCGCTGGCGGACCGCCCGCCCGACGCCGGTGACGCGGGCACGCCCTGCGACCCGGATCTCGCCGCCCGCACGACGGCGGCCGCCGCCACGCTCGCCGGCGGCGTCCGGCTGGGGGGGCTGTTTCGCGGTCGGCGGCTCGCCGCGCTGGCCATCGCCGCGGTCGCTTCCCTCGCGACGATCGGCGCGCTGGCGGCGACACGGGGTGACGTGGCCGGGCTCTGGCTCCGGCGGATGACGCGGCTCTCGGACGAGCCGTGGCCGCGTCGTGTGCGGCTCGCCATCGAGGGCTTCGAGGACGGCCGCCGCCTCGTCGCGCGCGGCAGCGACGTGGAGATCGTCGTGCGGGCCCGGGCGGATGGTCCGCTGCCCGATCTCGTCGAACTGCGAACGCGCGGTCCGGATGGCTGGCAGTCCCGTCGGATGGGGACGCTCGGCGGTGTCGGGCCGGATGGCCAGACGTTCGTGCACACCCTCACGGGAGTCGGTGGCGACCTCGAGTTCGAGGTGCGGGGAGGCGACGGGCGGCTGACGGGCCTGCGGCTGGTCGTCGCCGAGGCACCCGCGCTCGCCGGCTTGACCATCGAGTACGAGCCCCCCGCCTATCTGGGCACGGGCTTCCGGCCGACGGCCGCCTCGCGCGTCGTGCGCGTGCCGCGCGGGTCGCGCGTGCGGATCACGTGCACGTCGACCAAGCCGCTCGCCGAGGCCGTGCTGACGGCGCGCGACGCCGCGGTCGCGGGCACCGCCGGTGCGGTGGTCGCGGCCCCCGAGGCCCTCGCGGGCGACGCGGCGCCGGAGTCATCCGCCCCGCCTCGCGTGCTCGCATCGCTCGGTGCGGCGGAGACCGCCTCCCACGGCGGCGACGGCGACCGTCTGACGCTCGAGGGCGAGATCCCGGTGCTCGACGGCGATGTCGCGGTGTCGCTCGACCTTCGCGACACCGACGGTCTTTCGAATCGGCAGCCGATCCAGTTTCTCGTCATGCCCGTCCTCGACGAGCCCCCCCAGGTCGCCATGACGCCACGCGGCATGCCCGCGGCGATCACCGGCGCCGGTCGGCTGCTCCTGGTCGGCACGATCGGGGACGACCACGCGCTCGCCGAAGCGGCCGTGCAGCTGCGGCGGGAGGCCGCGAAGGGGACCGATGGCATCGAGTCGGATGGGCCGCCGGGCGACGGTGATGCCAGCGCGGACGACACGGTGCGGCTGCCGATTCCAGGCGTTCGTGAGGGCGCGCTCGTCGCCGAGTTCACGGCGGACTCGCCTCACGAGGTGGTCCTCGCGCCGCTGGCGCTCACGCCGGGAGAACGTCTCGCGTGCACCGTCACCGCACGGGATCGGTGCACGCTCGACGGCGCGGCCCAGGAAGGGCGCGGCGAGACCTGGTCGCTCGAGGTCGTCACTCCCGAGGCGCTTCGTGCCCTCCTCGAGGCACGGGAGATCCTCCTGCGACGGCGCTTCGAGTCGGCGATCGACGACCTCTCCCAGGCCCGCGAGCGGCTCGCATCCCCGACTTCGGCGGCGGCCGACGACGAAGCCTTCGTCGTCGATCCGGTGGTCGCGTGTGCCGAGACGGCAGCCCGCACCGCCGGCGAGGCCGCCGACGTCGCCGAGGCCTTTCGCACGATCCACCTGGAACTCGCGACGAACGACCTGCTGACGCCCGAGGTCGAGGAGCGTCTCATTCGACAGATCGCGGCTCCACTGACGGCGGTCGCGTCCCGTGATCTGCCCGATCTCGAGCGGGCGTGTCGTGACGCGACGCCGTCGGCCGTGGTGCAACGGGCCGACGCGGCGCTCGAGCGGCTGCGGGCGATCCTGGCTAGGATGATCGAGCTGGAGTCGTACAACCAGCTGGTCGAGCGCCTGCGGGACGTGATCCGTCTGCAGGAACAGATTCGGGCGGAAACCCTCGAGGAGCAGAAGCGTCGCGGCCGCGCGCTTCTGCAGCGTCCATGAGTCGCGTCGATCGGTCGATGCACCGCACGTCGATCCGCTGCGGCTCGCGAGGCCGCCTCGGTCCCGCCGCGGCGGCCTTCGTGGCGTGGGGATGGGCCTGCGGAGCGGCCCTCGCCCAGCCAGCCGCCGATGCGCCGGCACAGCCGCTGGCGACACGCGAGGAGGAGCTCGTCTCGCAGTACCGCGAACTGGAGCGCGCGTTCCTCCGTCTTGCCGATCTCTTGGATGCGACCGATCCGCGGCGCGCGGCGCTGCTGCGGCGCGTGTGTGCCGAATCGCGCGAGGGCCAGGTGTCGGACCGGCTCGACGCGGTCGTCCGCCAGCTCGAGCAGGGGCAGTTCCTGCAGGCCGGGGCGAGCCAGCAGGGGCTCATCGAGCAGCTGCGCTCCCTCCACGGCATGCTCGCGGCTGGTGACGACGACCGGCGGCTCGCCACGTCGAACCAGGAGGTGAGACAGTTTTTGGCGAGGCTTGCCAAGACGATCGGCCGCCAGCGCGACATCGAGGCGGGCACGGAAGGCAAAGCGGGCGAGGATGACCTCGCAGCGCGGCAGCGGCAGCTGGCGGAGGAAACCGCGAGACTGGCTGGCGACATCGGCGATTTTGCCAAGCGATCGGCCGGCCCCGCGGAGCAGTCAGCGAGTCCGAGCGATGCCGGGAAGCCCGATGAAGGTCGCCCTGACGGCAACGAGGAAAGTGATGGCAAGCAGTCGGATGGCAAGCAGTCGGATGGGGCACCCTCGGATGGCGAGGGGGAGTCGGAGGGCGATGACGAGGCCTCTCGTGCACGACGCACGGCACGTCGGCTGGCGGCGGCCGAGCAGCGGATGCGTCAGGCACAGGCGCGGCTCGCCGACGCCCGTCGGGCCGATGCGCGTGAGGAGCAGGAGCGGGCGATCGAGGAGCTCGAGAACGCGCGGGCGGAACTCCAGGAAATCCTCCGGCAGCTGCGGGAGCAGGAGGTCGAGAGGCTTCTCGTCAGGCTCGAGGCGCGGGTGCGGGACATGCTGCGCATCGAGAAGGGCCTGGTCACGGAAACCCGCAGGCTCGCCGTGGACCCGCGGCCACCGACCGATCGGTCGCGGCAGCTGGAGGCCGGCCGTCTCGGCCGGGAGCAGGCCGAGGTCGGCACGGCCGCGACTCGGGCACTGGCCGTGGTGCGGGACGACGGCACCGCCGTCGCCGTCCCTCAGGCACTCGAACAGGTGCGCGACGACGCGGAGCAGGCTGCCTCGCGCCTCGCCCGTGGCGACACGGGTGCCGCCACGACCGGCATCCAGGAGGACATCGTCGCCGGACTCGAGGAACTGCTGGGCGCCCTCGAGCGGGCTCGCAGTGATCCGCAGTCCGCGCAGCAGGGCGGAGCAGGGGGGCGGGCGCCGGAGCCGGGGGATCAGCCGCTCGTGGACGCCCTCGCCGAACTCAAGATGCTCCGTTCGCTCCAGGTGCGCGTGAACACTCGCACCGGTCGGTTCGCCCGCCTGCTGGGCGACGGGATCGAGGAGGCGGAAGAACCGGAACTGCGCGCGGCGCTCGGTCGGCTCGCCGACCGGCAGCGGTCCATCGAGCAGGCGGCCCACGACATCGTCACGGGTCGGACGGAGTGAAATCCGCGGCCTGCCGCCGTGTCATCCCGTGTACCGCGCCCGACGGTCGCCGCGTCGTGCCGGCCGGGAGTATCATGGCGGAGGTGGCGTTCGTGTCGCCGTCCGCGGCGTCGGAGGGTCCGGCATGAAAAAGCGGTCGATGTCCCGCGGTGGCTGGAATCGCGAACAAAGCACGCTGTGGTCCGCCTCCCCGGTCGGGGCGTCGGGCGCATGGGTCGACGCGTCGCCATCCCGCCCTCGCGCGATGAGTCTCGTGCGAGCGTGTCCCGCGATCGTCGCCGTGGGTCTTGTGCTCGCGGCGTGGCATCCCTGGTCGGCATGCGTGGCGGTGGCGGAGGATGGGGAGTTCCTCCGAGAGGCGACCTGGGCGATCCCGTCACCGGATGAGATCCGCTCGCGGACGCTCTCGTGGTTGGACGAGTCATCGGCGGGTGTCGATGAGACCGTCCTGCGGAAGGCGATCGCCGTCTGGAACGCCGGTGGTCCACTGGAGGATCCACTCGACGCGGTCGTGGAGACGATCGCGCTGGTCGACGCTCGCACCGCCGCGGTCCGGAACGATCCGCCCGGGCAGGCGGAGGGAGCGCTCGCTTGGCTCGACGAGCCCGTCGTCACGGCGTTCCATCGTGACGCCGTCAAGCTCTGGCTGGGGCGGGATCTCGTACGGCGGCGGCGGTTCGACGAGGCGGCGCCACTGCTGGCCGGGCTCGACGTCAAGTCGGCGGTCGATCCGGCGGCGCTCCTCTTTCATCGTGCCGCGTGTGCGCACTGGCTCTTGGAAAGCGACACGGCGATCGAGTCGCTCGACCGGTTGCTCGAGAGGGCCGACTCCATTCCCGTGCGCTACGAGCGGCTCGCGCGGCTGATGCGCCAGGACATCACGGGCCTCGAGGAGGAGTCGCTCGCGCACGTCGCCCGCCGGATGCGGGACGTCACCCGGCGGCTCGACCTCGGCCGGGCCGGTCCCGCCACCCGCCGCGTGCAGGACGGAGTCGTCGCGTCGCTGGATCGCCTCATCGAGCGGATCGAGGAGCAAAACCAACAGAACCAGGAGGGGCAGGGGGGCGGTGGCGGTGGTGGCGGCAGCGGTGGCGGTGCGGCACGACCGATGGACGACAGCCGGATCGCCGGCGGCCGCGGTGCGGGGGAGGTGCAGCGCCGCGATCTGGGCGATGACGATGCGTGGGGCGCGCTGCCACCCCACGCCCGCGAGGCGGCCCTTCAGCAGATCGGGCGGGAGTTTCCGCCGCACTACCGCGATGTCATCGAACGCTACTTCAAGCGGCTTGCCGCGGGTGCAGAGGACCGCTGATCGATGGCAGACGCGGGTGCATCGTGTCGGACCGCGTTCCGGCGTCGCGTCGTCCTCGCCGTGCGCAGCATCGCGATGCTCGTCGTCGCGTCCCCGTGCACGCTGGCCGACGAACCCCGGCGCACCGTGACGATCGAGCGGGCCTCGGGCGGGCCGGTCACCGGGGTACTGCTCCGGATCGATGACGCGTCGGTGCAGATCGAGGTCGACGGACGGCTGGACACGCTGCCGCTGGACACCGTCCGCACGGTCGTCTTTCCGGACCCCGCCGTCGGCGACACGCGCGACGCGGCCGTCGCCGTCACGCTGCTCGACGGGTCACGGCTCACGGGAGACCGGTTCGTCTGGACCGGAGAGACCGCCGCGATCACGCGGGGCGGCGAGGATGCGGTGCTGCCCGCCGAGCGCTTGCACATGGTCGCCTGGCCGGCTCCCGCGGCCGGCACCGCCGCGCCGTGGCTGGCCCTGCTGCCCGAACCCGCCGACAGTGACGTGGTCGTCGTGGGCGCCGGTGACACCTACGACTGCGTGGCATGTGCCCTCACGGGCGTGACGGCCGACGCGGTCACCGTCGTGCTCGACGGGGAGACGATCCCGGTGCGGCGCGACAAGGTGGTCGGCCTCCGCTGGCTGCGGGACGCGACGCCGCCGCGAGGGATTCGGGTCGCCGTCGCCGGAGGCACGATGCAGGCGGCCACGATCACCTGGTCACCCGAGGGGCTCGTCATCGACGACTCGATCCGGATGCCGGCGGCATGGCTCCGCGGACTCGATTATGCCTCCGGTCGCACCGTGTCGCTGGTCGGCCTCGAGCCCGAACGCGTGGATGTGGAGCCGTTCTTCGGCGGTCTCGCCGACGTGGCCGGCCTCGCCTCCTTCTTCGCGCCGCGCGTCGTGCCCGGGGACGCGGCGGCGGGCGGACTCGTGGTTCGTCCCCGGACTCGGGCGGTCTGGCGTGTGCCGGAGGATGCACGGCGGTTTCGCGCCACCGCGGTGCCGGCCGCTCCGGTGTCGGGGGACGCGCTCCGCGATGTCGGTGTGATGACGATCGCGCTCGACGGTCGCGCGGTGCTGCACGAGCCGGTGCTTGTTCGGACCGGACGCGATGCGGGTGCGGTGCCGGCGGGATCGATCGACATCGACGTCTCGACGGCCCGGCGTCTCGAGATTCTCGTCGACTTTCCCGACGCGGGGGGCATGGGAGGGCCGGTGCTGCTCCGCAGTCCGGCGTTCGAGAAATGACGAACGCATGGATGCTGCGGGCGGCGGTCGTGCTCACGTCGGTGTGCCTGCTCGTCACGGCCCTCGACGGTGGAGCCCTGTACGGGGTGGATGCCGTCGATCGTGACGTGCTCGCGGCCGAGGCGCGGCGGGTCGCGAGCATCCGACGTGCCTCGGCCACTGCGGTCGCGATTTTCGCCGGCGAGGCCGGCGGCGGCTCGGGCGTGCTCGTGCGGCCGGATGGCTATGCGCTCACGAATTTCCACGTCGTGCAGCCGGCCGGGCCGGCGATGCGCTGCGGACTCGACGACGGGCGGCTGTACGACGCGGTCCTCGTCGGCCTCGACCCGACAGGGGACGTCGCGCTCATCAAGCTGCTCGGCCGCGACGACTTCCCCACGGCGGAGTTCGGCGACAGTGATCTCGTGCAGCCGGGTGACTTCTGCTTCGCCGCGGGCAATCCCTTCCTCCTGGCCACCGATCTGCGTCCCTCCATCAGCGCGGGGATCGTATCGGGCGTTCACCGCTACCAGTTTCCCGCGGGCACCATCCTCGAGTACACCGACTGCCTGCAGGTCGACGCGGCCATCAATCCCGGGAACTCGGGGGGCGGGCTCTTCGACGCCGATGGCCGGCTGATCGGTGTGAACGGGCGGGCGTCGTTCGAGAAGCGCGGCCGCGTGAACGTCGGCGTGGGCTACGCGATTTCCGCGAGACAGCTGCTGCAGTTTTTCGGCAGCCTGCGGGGCGGTCGGCTCGTGGACCATGCCACGCTCGGGGCGACGGTGGCGTCGAGCGCCGACGGACGGGTCGTCGTGTCGGACATCCTCGAGTCGTCCGACGCGTGGCGACGTGGGCTGCGGTACGACGACGAGGTGGTCTCCCTCGCGGGACGGCCGGTGCGCACCGTGAACGCCTTCAAGAATGTGCTCGGCACGCTTCCGGCCGGCTGGCAGGTGCCGCTCGTCTACCGTCGTGGAACGGAGCGTGCCGAGGTTCTCGTCCGTCTGGCGCCGCTCCATGCACCGGCCGAACTCGCGGCGATCGTCGCCGGCGATCGTCGGCCCGATCGAGGTCCGGGCCGGCCCGCGCCCGACGACGTGCCCGGCCGGCCGGAGACGATGCGGCCCCCTCCCGAGGACATGCCGGCCGTGGTGCGGGCCGTCCATGATCCGCGGCCGGGATTCACGAATCATCACTTCAACGTCGTCGAGCGGGACCGCGTGGCCGCGGCCATCGCGGCCGCACGCCGCCCGCCGGCGGGGCCGTGGCGGTTCGGTGGCACGCTTGCCGAGTCGGGCGACTTCCGCATCGAGGTGGATGACACGGTGGTCTCGATCGATCTGCCGACCGGGCGGTCGACGCTCGATCCACGCGGGGAGCTCGACGCCGCCGCCGATCCTCCCGGGAGCGGCGGGCTGCTCGCGGCGCTCTCGCTCTGGCGGAGGCTCTCGACCGGCGGCCCCGCCGACCTCGGCTCCACCACCTACTGGGGCACGGCGCCGCTGTACGGCAGCCCGCTCGCGCGGGCGGACGAGACGGCGACGGCGTCGCCTCCGCTCCTCGATGTCCTCGAGTCGGCCGTGGCGGGTGTGGTGGCGCGGTTTTTCGTCGACGATGGAGGCAGCGTCGTCGGCATCGATCTCTGGCTCGACGCGGATGCGGACCCCTGCGAGGTGCGTCTCGCTCCGCCGGCCGACGACGGGCTGCCGCGCGCGATCGTCGTGCGGCGCGGCACCACCCCCTTCGCCACGTTTCTCGTCACGCCGGACGGGGAGGGGCGATGATGGTCGTGCACCGTGCCCTCCGGATGCCCGTGGGTTCGACGGCGGTGTTCGCGACCCTCGCCCTCGCCGTGTGCCGGGCGGACGACGCGGAAGGTGTTCCGCAGCCGCAGGCGGCGATCGCCCGAGCCGCACGGGCGGTCGTCAAGGTCTACGGCAGCGGCGGCGTGCGTGGACTGGAGGGGTACCAGTCGGGGATTCTCGTCTCGCCCGAGGGACGCATCCTCACGGCGATGAGCACGGTCCTCGACTCGGCCGATGTCGAATGCGTGCTCGACGACGGCACTCGGCACCGCGCCACGCTGCTCGGCGCGGATCCGCGGCGCGAGCTCGCCCTCCTCGCGATCGACGCGACCGGTCTGCCCGCGCTCGCGCTCGAGCCGGCGGACGCCGTGCCGGTGGGCACCCGCGTGATCGCCCTGTCGAACCTCTTCGCCGTCGCCGTCGGGGACGAGCGCGTCAGTGCGCAGCGGGGCGTCGTCTCGGCCATCGTGCCGCTGCAGGCGCGGCGCGGTGCCGCCGAGGCGCCGTATGCCGGCGACGTCTACGTGCTCGACTGCACGACGAACAACCCCGGCTCCGCGGGCGGCGCGCTGGTCGATTCGCGCGGCCGACTCGTCGGCATGCTCGGCAAGGAATTGCGGTCCACGACGAGCGGCATCTGGCTGAGCTACGCGTTGCCCGCCGCCGAACTCGTGCGCGGTGTCGCCGCGATCGAGTCCGGGACGAGCGATGCGGAGACGGTCGAGGACGCTCGGCCGTTCGATCCCGGGCGTGTCGGAGCGATCCTCGTGCCCGACCTGCTCGACCGCACGCCCCCGTTCGTGGAGGCGGTCGTGCGCGGGTCGTCGGCCGAGCGGGCCGGGCTCCGTCCCGACGATCTCGTGATCGCCGTCGCCGGGCGATCGGTCGGCACCCGCGGTGCACTCCAGCGCGAGCTCGGCCGGTTGCCGGCGGCGGAGCCGATGCGGCTCTCGGTCATCCGGGAAGGTGCCATCGTCGAAATCGATCTCGGCCCGAAGCCCCGTGTCGAGGAACGGCCGCACAGGGAGGACGAGCGTTGACCCGCGCACGAGCGATCGGCCGATTGCGTCCGCCCACACGGGACGAGGCGACCACGCTCCACCGGCACCGCGGGGGATCGGCCGCCTGTCCACGCGGCGCGCGGCGTGTCGCGACATGGTCGATCGCCGCATCGCTGCTGGGTGCCCTCGCGGCGACCTGCGCGGCGGCCCTCGCGGCGGCAGGTGACGGCGAGCCGACCCGCGCTGAGGAAACCGCCTTTCGCGCGGCGGTGGGTCGCGTCGCCGCGGCGGTCGTGCGGCTCGAACCCATCGGTGGATCGGCTGCCGAACTCGGCGCCGGTGCGGAGGCCGTTCCCGGCGCCGGCCCCACCTCGGGGCTCGTCATCGATCCTGCCGGATGGATCGTGACCACCGCGTTCGGCGTCCCCGTCGACATGCAGCGCGTGGTGGTGGTGCGTCCCGACGGCGCACGGCTCGCGGCCCGCGCGGTCGGCCGCGATGCGGCCCGCGGCCTCGTGCTGCTCCGGACGGAGCCGCTGTCGGACACGCCGTCGCTGGAGGCGGTGGCCCGCGACGGCATGGCTCCGGGCCAGTGGGCCCTCGGCATCGGCCGTGGCTGGACGCATGCCGCGCCCAACGTGACCGTCGGCATCGTTTCCGCCATCGACCGGGCCTGGGGCAGGGGGGTCCAGACGGATGCGGCCACATCACCCGCCAATTACGGCGGCGCCCTCGTCGACATCCATGGACGGGTCATCGGCTTGATCGCACCGCTTCCGGCCGACACCGCCGGCATGCCCGCGGGCACGGAGCTCTACGATGCGGGCATCGGGTTCGCCGTGCCTCTCGAGGACATCCTCGCGGTGCGTTCGCGGCTGGAGGCGGGTGAGACGCTCGAGCCGGGAATCCTGGGCATCGCCTATCGGTCGCGGGATCGGCTCAACGGGGAGCCGGTGATCGGCTCGTGCCGCCGTGGCGCCCCCGCGGCGGAGGCCGGGCTGCGGGGCGGAGATCGCATCGTGGCGATCGACGACCGCGCGGTGGAACGCATCGCGGACGTGCGTCACGGTCTCGGGCGGAGGTTCGCCGGAGACGTGGTGGCGGTCACCGTCGATCGCGGCGGCGAGCGGCGCACCGTGCAGGTGACCCTGGCCGCCTCGTTGCCCCCGTGGCGCCGTGCGGTCCTCGGCATCCTGCCGCGCGAGAACGACGCGCGGGGCGTGACGGTCGGCTGGGTGGTCCCGGGAAGTGCGGCCGCCGGTGCGGGACTCGCGGCCGGCGACGTGTTCGAGACGGCGGCGGTGGCGGACGATGCAGACGGATCGAAGCGGGTCGATCTGGAGGACGTCAGGACGCTCGCAGGACTGCTCGGGGGTGTGGAGCCGGGCATGCGCGTCACCCTGTCGCGCCGGCGTGGTGAATCGGTCGAGGCGGTGACGTTGGAAGTGACTCCCGGGCCAGGCGATCTTCCCGCGGACGTGCCGACGGCGGGCGACATCGATCCAGCCGGCGGGTTCACCGGCACGACGACCGTCGTGCCGCTGGGGGGCGCCGAGGTGGATCAACCGGCGATCGCCGTGATCCCGGCCGGAGAACGGAGCCGTGGCGTGCTCGTCTACTTCGGTCCGCCGCACGGTCGCGCGGTCGAGGCCGAGGCCGAGCCCTGGCGGGTGGCGGCGGGTCGTCATGGCGTCGCCGTCGTGATCGCGGGTTCCGGCGAACCCGATCGTTGGAGCAGGGGGGACATGGTGGCCGTGGAACGGGCCATCGCCGCGCTCCAGTCCCGCACCGCGATCGACCGATCGCGCATCGCGTTCGCCGGAAGGGGGGCAGGGGGGGCCTTTGCATGGCTGGCCGCCGAACGCATCCAGACGCCGGTGCGCGGCGTGGCCGCGTGGGACTCGGGCCTGCCCCGGCAGGCGAGCGTCCGTCCCGCGGAACCCGGGGCCTCGCCGTGGGTGCTTCTCGGGCAGGGCCGGGGTGATCTGGCCCGGCAGATCGAGGGTGACCGGCGACGGCTCGAGGCGGCCGGCATCACGGTCGGCACGCTCCCCGTCAACGGCGATGCGCTGCCGGCCGAGGATCTGTGCAGCTGGGTGAACCTCCTGGGGCTCCTGTGACCGGCAGGACGCTGGCGCCGGTCGGGGCGGACACGTCACGCCGACGGGTGGGGCGCGACCGGGTCGCTCGTCGGTCGCAGCGCGGATGCCCGCACCCGCTGCCAGTACCGAGAGAAACGGCGGAGATCGTCGACCCTCGAGCGATCGCAGAACGGGGCCTCGTCGACGACGGATACCGGGAGCACCCGCGCGATCGCGGCGGCTGCGGCGCGTTCCCTCGGGCAGGGCGTCCATTCGAGCGCGATGCCGTCACACCCCAGGGCGGCGGCGGCGGCGGGCAAGACATCGACCGGAGGTCCCTCGACGACATGCAGGTCCTGAATGTCAGCGAGGCACTCCCAGAGGAACACGAGCCGCTTGAGCCCGGGCTGTTCCGCCGCCAGCCACGCCGGGTCGATGACGTGGATGCGCGGTGAAGTGGGAAACGCGAGCGCCGCCGCGCCCCGCGACGAGGCGGCACCGAGCGTGACCCAGACGAGCGGTCGCGCGGGGCCGCCCCGGGGCGGCGGCACGAAGGTCCGAACCAGCCGGCCGCGGAGCGACGCGGGAGGCGAAGACTCTCGGCCGGCGGGGCCGACGAAGAATCGATCCGTCAGGCTTTCGTAGCTTCCCTCCACGTCGCAGCGACTCAGGAGCTCGCACGTGCCGCAATGGGCGTTGCCGGTGTAGGCCTCGAGGTTCTCTCGGTTGAAGAGGTAGGGGCGCGCCGAGAACGTGCCGGCGACCCACTGCCACGAGAGGTGATTGCTCGCCGGATCCCCATCGAGCAGATGGCGCAGGAACCAGCGGGCCCCCGCCTGCCAGCGGACACCTCGCGCGTGCACGAGCCACGACGCGAGCCACATCCGCTCGTGGTTGTGGAGCCACCCGCTGTCGTGCAGGCGACCCGCGAAGGCGTCCATGCACGCCATGCCGGTGCGCGCGCCGAGCACGTCGTCCGGGACCTCGGTCCTGGCGACCGGGGCCCGCGGCTGCATCGTCGGCCCCTCGACATCGTCGTCGATGCGCTCGCCGAGCGCGGCATGGACCTGACGCCAGTAGTCGCGCCACGCGAGCTCCGACACGAGCTTCTCGGCATCCTCCGCCCGGCGCACCCGGGCCAGCGCCAGATCTCGGACCTCGGCGAGCCCGACCACGCCATGACGAATCCACGGGGACAGTCGCGTCACGGCGCCGCCGACGTGGTTGCGTGACCGTGCGTACCCACCGGGATCGATCGCATCGAGCCTCGCCAGGGCGGCGGCTCGACCGCCCTGCACGGCCAGCCGTCGGGCCGCGTCGGCGTCGGCGGCATGGGCGGGAAAGCGGGCGGCCAGCGCCTCGACGAGCGGGCCACGTGGCAGCGCCGTCACCGCGCCCAAGGCTCGCGCCGCGGCGATGTCCATCGTCGTGTCTCGCTGTCGAGGCGGGCGTGTCGAGCGCTGCCGATCGCTGCCGGTCGCGAGCCTACTCCACTTCCCGGTCGGGCACATCGCATGGCCGTATCGGCGGGGCCCTTGCACTGTCGTGCGGCAGTGCCATGCCGGAAAAGTGGGCGGCATCTCCTCGTGCTCTTCCCCCACGATGCGACGCGGAAGAAGGCCGTGGTTCTCAAAACGTCGCCGGCATGGCGGAAAGCTGCGGTTCCCGCTCGTCGACCCGACGGCATCAGCTGCACTGAGGTGGTTGGAGGGGGCTCGCCTTCGGAGCAGCGGCACGGTTTTTGCTCCCCCAGATCCCACCGCTCGGTCACCCGCGCGTGATCGTGCGGCCGAGCCCAGAGCGGTGATCGCGCTCGCAACGCGTGCTGAGCCGTGCGCCACCGCCGCACCCACGACCGTCCAGAAGGATGCCCCAACGGCTTGGGTGGGCACTCCGCCTGGCTCGCCCAGGCCGGGGCATTCTTCGGGCGGATCGTGGCGGACGTTGGCAGTGGGAGTCTCGTGTCGCGCGGGCCTGCGGCCGATGGGGTGTCGCCTCGGCGGAGTCTGCTACGGTATGGGGGATCGGTCCCGTGCGGGCCATCATCTCTCCGTGGTGCTGGAGGCGCGGTGTGAAGTTCATCATCGCGATCATCCAGCCGAACCGCCTCGAGAGCGTGAAGCAGGCGCTCTCCGAGGTGGATGTCTTCCGGCTGACGGTCCTCGACGTGCAGGGTTTCGGCAGGCAACGCGGCCATGCCGAGACCTACCGTGGGCACGAGATCGCCGTGAATCTGCTGCGCAAGGTCCAGCTCCAGATCGCCGTCAACGACGAGTTCGTCGAGCCGACGATCGCCGCGATCCTCAAGGGGGGCCGGTCGGGCGAGACCGGCGAGATCGGCGACGGCAAGATCTTCGTCCTGCCGATGGACGAGTGCGTGCGAATCCGCACGGGCGAACGTGGCGGCGAGGCGATTTGACCGCCTCACGGTCCTCGGACAAAGCCTTCCATGGCTTCCATGGCCTTGGTCCACTCGGCCGACCGGTGGAGACGCCGAGGGTTTCCGCCGTCGGCACGCCTCGCATCCTGCTCGGGCAGACGTATTCCACAGTCTGCTACGAATGGGTCCGCTGCGGGTGAAGGCGTGGCTGGGGGCCGAGGGCGAGGCGGTTGATCGCCGCCAGGAACGCGCGTGCCGCCGCCTCGAGCGAGTCGGTCGAGACGCCACGTCCCCGCTGCATCTGCCCGGCATGCTCGAGCTCGACCGTGACCTCGCCCTGCGCGTCCTTCCCCACCGTCACCGCCTGCACGCGAAAGTCACGGCAGATGGTCGTGATCCCCGTCAGCTTCTCGATCGCGAGGAAGATCGCATCGACCGGGCCGTCGCCGGCCGTGACGACCACCGATTTGCTCGCGCCGTCGTGTCGCACCCGCAGCGTCACGGTGGGGGGGCTGCCGGAGGTGCAGGCGATCTCGTAGCCCTCGTACGTGTATTCCTCGGGGAGCGCCGCGAACTGCTGCTCGCAGAGGGCCGCGATGTCGCCGTCGTAGATCTCCTTCTTGCGGTCCGCCAGCAGCTTGAACTGCTCGAAGACCGTCTGCAGCTGCTCGCTGGAGAGCTGGTAGCCGAGGGCCGTGGCGCGATCGGCCAGGGCGGCACGGCCGCTGTGCTTGCCGAGCACGAGGTCGGTGCGTTCGAGACCCACGTCCTCGGGCCGCATGATCTCGTACGTGCTCCGTTCCTTCAGCATGCCGTCCTGGTGGATGCCCGCCTCGTGGGCGAAGGCGTTGCGGCCGACGATCGCCTTGTTCCGCGGCACGCGGATGCCGGTCACGTTGGCGACGAGCCGGCTCGTCGGGACGAGCCGCTGCGTCACGATGCCCGTCTCGCAGCCGTAGTGGTCAGAGCGCGTCCGCAGCGCCATCACCACCTCCTCGAGCGAGCAGTTGCCCGCACGCTCGCCGATGCCGTTGATCGTGCACTCGACCTGGCCGGCGCCCGCCTCGACCGCCGCGAGGCTGTTGGCGACGGCCAGCCCGAGGTCGTCGTGGCAGTGGACGCTGATCACCGCACGGTCGATGGAGGGGACGCGGCTTCGCAGGGTGGTGATCACGCGGTGCATCTGGGCGGGCGTGGCGTAGCCGACGGTGTCGGGGATATTCACGGTCGTCGCGCCGGCGGCGATCACCGCCTCGACGACGCGACAGAGGAAGTCGGGCTCCGTGCGGGCCGCATCCTCCGGCGAGAACTCGACGTCGTCGCAGAGCTTCCGCGCGCGGGTCACGCCGGCGACGGCCCGCGCGACGACCTCGTCCTCGCCCATGCGGAGCTTGAACTCCCGGTGGATGGCGCTCGTCGCGAGAAAGACGTGGATCCGCGGCCGACCGGCGTGCCGGAGCGCCTCCCACGCGCGATCGATGTCGGCATCGTTGCAGCGCGCCAGTCCGCAGACCACGGGGCCGGAGACCGCCCCCGCGATGGCGCGCACGCTCTCGAAGTCGCCGGGTGAGGCGATCGGGAAGCCCGCCTCGATCACGTCCACGCCGAGCTGGACGAGCGCCTGCGCGATCTCGAGCTTCTCCGTGAGGTTCATGCTCGCTCCGGGAGACTGCTCGCCGTCGCGGAGCGTGGTGTCGAAGACGCGGATGGGGCGAGCGTGGGGCATGGTGGTGGTCGCAGGTGCGGGCTGAGCGAGCGCGCCTCCGTCAGGGGGGCGAGCAGGGGGGCGAGCGGATGATCGCCCGCCTCCCGTTCGCCCGGAGGCCAGGCTGCTTTGTACACTCCGGAGACGTGGGGAGCGACGGGCCGCCGTACGCCTCGATCGGTCTCTCCACGGGCACGGCGGCCGCGGCATGACGCTTCGCGAGTTCCAGGCTCTGATCCGCGAGATGTACCACGACAAGGACGCCGCCCGCGGCGTCGAGGGCACGTTCATGTGGCTCGTGGAGGAAGTCGGGGAACTGGCCTCCGCGCTCCGCGGCGGCACACCCGACGAACAGGCGCTCGAGTTCGCCGACGTCCTTGCATGGCTCGCGACGATCGCCAACGTCGCCGACATCGACCTCGAGGATGCGGTCGCGCGCAAGTACGGCGCGGGGTGCCCCGGATGCGGGCAGCTGGCCTGCGCGTGCCCCGACGCGGAGAAGCCATGAGCGGCGTGCCCGTGTGCCGCACCGCGACGGGCATCCGTCACGCGGCCCTCGCGCTGGGCGTGGTCGCGGTCGTGGCGGGCGGTGGGGCGCCGGCGAACGCGGCGTCGGGCTGGGCCATCGACGTCGGGCTGGCCGGTGCGTTCCGCGCAGGATCGTGGACCCCGCTGCGGCTGGTGCCTCCCGCGGACGCGGATGCGATGGCCGGCGACCGGGTGTTCGTCTGGGCGCAGGATCCAGACGGGGAGTTCGTGCGCGCCCCGGCGGCGTCTTTGCGGCAGGCCGCGGGCGGCGGTCTCGAGGCCCACACCTGCGTGCGGGTCGGTCGGCCGACGGCGCGCGTCTTCATCGAACGCGTGCCACAGGCCGCAGGCGACGTCGGACTCGTCCCGGTCGCCCCGCCCGAGGGTGCCATCGAGATGCTCCTCGCCGAACCCATCCCGTCGACGCACCGCGTCCTCGTGGTGCTCGGCGACCTGCCAGCGGCGGGTCGAGCCGCGCGGCTCATGACCGCCCCGGATGCACCGCCGCTCACCGTCGTCGCGCCGCTCGGCCGGGTGCCGATCGCGGCGGGCATCTCGCCGCGCGACTATGACCTCGCCGATGTGATGCTCGTCTGCGGGCGGTCGTTGACGGACGTGCCCGCGGAGGTCCTCACGGGCATCGACGCGTGGGTGCGCGACGGCGGCCGGCTCGTCCTCTGCGCCGGTGCGTCGGCCGTGGATGTGGCTGGTGCAGGCGGCCCTGCCGCCGCCTGGCTACCCGGCCCGGTCGAACGGCTCGTGCCGGTGCGACGGGTCGCGGCGATCGAGGCGTACGCCCGTGCCGGCGGGCTCGCGGCCCGGCCCGGGGCGTCCGCGCTGCGGGTGCCTCTCCTGCGCGATCGGCGGTCGCTGTCCGGCGCCGTCGATGTGTTCGAGGGCACCGGTCCGACCGACATGCCGCTCGTGGTTCGGACGGCGCGGGGCCTCGGGACCGTCTGCTGGGTGGGACTCGATCTCGACGACGATCCGCTGCGCGGCTGGACGGGCACCGACTCCCTGCTCGTGCGACTCCTCGGCGGTCGGGCGGATGACACCGACCTGTCGGGTGCGGCTCGCGAGCCGGGCGCGGTCGATCTGGCCGGCCAGCTGCGCACGGCTCTCGAGCGGACCGGAGGCCGCCGCGCGCCGCCCATCGCCACCGTTCCCTTCGAGGTGATCACGGGACTCGGGCTGCTCTACGTGCTCACGCTCTATCCGCTCGACTGGTGGATCGCGTCGCGCGGGCGGCCGTGGCTGGCGTGGCTGACGCTCCCCGCGTTCGTCGTGCTCTTCAGCGCGGCGGCCTGGGGAGTCGCCGACCGCCGCCGGCCCGCCGTCGCGACGGTCGCCCGGGCCGCGGAGGTGATCGACGTCGACGTCGAAGGGCGGCGGGTGCGAAGCCATGGCTGGGCGGCGGTGTGGAGCGACGCGAACACGGCGTACGACGTCGCGGTCGGCGACGGGGCCGGCGAGGAGGCCACCGTGTCGTGGTTCGCCGATGCCGGCACCGGGTTCGGGGGCATCGACGCGGCCGTGCCGCATCCGATGCTCGCCGCCGCTCCCTACCGCTACGGTCGCACACTCGCGACGCTCGACGGAGTGCCCATGGCGGCCGCGTCGAATCGGCTCTTCGAGGCGGCATGGCAGCGGTCCACCGCGGACGGTCCGATCCTCGTGACGTCGAACCTGTCGCGCGACGCGCAGGGCACCCTGCGGGGCTCCTTCACGCACCACCTGCCGTTCGCGATCGAGGACTGCCGGCTCGCCCACGGTGGCTGGGTTTACGACATTGGCACCCTGCCGCCGGACGTCACGTTCGACCTGCGCACGTCGCGCGGCCCGCGGTCGCTCGCCGGCGCCCTGCAGCGGCGCGGTGCGGTGGACGACCGCGACCTGTCGAACCGCTGGAATCGTGTCGAACCGGACGTGTTCCGCATCCTGGAGGTGGCCGGCCTGCACGCCGCGGCCGGCGGGGCCGCCTACACGCTCATGCCGGGAGGGCGGCTGACGGGGCTCGATCGCACGGGGCTTCTGAGTGTCGATCGAGCCGTGCTCGTCGGCGCGACGGGCGACATGCCGGCCGGCTGGTCGATCCCGTGGCGGCTCGCCCCGAGCGGGTCCGCCGACGTCGCGGAGCCGGTCGAGACGATCGCACGGATGTGCCGGCTCGTGGTCCCGCTCGGACCGGTCGGAGGATCACCATGATCGAGACGATCGACCTCACCAAGAAATACGGCGACTTCTGCGCGCTCGACGCGCTCGATCTCAGGCTCGACCGGGGCGATCTCTTCGGGTTCATCGGGCCGAACGGCGCCGGCAAGACCACGACGATCCGCATCCTCTCGACCCTCCTCGCGCCGACCTGGGGCGAGGCGTACGTCTGCGGTCACTCGATCTACACGCACCCGCGCGACATCCGTCGGGCGATCGGCTACATGCCCGACATCTTCGGCGTCTACGACGACATGAAGGTGATCGAGTACCTGGAGTTCTTCGCCGCGGCGTACCGGATCGGGGGCACCGAGCGGCGGCGCGTCGCGGAGCGGTCCCTCGAGCTGGTCGATCTCGTCGCGAAGCGTGACGAACTCGTCACGAGCCTCTCGCGCGGCATGACGCAGCGGCTCGGCCTCGCGCGGGTCCTCCTGCACGACCCTCAGGTGCTCCTGCTCGACGAGCCGGCCAGCGGCCTCGATCCGCGGGCGCGCATCGAGATGCGCAACCTCCTCAAACGCCTCCAGGGAATGGGGAAGACGATCCTCGTGTCGAGCCACATCCTTCCCGAGCTCGCCGACATCTGCAATCGCGTGGGGATCATCGAGTACGGCCGACTGCTCGCCTGCGGCGACGTGCAGGATCTGCTCGCGCGCGTGCGCGGCAGGCCCACGCTCCGCATTCGCGTGTCCGGGTCACCCGAGGCCGCGGCACGGGAGCTCGAGCGGGCGCCCGAGGCGGCCGCCGTGACCGTTCGGGACGGGGAGGTCGTCGTCGCGCTGGCCGATGGCGTGACCGACCATGCGCCCCTGGCCGCCCGCCTCGTCGCGGCAGGTCACGGGCTGCTCGGCCTCCGTGAGCAGGAGACCAATCTCGAAACGGCTTTCCTCGAGCTGACACGCGGCTCGCTCGCGCCACCGCCGGACGGTGCCTGACGGGGAGTCGGCGATCGCTCGCCGTCGCGGCCGATGGGCGACGGCGCTCCGGATCGCGTAGGCTGCGGCGGGCGGGTTCGGGACCGAGGGCCTCCGCAGGAGACGTCATGATGCAGCGTCCGGTCGTGTTCCCAATGTCGTGGTGCGGAATCCAGACTGCCGCCTGCTGCCTCATGGCGGGAGGAGCGCTCGCGCAGCCCGGTCCACAGCGTCCCGTGGAGCAGCTGGCGGCTCCGGCACCCGCGATCGACCCCGAGGATCTCGGCTACGCGCTCGGGTATCGGATCGGCGCCCGCATCCGTGCCGACCATGCCACGCTCGACGTTCCGATCGACAACGCGGCCCTCGCGCGAGGGCTCGCCGACGCGGTGCAGGAGGCGGCGCCACGGCTCGACGACGCCCGTCTGCGGCGGGCGATCACGGCCTTCGACGAGGCGATGCAGAAACGGCAGGAGGCGTTTTTCAAACGGATGGCGGAGGCGGCGAAGATCAACCTCGCGAAGGGGCGCGAGTATCTGGCCGCCAACGCGCGAAAGCCCGGCGTCGTCTCGCTGCCGAGCGGTCTGCAGTACGAGGTGCTGCGTGCAGGATCGGGCCAGCCGCCCGGCCCGGACGACGTCGTCGTCGCCCACTACCGCGGCACGCACATCGACGGCCGTCAATTCGATGGGACCGAGCCCGGGGGCGAGCCGGCCGCGTTTCCCCTGCGGGGCGTCGTGCCCGGCTGGCAGGAGGCGCTCGGTCTGATGGGCGTCGGGGCGAAGTGGAGGATCCACCTTCCCCCGAATCTGGCGTATGGCGAGGAAGGGTCGCCGCCGGCGATCGAGCCGAACGAGGTGCTGGTTTTCGAGATTGAATTGGTCCGGCGCGAGAGGCCGCAAAACTGATGCAATCGCCCCAAACAGCCCAGGCCGGTTTTTTTCTCCAATCTTCTTGATTTGGCTGATCAGCAAACTATCGTTGGCATCACTCGGACGCAGGATCCTCGGGACTCGGCCCGGGATCAGTTCCGTCATCCTCGGCTCATTTTCTCGGGAGTTGATCCACCATGCTGGTGTCTCGTCGCTGGTTCAGGATCGCCGGGGCCCTCACGTTCGTCGCCGTTGCCGCGGCGAGCAGCGACGTGGAGGCCGGCTGGCGTCATCGCAATAACGGCTCTGCAGGCGGTTCGTCGGGCGGTTCGTCAGGCGGGTCATCGGGTGGTTCGTCCGGTGGCTCGTCCGGGGGCTCGTCCGGTGGTTCGCCCGGTGGCTCCTCGGGTGGCTCCTCGGGTGGCTCGTCGTCGAGTTCCTACAGTTCGTACGGGGGCGCCTCGTCGGGTGGCTCGTACGGCTCGTCGGGTTCTCACGGGAGCTGGGGTTCGCACCACGCCCATCGTCGCGCCCTCCGCGCGGCGCGGCACGGTTCGTCCGGTGGCTCATCCGGTGGTTCGTCAGGCGGCTCGTCAGGCGGATCGTACGGCTCGTATGGCTCCTACGGCGGCTCGTCGTACGGTGGCTCGTCGGGTGGCAGTTCGGGTGGAAGCTCGGGCGGCAGCTACGGCGGGTACGCCGCGCCGGCCGTCGAGTACTCGTCGGGCATGCCGATCGAGTCGTATCGCGTGATCAACGAGACCCCGTCCATGCCGGGTGGAGAGATCATCGGCACCCCGTCGGCCCCGCCGACGGATGCCACGCGAAACGATGCGGTGCCGGCGGACGGCGCCCTCCTGATCGTGTCGGTGCCCGCCGAGGCGAAGGTGTTCGTGAACGGCGATCGCACCTCGTCCAGCGGCGAAGTGCGTCGGTTCCTGTCGCGTGGCCTGGAGACGGGGCGGCGGTACGAGTTCGTGGTCAAGATGGCCGTCGATCGGGACGGCACCACGGCCGAGGAGACGAAGGTCGTGCGGCTCACCGCCGGTGAGCAGTCGAGCCTCGCCTTCTCGGTGAAGCCGGCCGTCGTGCCCACGGCGACCACGAGCCTCACGCTGCGGGTGCCGGCGGATGCGAAGGTCTTTCTCGCCGGCAACGCGACCGCCTCCAGCGGTGCGGTGCGGCAGTTCGAGACCTCGAGCCTCCGCGCCGGCCAGACGTGGAAGAACTACGAGATCCGCGTCGTGGCAGTCGTCGACGGCACGGAGCAGACCGTGTCGAAGGTGATCGACTTGAAGGCCGGCGACACGGTCGACCTCGCGCTCGATCCGACCACGCAGGTCGCGTCGGCAGGCTCGACCGCCAAGCTGTAGTCGGCCGTCCCGCCAGCGGGATCGCAGGTTTCGCGAACTCCCGCACGGCCCAGTGCCGTGCGGGAGTTTTGCATTTGGGGGTCGTCCGCGGGGCGCGGTCTTCTGCTGACGGTCGTCAAGCCGTGGGCTCGGGGGGCGGCAAAAGTCTCCTCGCTCCCGTCCGCGGCGGCCGCTCGCTCGGGAAGCGTTCGCCGACCCCCCTCGCGGGTCGTCCGCGGGGCGTGGTTGACCGCCGCACGGATGGCGGATGCGCTCTACGCTTGTCGCGAGGAACTCTCGGCATGACGCTCCCGCCCGCCACACTGCGTGATCCGTCCGTGCACCGCGCGCCGTCGCGCTCGTGGCGGCTCGTGGTGTCGCTCGCGATCGGGGTCTACCTGGCCGCCGTCGTCATGCCGCCCCTCGCCGGACCTCCACCCGCGAGCGAACTGGCGGGGGCGATGATGCAGCCGCTCAGGCCGCTCGTGGGCCTCCTGCACCTCGGCCACGGCTACCGCTTCTTCGCGCCCAACCCCGGTCCGGGGCACTCGATCCGCTGGACGCTCGTGCGGGCGGACGGTGTCACGCTGACCGGGTCGATTCCCGACGCGGTGACGGATCGCCCCCGCCTGCTCTATCACCGGCGGTTCATGGTGAGTGAGAAAATCGCCACGCTCGTTCCCCCACCGGATGCGCCCGCGGACGTGCGCGACGCGGCCAAGCGAGACTGGGGGCCGCTCGTCCGGGGCGTGGCGACGAACGTGCTGCGGACGCATGGCGACGGACGACTCAGCCTGGAACTCGTGGAGCACTACCTCCCGGCTCCCGACGAGGTGCTCGCCGGGACCGTCGAGCCGGACGTCGTCACGCCGCTCGGCGTCTACGAGAGGCGGCGGGAGGTGGGCCGATGATCCCAGGCATGGACGACGGGCAGACCGGGCGGGCGGAACGCGGCTGGTGCGGCGAGTGGATCGCCGCCTGGGACCGCTTCTTCTTCACGCCCGCCGACCCGCTTCCGCTCGCGCTGATCCGCATCGGCACCGGCCTCCTACTCGCGTGGTCGAGCGCCGTCTGGCTGCTCGACATCGACGCGTTCTTCGGCGTCGATGGCTGGCTGGCTCCGCACGAGGTGTGGCGGATGAACGACCAGCCGTGGCAGTGGAGTCTCTACTTCGCCGCGTGGTCGCCGACGGCGATGCGGGTCGTCGCCGGTGTCACGCTCGTCGCCGCGATCCTGCTCACTGTCGGACTCGCGACGCCACTCGCGGCGGTCACGTCGGCCGTCGGATTCATCAGCGCCGCGAATCGCGCTCCGCTCAACGTCTTCGGGTTCGACGACACGCTCGGCCTGCTGCTGCTGCCGCTCGTGATCGGTCCGTCGGGGGCCCGGCTGTCGATCGACGGCCTGCTGGCGGCAGGGCTGCCGGGTGCGCGGGCGGAGGGAGTTCCGTCGGTGCGGGCCAACGTGGCCCTGCGGCTGATCCAGCTGCACCTCTGCGTGGTCTACTTCTTTTCGGGGTGCGGCAAGCTGCTCGGGGCGAGCTGGTGGGATGGCACCGCGCTCTGGGGTGCCGTGGCCAACAGCCAGTACCGCACGCTCGATCTGACCGGCCTGGCCCGGCATCCGCTGCTGACCAACGCCCTGACGCTCGGCACGCTGTTCTGGGAGGTCGCCTACCCGGCGATCGTCTGGCCCCGGCTGACCCGCCGCGTCGCGTTGGGCATGGCGGTCGCGGTGCACTTGGGGATTGGCGTCGCGATGGGCATGATGGAGTTCGGTCTGGCCATGATCACCGCCAACCTCGCCTTCGTATCGGCGCCCGTCCTCGAGGCGTTCCTCGTCACGGTGACGGGACGCGCCTTCGAGTCGTCCATCGTTCCGGACCGTCGGTCCGGTCGTCCGCCCGCGCGTTGACGGGCATGCCTCCACGTCCAGGACATCCAGGCTCATCCATGATCGACACGCTCGCCGTCGTCGGCGCCACCGGCGCCGTGGGAAGGATCATCGTCGAACTCCTGCTCGCACGGCAGTTTCCCGCGCGCCGCATCCGGCTGCTGGCTTCCGAGCGGTCAGCCGGTCGCCCGCTCGAGGTGGCCGGCGTCCGTCTCGACGTGGAGGTGCTGCGGCCCGACTCGTTCGTCGGCGTCGACGTCGCCATCGGCAGCACGCCCGACGAGGTCGCCGCGGAGTTCGTGCCCTGGGCCGTCGAGCGCGGCACGGTGGTCATCGACGAGAGCGCCTTCTTCCGCATGCACCCCGACGTGCCGCTCGTGATCCCCGAGGTCAATCCCGAGGCGATCGCCTCCCATCGGGGCATCATCGCCAGTCCCAACTGCTCGACGACGCAGATGGTCATGGCCCTCAAGCCCCTGCACGACGCCGCCCGGGTGCGGCGGGTCGTCGTGAGCACCTACCAGGCGGTGAGCGGGGCGGGACTCGCGGCCACCCGGGAACTGGAGCAGGCCACCGCCGCCTGGCTCGCCGCGGAGCCTGAGCCGCGGCAGATCTTCCCTCATCCGATCGCCGCGAATCTCATCCCGCAGATCGGTTCGCCCCGATCCGGCGGCGTGACGAGCGAGGAGCAGAAGATGATGCTCGAAACGCGGAAGATCCTCGGGGATGATGCGATCGGCGTGTGCGCGACGTGCGTGCGCGTGCCGGTCGCCCACGGACACAGCGAGTCGATCGTCGTGGAGACGGAGCGGCCGCTGTCGGCCGAAATGGCGCGGCGGCTGCTCGCCGCCGCCCCCGGCATCGTGGTCGACGACGATCTCGCCGCGAAGCGCTACCCGACGCCCCGGGCGTGCAGCGGCCGCGACGAGGTCTTCGTGGGCCGCATCCGCGAGGACGAGTCCGCCCCCAACAGCCTCGCGTTCTGGTGCGTCTCCGACAACCTGCGGAAGGGCGCCGCGACGAACGCGGTGCAGATCGCGGAGCACCTTGCCACGGGCCGGGTCGATCGCGTCGCGCGGGTCGGGGCCGCGCGGGGATGACCGCGCAGGCCGCGGACCCGTTGCCAGGCGAGGGGTCGTCCGGGCGGCATGCGCCCGACGACACGCCGCGGGACGATGGACGAACGCGGGGCGTGTGCCTGCGGCTGGCGTACGAGGGCACCGGCTTCTCCGGCTGGCAGACGCAGCCGGGGCGGCGCACGGTGCAGGGCGCGCTCGCAGCCGCGATCCGGACGGTCTCGGGGGAGGAGGTGCGGCCGCGGGGTACGAGCCGCACCGACGCCGGCGTGCACGCGCTCGACCAGGTCGCGGCCTTCACGACCGCCAGCGGCCTCGATGCCGCCACGTGGGCCCGGGCCCTCGAGGCCAGGCTTCCCGTCGATGTCGCCGTCGTCTCGGCCCGCGACGTGGATCCGGGCTTCGATCCCATCGCGGTCGCCGTCGCGAAGCGGTATCGCTACCGGATTCACGACGCACCCTTTCGCCCCGTGCTCGCGCGTCACCTGGTGTGGCGGTGGCGGGGCCGTCTCGAGTGCGACCGCATGGTCGAGGCCGCGCGGCACCTCGTGGGCGAGCACGATTTCACGTCGTTCGAGAAGACCCCCTCCACAAGGGTGTCGAAAGTGCGCACAATCCATGAACTGGAGGTCCACCGATCGGCCGACCCGACGGGCGGCGACGCGGACGAGATCTGGATCGAGGTGGAGGGAAACGGCTTCCTCCACAACATGGTGCGGATCATCGCGGGGTCACTCGTGATGGTGGGCGCCGGTCGGCGTCCCGCCGCATGGATCGCCGACGCACTCGCTGCCCGCAGCCGCCCCGCCGCCGGACCAACCGCGCCTCCGCACGGCCTCGTGCTCGTCTCCACCCGCCTGAGTCCCGATCCATGGCACGTCTCCCCGAGCAGCTTGGGTCGGTGAGGCTCGTGCGCCAGATCGGCAGCGGCCGCAACTGCCAGGTGTGGGAGGGACGCGAGGGGGTCGAGGAGCGTGCGGTGGCCGTGAAGGTCGTGGCACCCCAGCGGGCCGATGATCCGCGGGAGCGGGCGCTCCTGCAGCACGAATGGCGCGTGGGTCGCACCCTCGATCACGAAGCCGTCATTCGCATCGACCGCTTTGCGGTCGATGAAGGGCTCCCGTACGTCGTGATGGAGTATTACCCGCACCCGAATCTGAAGAAGCTGCTGACGGCCGGCAGGGACGGCCTCGAGTGGGTCGCGCAGCCGATCGCGCTAGAGCTCGCGCTCGCGCTCGATCACGTGCACGCGCGGGGCTGGGTGCACCGCGACGTGAAGCCGGACAACGTGCTCGCCGCCCCCGACGGCAGGGCGAAGCTCATCGATCTCGCCATCGCCGCCAGGGCGGGAGGATTCCTCGGCCGCTTGTTCGGTGGCGCGCCGCCGAAGGGCACGCCGAGCTACATGTCTCCCGAGCAGATCCGCGGCCGACCGCTCGACGCGAGGTCCGACATCTACTCGCTCGGCTGCGTGCTCTTCGAACTGATCGCGGGCCGGCCTCCGTTCACCGCGTCGACCACGAACGACCTCCTCAATCGCCATGTCGCCGCGGCGATTCCGGCGGTGGAGGCGGCCAATCGGCATGCCACGTCGGCGGCATCGGACCTGATCCGCAGGATGCTCGCGAAGCGGCCGGGAGACCGGCCGCGCACGATGCAGGCGGTGGCCGCCGAATTGCGAGGGATCCGCCTCTTCGACCACGTTCCACACCGGGAGATGCCCTCGCTTTCGCGTTGACGGCGATCCTGCGCCCGGGCGAAACTGCTGGCTTCGTCCGTCCGGCACCCGTCACGAGCAGCATCGATGGCACAGGGACTGCACCGCCTCCCCCTCGAGAAGCCGATCGTCGAACTCGAGGACCGCATCGCGGCGCTCGAGCGGGCTCCGCTCGGCGCCCAGCAGCCCGACGAAATCCGCCGCCTGAAGCGCGAGTTGGTCGAGGTCCAGCGAACGATCTTCGGCAGCCTCGACCCATGGCAGACCGTCGAGGTCGCGCGCCATCCCGATCGGCCCAAGACCAGCGACTACCTCCGGCTGGTCTTCGACGAGTTCGTCGAGCTGCATGGCGACAAATCGTTCGGGGACGACCGGGCGATGCTCACGGGGTTCGCCAAGCTCGACCAGCACAAGGTGATGGTGATCGGTCACGAGAAGGGGAAGACGCTCGCCGAGCGGCAGGCGTGCCACTTCGGCTGCGCCCATCCTGAGGGATACCGCAAGGCGATGGGCAAGATGCGACTGGCGGCGAAGTACGGCCTGCCGGTCATCTGCCTCATCGACACGCCCGGCGCCTATCCGGGCGTCGGCGCCGAGGAACGTGGTCAGGCCCAGGTCATTGCCGAGAGCATGTTCCTCATGGCGACGCTCCCGGTGCCGATCGTGTGCGTCGTGATCGGCGAGGGTGGGTCGGGCGGGGCGCTCGGCATCGGCGTGGGCGACCGCGTGGCGATGCTCGAGCACGCCTACTACAGCGTCATCAGCCCCGAGGGGTGTGCCGGCATCCTGTGGAAGAGCGTCGAGTTCAAGGCCGACGCCGCCCGCGCGCTGCGATTCCGCTCCCGCGACCTCGCGGAGTTCGGCGTCGTCGATGCGGTGATCGACGAGCCGGCGGGCGGCGCCCACCGTCACCCGCGGCAGATGGCGATCCGGCTGAAGATGTTCCTCGTGCGGACGCTCAAGGAACTTGTGGATCGGCCCCGCGACGACCTTGTCGCCGAGCGGTATGAGCGGTTCCGGCGGATGGGCGTCTTCCTCGAAGAGCCGCAGGGCGTCTGACGGGGCTCCCGCGGTCGACACCGCATCCGTAGCCGGTCGCCGCCTGGGGCGGATGTAACACGGCGGGACGTTCCGCGCTGAGGATTCCGGCGGGAATGATTCTTGGCCCCGGTGGTCCGGATCCCGCCTCCAAAGGAACCCCAGTCATGCGATTCGCGCATCCGATCCTCATGATGACACTCGTGCTCGCCATCGCGTTTCCCGTGCATGCCGGACCCCCCGCTCCGTCGAGCACGCGCATGAAACAATCCACACCGGTCGGCGCCCCTCGGGTCACCCGCTCGCCCATCGGACAGGCCGCGCCCCGCATGCCCACTCCCCGAGGCGGTTTCGGCGGCCCGAAAGCGGCGCCTGCCGCCGCGTTCAAGCCTCAGGCCAACGGATCGAAGCCTGCCGTGCGGCCCTTCACCCCGGTCCCGCAGGCGCTCATGCCGGCCCAGAGAACGTTCGCGCCGCCGGCCGCATACGGGCCGACCGTGACGACCATCCTCCCGCGCGGTGCGACGTTGAAGAAGCCGTTGACTCCGCTGCAGCCGCAGGGCGTGAGGATCGCGCCGCCGGTTGCCAGGTTTGATCCACCCTCGAACCCATCCCGACCGCGCACGGCCGCAGAGGGCCCGCGTTATCGGCTGAAGGATGGCCGCCCCGACGCCACGGTCACCAACGGCGCTGTGGACGTGAGTCCGGGTCGATTCGACGTGGCCGACTCCGATCGCGACGGCGTGCCCGATTGGCGTGAGCAACTGGACGATCTGGTCATCGTCGGCAATGGCGCGAACGGCAACGGCGCGAACGGCAACGGCGCGAACGGCAACGGCGCGAACGGCAACGGCGCGAACGGCAACGGCGCGAACGGCAACGGCGCGAACGGCAACGGCGCTGCCGCCGAACCCGGGCCTGCCGTCGTCGATGCGGGCCCGACGGCGTGGGATTGGGTGGCGATCGGTCTGGCTGCGGCGGCGTTCGCCGACGGAATCGCGGACCGTCGCACCGGTGGCTCCGGAGGGGGCCGTGGGATCGTGGTCGAGCGTCCGATCGTCCAGGCGGTGCCGGCCGAACCGCCCGTCGTGGTCGCGGAACCCATCGGACCCGCGCGGTCCGTCGTGATCGAGGAGATCGTCACCACGGCCGAGGGTGCGCTCGTCGCCGAAACGCGTCTCGATACGACCCAGACAGGAGTGTCCGTGGGTGAACCCGTCGCCGAGAACGACCCTCTGCCAAAGGTCTGGGCGGGCGAGGGCTTCGAACTGCCTGCCCGGGGGCTACGTGGCACGCCGGGGAAGGTCGCCATGAAGATCGGGGTCGTGATCCTCGAGTGCCCGGTGACGGCATGGACGGACGAGGGGCTCCGGGCCACCGTGCCCCCCACCACGATCGCATCGGCGACGAGGGCGGACCTGATCGTGGCCCTCGCGGACGGCAGCGTCGCGGCCGTGGTGCCGGTCGAACTGCTCCCCGGCCGCGCTCGGGGCACCGCGGCGGTGAGGTAACATTTTCGATGCACTCGCTCCAGCCCGGAGGACCAAGCGATGAGACCAACGAGAAGAATGGTCGGAAACACGAGGGTGGCCCATGCGGCCACCCTCGTCGCCACCCTGCTCGCGGCATCCGCCGGGCGATCCGCGGAGCCGCCCATCGGCGACCTGCTCACGCGAGACGACGCGCTGATCGAACCGGCCGACCGTTCGCGGCGCCTCGAGTCGGCTGCCGCGGTCACCGACGGTGATCCGTCGACGGCGGTCGAACTCGCGGCGCGTGGCGGCGACGAGATCGACCTGGCGATCTCATGGGGTGGGGCGATCATGGGCCTCCGGCGGGTGGTGATCGGTCTCGACTCAGGCCGGCCCTCGACGCAGCCCACCGACCTCGAGATCCTCGTCTCGCCGGACGGGGACGGCGACCGTTTCAGCGTGGTGAAGTCGATCGCGCTCTTCCGCGGTGCCGGTCCGTACACGTACGACCTCGGTCCCGTCGCAGCGAAGCGGGTGCTCGTTCGCCTGCGCGCGCCCGCGGACGGCACGGGCGTGAGGGTGACGGAGTTGGCACTCCTCGGATACGAGGGGATCGTCGAGCCGCGGCGCGCGTTCAAGGAATCGCCTGCCGACGCGCTCGAGGTCGTCGCAACGCTCCAGAAGATGTCGCTCGATCTCGCCTGCCCGGCCGACGAGGCGGCGATGCTGGCCGACGGCGCGGATGGCACGTTCGACGGCATCTCCTTCGCGGAGGCAGCCCTCATCGCCTCGGGCGAGGCCGATGCGGCCGCCCGCGCGAGCCACCTCGCCATCGTCGATCGGCTGGTCGCCGACGCGGATCGGGCCGTGTCCGGCACGGGCGACCTGCAGGTCAGGGGGGAGGCGATCCTGCGCCTCCTGCACGCCGGCCCTTTCAAGGGGGGGTACGCGCTTCGTCAGACCGACGTCTCCACCGTGCTCGAGACGGGGCGATTCAACTGCGTGTCGAGCGCCGTGGTCTACACCATCGTGGGCCGTCGGCTCGGCCTCGACGTCCGCGGGATCGAGGTGCCGGAACACGCCTTCGCGATCGTCTACGACGGCCCGCGGCACGTCGACGTGGAGACGACGATTCCCGAGGGCTTCAACCCGGCCCGGAGCGCGGAGGCGGCGGAGAAGTTTCGCGAGCGCACCGGCTTCGTCTACGTGCCCGAGAGCCACCGCGAGGAACGGCGTGAGGTGAACGACGCGGGGCTCGTCGCGCTCGTCTACTACAACCACGGCGTCGCGCGGGCGGAGCAGGGGGATCACCCGGGAGCGCTCGCGATGTATTTCCGCGGGCTCCAACTCGACCCGGCGAGCGCGTCCCTCGTCAAGAACGCGCTTGCCGCGCTCACCAACTGGAGCAAGGCACTGCTCGACGCCGGTGCCGCGGCCGATGCGGTGGCCGTCTCGAAGGCGGCGATGCGGCTCGCCCCGGACGAATACGGCATCCGCACCAACGCCAGAGCCTCGTTCATCGCGTGCGCGATCGCCGAGTGCGACGCGGGCCGGATCGACGAGGCGCTCGCCGTGCTCGCCTCCGGCCTGATGCTCCTGCCGCATGACCATGACCTCGAAGAGGCGAAGGTCGGGCTGTTCACCCGGAAGGCCGCGGAGCACGTCGAGCACGAGGACTGGCAGGCGGCGCTCGAGATCGTGGCTCCCGGCCTCGAGCGGCTCGAAGGTCGGGATCGCGCGCGGCTCGCCGAGTGGTGCGGCTCGGTCCGGTCACGCTGGGCGAAGGAAGAGATCGACGCGGGGCGGTTTTCCGCCGCGCGCGACATCCTGCTCGCGGGCATCATGCAGAACCCCGACGACGGCAGGCTCGCCGACAATCTCGAGTATGCCGTCCAGGAGGAACTTGCCGCCGCCAAGGCTGCCGATGCCGAATCGACGGCCATCGCCCGCGCCGTGGAACTGGCTGCACAACTGCCGCGGACGAGCGACGTACCCGACGTGATCGTGCGGCACGTGCATCGGCGGGCTTCCGCGCTCCAGGAGCAGGCGCACTGGGAAGAGGCCGAGGCGTACGTGGGCCGGCACGTGCCGGCCCTGGCGTCGCTCGGTGACGCGAGCGTGATCGAGGATCTCTGGGAACGCATCTACGTGCCGTGGGCACAGCAGGCGAAGGAGGACTGGGACGTGGCGATCGAACGATACGTGCGCGGTCACAGGGCGGCGCCCGGGTCGCGGCTCATCGAGGGCAATCTCGAGTACTGCCTCGACAGGCGGGCTCGAGCACACTTCGAAAAGGACTGGCCGGCGGCGATCAAGGCCTACGAAGCCGGCCTGGTGATCCTGCCGGGGTCGAGCCTGCTCGAGAACAACCTGCGCTACAGCCGACAGCAGGCCGACACGCGTTGATCGGGGCTCGGGCCGGGATCAGTCCCCGAGCAGTTGCTGCAGCTTCTGCACGGTGCGGGAGAGCATCACGCGGACCGCGACGTCCGACTTGCCGAGGCGCTCGGCGATCTCCTTCGTCGCGAGGCCGTCCACGTACCGCATCCGCATGACCTTCCGCTGGTCGGCCGGGAGTGATTCGATCGCCAGGGCCAGGCGAAACTCTTTCGCGTCACGCGACATCGCCTGGCTGGGCGTGGTCATGCTCACGGCGAGGAGCGACTCGAAACCACCTTCACCGTCGCCTGTCTCGCGGCGAGCGTCGATCGAGACCTCCCGGCCTGCATGTCGTTTCGTCGTGGCGAAATACCGGCGGTGCGCGTCGATGATGCGCTGCTCGGCGACATGGCACAGCCAGGCGAACGGCTCGCGCTGCGGCGCCTCGGCCGGCGCGGGGGCGTGCGCCGGTCGCACGGCGGCGAGGCTCACCTCCTGGACGATGTCGTCCGGATCGAGCCGCTGCCGGAGCGCCGGCCCCATGCGGTGCGCGACGAATGCGAGCAGGCGCGGACGGTGGGCCTCCACGCAGGCGGCGACAGCCTCCGGATCGGTCCACCGCACTGGGTGAGGGTCGGTGTTCATGGGACGGATGCTACCTCCGGACGCGGGGCGTATCATCATGGCGTCGTTGGGCCGCGAGGGCGGCGCACGACCACCGGCCGGGAGGCCCGTAGCGTGACCCCCGGGATCGAACAGACCGCGATCTGGGACGTCGTGGCCGAGCGGCTCGAGGTCTTCGTCGCTGCGTGGAAGGCGGGCGATGATCCGACGATCGCCGACCATCTGCCCGCCGATCCGATCCCACTGCGGCGTCTCGTGCTCGTCGAGCTCGTGAAGGTCGATCTGGAGTTTCGGATGCGTGGCGGTCGGCCCGCGCGGATCGAAGACTACCTCGTCGACCATGCGGAGATCGCCGAGGCCGCCGGGCCTCCCGTCGAATTGATCTGCGAGGAGTACCACCTCCGTCGGTCGCTCGGCGAGTCGGTCGAACTCGACGAGCTCCGGCGCCGGTTCCCGGGCCGGGCCGCGGAGATCTGGCGGTGGCTGGGTGCCGGTGAGCGCACGATGACGACCAGCTTCGCGAGCGATGTCGGGCGTGCGACGTTCCAGCCGGGCCAGATCGTCGATGATTTCCAGGTTCTCGCGGAAGTCGGCAGCGGCACCTTCGCGACCGTGTACCTCGCCCGGCAGGTGTCGATGGGCCGGATCGTCGCCCTCAAGGTCTCCGGCGACCGCGGCGAGGAGGCGCGCACGCTAGCCCAGCTCGATCATCCGCACGTCGTGCGGGTCCATGACCAGCGGCGTCTGCCGCCCGTCGCAGGACGGCCGGCCGTGCGGCTGATCTACGAGCAGTTTCTGCCCGGTGGCACGCTCGCGCAGGTGGTCGAACGCGTGCGCCGCACGCCGGCCCGCGACCGCACCGGGGCGATCCTCGTCGAGGCGATCCGCGAGGCGACCGCAGGATCCGGACTGGGGCTGGCGACCGACTCGCCGGCGCTCGCGAGTCTCGCCCGCATGCCCTGGTCGGCCGTGGTCGTGCGCATCGGCATCCAGCTCGCCGACGCGCTCGCCCATGCGCACGCGGCGGGGGTGTTGCACCGCGACGTGAAACCGGCCAACGTGCTGCTCGGTGCCGACGGCACGGCGCACCTCGGCGACTTCAACACCAGTTCGCTCGCCGGTCACCCGTCACACGGCCCGGCGGCCTATTTCGGCGGCAGCCTCGCCTACATGTCGCCCGAGCACCTCGAGGCGTTCGATGCGCGTCATCAGCGGTCAGCGGACGACCTGGACGGCCGCACGGACCTCTTCTCGCTCGCGGTCCTGCTCGTTGAACTCCTCACCGGGCGGCGCCCGTTCCCCGATCGGCCGACCGCAGGCGATGTGTCTCTGGCCATCGGTGAGATGCTCGCGCTGCGGCAGCGGGAAGACATGAGGGTCGAGATCGACCCCTCCGATCGGACGGCTGGCGCGCTCGCCGAGGTCCTGTGCGCGTGCCTCCGTGCGGACCGGACGGCGCGACCGGTGGACGGCGCGGAACTCGCCCGTCAGCTCGCGCTCGTGGGCCAGCCGCGGGCCAGAGGCCTGCTCGCGTCGCCGCGCGGAGGATGGCGTCCGTTCGCGCGGCGGCGGCCCTTCGAGGCGGCCACCGTCTGCATGGTCCTCCCCAACCTGCTGCTGGCGATCGCGAACAACCTCCACCAGCGGCGGATTCTCGACGCCTTCTACGCGCGCGGCGATCTCGTCGCCGGCCACGGGGCAGCCGTCACCGCGTTCTACGTCGCCGTGGGGATCGTCAACCTGATCGCGTTCCCGTTCGGCGCATGGATCGGGTGGCGAATGATGGCGAGAATCGTGCTGCGGCTGCAGGGCCGCACCACTGGCCTCGATGCTCCTGCGCTCGAGTATCTGCGGCGCCACAGCTTGGATTTCGCCGATCGCATGACCTGGATCGCGGTCGGCCTGTGGATCACCTGCGGGGTCGGCGGCGCCCTGCTGTTCACCGCGCAGGTGGGCGTGCCTCCGCTGCCGATGTGGCTGCTGTTCCTGCAGTCGTCGTTCGTCTGCGGGCTGATGGCCGCCGCGTACACGTTCTTCCTGATGACCCTGCTGGTGCTCCGGTCGATCTACCCGGCCCTGATCGACCCGCGACGCGACCATGACGACGAGGTGGAACTCGCCGCCGTCAGCCGCCGCAGCGGCTGGTACCTCCTGATGGCCGGCGGCGCACCGCTGGTGACCATGGCGCTGATGTTTCTGCTCGGCTCGGACGACCGGCCCGCCCTCGTGCTGCTCACGTTCGCCGGTCTGGTGGGCCTGGCGTTCAGCTTCTGGGCCTATGGTGAGATCGCCGCCGACGTGACGGCCCTGATCGCGGGGGGTCGGCCGGCCGAGGCGATCGCCACCGACAGCCGGGGCAGGGGGGTGGGACGCGGAATCGATTCCACGCGGCGGTAACGTTTTCTCCGCGGCCGCGCTTCACAGAGTGTCGGGACGATTCGTCAGGGGAATCGGCCCGGCACCCGAGGAGCCCGCCCATGTTCCCCGTCCGTCCATTCCCGCCGCAGCGACGGTTTCGTCAGTCCGCCGCCCCCAGGCACGCGGCACGCCGCCGAGTCACGCTCGCCGCGGAACGGCTCGAATCTCGTCTCGCCCTCGCCGGCCTCGTCAGCGTGGCGGTCAGCGGCGATGTGCTCACCGTCACCGGCGATCACGACGCCAACGCCGTCGGGATCCGTCGCGGAGACAGGGGACTGATTTCCGTCGTCGCGCTGCAGCAGGAACCGTTGGTCACCGCCATTCGCGGACCGGATGGGATCGTGGGGGTCGGGACGACGCTCCGCACGCCGATTCGAGAGATCCGCGTGCGGATGGCTGGTGGCGACGATGCGGTGGAGTTCGGCACCCTCGACGAGGGGGGCGCGCCTGCCACGACGCTCGGCCGGCTCGACGTCGACCTCGGCGACGGGAACGACTCGATGACCGCGGGCTCCGTGGAGGTCGGAGGCATGGTCACGATTCGCGCCGGCGGCGGGAACGACGAGATCCTCCTGCGAGGCGTACGTTCGTTCAGCAGCATCCTGGTCACGGCTGGTGACGGGGACGACCTCGTCGGTCTGCTAGGCAGCGGCGCGCTGCTCGATGTCTGCATCGATGGGGGTGCCGGGGCCGACAGGATGGTTGCCACGAACGGAGTCGAGGTCGGTCGCCGGCTGTCACTCGTCGGGGGCGCAGGCAAGGACCAGGTCTTGATTGCATCGCTCGTCAGCGTCCGCGGGGCCATGCGCCTTGCGGGCGGGCTGGGTGATGACGAGATCATGGTGGCCGACGGTGTGCAGGTGCTCGGTGCCACGACGCTCGTCGGCGGGGCACACGCCGATCGCATCGGGCTCGCGGGCTCCGTGGCGATGGACGGCGGACTGGCTGTCGCTGCCGGACCCGGAGACGACCGCGTCGTCGTCACCGGGTCGGTCAGCACGTCGCGCAACGTGGTGATCGGCATGGGGACTGGCGAGGACCGTCTCGATGTGCGATGGGGCGTGGGATGGGGCGATGCACCGCTCGGGGCCTCGATGCTCGTGAGGGGTGATCTCGTCGTCGCCAAGCCGGCTGGCAGCCTCGTCGCGTCGATGGAGCTCATCGCCGGGAGCCGTGTGGGCCGGGATGTCGTGATCCGGTCCTTCGCCACGACGAGCAGCGTGCGCGTGCGGGGGCTCGAGGTGGAGCGTGACCTCATGGTGACGACCGGCATGGCCGACGACGAGGTCACGATCACCGAGACGGAGGTGAGCCGCCATCTTCGTGTGCAGACGGGCGGGGGGGATGACGTGGCGATGCTGACGACCGTGCAGGTCGGGGGAGACGCGCGCATCGAGACCGGCGCGGGCGACGACACCGTCGAGATGGGCAATACCATCGCCCGCTCCCGGCTCTTCGTCCTCCTGGCGGCGGGCGATGACTCGCTCAGGCTCAGCGGCGTGCGCATGCCCGCCGCGCCGGGCCCTGTCGTGCTCTCCGGCGGCCGCCGCGGCCAGGACCGCTTGCGGCTGGAGATGCTTGCCGACGGTGTCGTCCCGCCGCACGAGGAGTTCGAGACCGTGAGCGTGGCGTGATACGCATCCACGGAATTCGATGCACAACGCCGCGTCCGCCGGATGCGCTCTACGCCGTGCAGCCACACCCGGCGCTCGCGCTCGTTGCAGCGTCAGGTGCGGTAGAGCAGCGTTCCTTCCCGTGGAACGTCAGGCTGCGAAAGATGGCTTCGTAGCTGATGAGCACGACGGCGTCGACCCGCACGAGCCCATGCTGCGCCGAGTCGATCACGACTCCCGGCTCGGCCTGGCCGTTCGGCCGCACGACGCCGACCTCCACCTTCTGCCAGACGCCCAACGCATCGCATCCGAGAAAGACGACCGTCGTGCCGGGGCGTCCGTCGACGTCCACGCCCGTGTAGTCCTCGGCGACGATCGTGACGCGTTCGATCACCGCATCACTATCGCGTCCGAACAGGATTCCGTGTCGGCCAGCGAACGCTCCGTAGACGAGCAAGCCTCCCAGGAAGAGCTCCGATGATGTCGTCGTCACATGCCGGTGGTGCGGTCCGCCGGCACGATCGGCAAACGTGTCCGTTCCTTCGATTTCGCGTGGTGCCTCGCCCTCCGCGGGCAGGAGCAGGTGTTCGAGAATTCCCTCGGTGAGATAGCCGGTCAGCGACGTCTCGTCGAGCCAACCGGCATCCACGATGCGGCCGGTGTCCACGTCGACGAGCCGAAACGTGTCCGCCCAAGGCATGATGAACAGCGTGAAATCCACTCGCCGCCGTTCGTCCACTCGGGAAATACGATTGACGACGCGGTAGGGTACCTCCCCCGCATCGCGGACGCCGTCGACGAGCGCCGAGAAATGGTTTCGGGCGGCGTCCATGTCGACGGGTATGAGCCCCTGTCCTTCAGCGGGGTCGTCGATGACGTACACGCCCACGCCGGGCTGGCAGCACGGCCTCGAATCGATCGCGATCGGGTCGAAGACCTCGTCTCCGAGGGACGCGACATCCACCTCCCGGCTGCCGCTCCCGACATCCACGGGCGTGGCCACACCTCCGAGGCCACCTTCGCCGATGACGACGTAGCGACCGGAGGGAACGTCGTCGAACGCGTATCGACCTTCGTCGGTCGTCGTGGTCGATCGCACGCGCGTGAGCGTCAGCCCGTCGAGGAGGTGGACCGTGCGTTGGGCAGCAGGGGCGCCGTCGACGGTCGTCACGCCCCCCACGGAACCGGTGGATCCGTAAGCGTTCCCCGCCCGGTCACGGATGGCCGCCCGGCCGCCGACGCGGATGGCATCCTCCGAGACGATGCCGGTCGATCGCAGGCTGCTCGGCGATCGATACGTGAAGGCGAGTCGGTCGGTTCCGGTTCCGGCCGTGTACCTGAGCGATCGGAGCGTTCCGCCGACGACGGCCCGGATCATCGGGCTGCCGCGCACGACGACCGGCTCGCTCATGCGGACGACGATCGTGGCGGCCCGGCCGGAGGCATCCAACGTCGGGGCGGAGAAGTCGACGGCGGTCGGAGCCACGCCGTCCACGCGAATTCGGCCGAGCGTCGCCAAGGCAGCGGCGGGCAGTTCGAGCGCGGCCGGATTGCCGGCGGCATCGGAGAGCGTCGTCCCGGGTGGTAATGTGACGGGCCCGGCGGTCTCGAGCAGCCCGTCGACACCGTCCGGCACCGTCAGCGTGAAGGCGAGTTGCGTCCTGCCGACGGCACGGCCGAACAAGGCGGAGAGCGTGACGTTGTCGACAGTGACAGGCAGGACCGGACTCGAGCCGGGGCCCGGAGTGACGAGCCCGACCTGCTCGCTGAAGCGGACGGCGATGCGGATCGAGGCACCGGCCGCGAATGAACGTGCGGCGGGAACGGAGACCGCGACGATGCGCGGCGGCGTGCCGTCGACGGCTCTGGTCGTCGGTCGCAGCAAGGGCGTCGAGGTCACTCCGACCACCGGCCCTGTGTCGAACGTCGAGGCATGAATCACGTCGACACGATCAGCCTGATCCACGAGGGAGCCGCCACGAAGCTGCTCGGCCGACAGGAGGTGCCGTGGCTCCAGGCACTCGATCGTGATCGGTCGCCACTTGCGGCGTCGGCGGGCACGGCTTCCGGCGGCTTGCTTCATGGCGTTCCCCTCCGAGGCACGGCCGACGCTGCAACACGTCATCCCATCAGGCCGACGGCATGAGATTCCTTCTGCAGCCATCGCCGAAGCCGGCAGACCCGGCAGTCTATCTCCGCGCGAGCGATTCAACCGCTTACGGCTCAGCACGCCCCCCGCGGGAGCGGGTATGCTGCCGCGCATGCGTGAGCGCAGCGAAACCGGGCAGCGGGCAGGGCAGGGGGCCGCCGCCGCGCCGGCCGACCTCGAGGCGTTCATCACCCGCTGGGGTGCCAGTGCCGGAGCCGAGCGGGCCAACTACCAGCTCTTTCTGGCCGAGCTGTGCGACGTGCTCGGCGTGCCACGGCCCGACCCGAGCGTGGCCGACGAGGCGGCGAACCGCTACGTGTTCGACAAGGCCGTCACCTTCTTGAACCCCGACGGCAAGACGTCTACCGGCTACATCGACCTCTACCGCAAGGGCGCGTTCGTCTGCGAGACGAAGCAGTCGGTCGCGCGGGAGGCGAAGGACCCGCTCTCGGTGGCCGATCCGGCGGCCCCCAAAGCCCGCCGCAAGAGCGGCACGAGCGTCCGCGGCACGGCCGGCTGGGACGATTCCATGATCGCGGCCCGCGGCCAGGCCGAGGGCTACGTGCGGGCGCTGCCCGACGACAATCCGCCGTTCCTGCTCGTGATCGACATCGGCCACTCCTTCGAGCTCTACGCCGACTTTTCCCGGCTGGGCAAGGTCTACACGGCCTTTCCCGACGCCCGCAGCCACCGCTTCAGCCTCGACGATCTCCGCGACGCGGGGCTCCGCGAGCGGCTCACGACGCTCTGGCTCGATCCCTTGGCCCTCGACCCGGCTCGTCATTCGGCCAAGGTCACCCGCGAGATCGCCGCCCGGATCGCCGTGCTGGCCCGCCGGCTCGAGGCCAAGGACTACGAGCCGGAGCAGGTGGCCTGGTTTCTGATCCGCTGCCTGTTCACGTTTTTCTCGGAAGACGTCTGCCTCACGCCGCGGGGCGGCTTCACGGCGCTGCTCGCCAGCCTCAAGGAGTCGCCCGAGCAGTTCGTGCCGCTGGTCTCGGAAGTCTGGAAGACGATGGGGCAGGGGGGCTTTTCCACGGCGCTCCGCACGCGGATCAAGCAGTTCAAGGGCTCGATCTTCCGCGAGCACGAGCCGCTGCCGCTCGACGCCGAGGAGATTCAACTGCTCATCGACGCGGGCAAGTGCGACTGGAAAGACGTGGAGCCGGCCATCTTCGGCACGCTCCTGGAGCGGGCCCTCGACCCCCGTGAGCGGCACAAGCTCGGCGCCCACTTCACGCCCCGGGCCTACGTGGAGCGGCTCGTCGTGCCCACGATCATCGAGCCCGTCCGCGACGACGGGGAGGCGGCGCGGGCGGCGAGCCTGGCCGAGGCCAACGCCGGCCGGCTGGAGCAGGCCAAGCAGGAAGCGAGAAAGTTTCTCGACGAGGTGACGGGACTGCGGGTGCTCGACCCAGCCT
>CAIWZS010000412.1 GCA_903917235.1 uncultured Planctomycetaceae bacterium | reverse complement strand
GGCTGCATCGGCCGAGGCCGGCTCGAGTGGGATCGCTCCGTTGAACGGATCGGCGGGCCCGCGTGCCGCAGGCTGATCAGCCTGCGATGGGTCCGCTGCGTCCCGGACGTCGCCCGGGATGGCGGGATCGTCTGCGCGTGGCGTCGCTCCGGGGGCGGCGTCGATCGGATCAGCTAGCGCTCCGTCCGCACCGAACGGCTCCTCGATCGCGACGGGGGCAAACTGGGGGGCCGACGGCCCGCCGAACCGGGAGAGCGGCCGTGTCTCCCCTTCGGCCGGCGTGAATCGGCCCGGTGCCTCGAACGAAGCGGGCCGCACACCGGTCGCGTCGCGCGGCGGCTCCGTGCGCGTGGGGTCCGGCCGCGGCGACCATGGTCGTGCAGCCGCGCCACTCGGTTCTTCAAGGAAGAGTCCCGCGGCCGGCTCGGGCGGCAGGATCGTATCCGTGCCGTCGGCCACCGCGTGCCCATCGGGCTGGTGCGGCGCCGACGCGTCATGATCCGCGTGAGGGACCGTGCGGCCGAGCCCGATCGCCCAGACGGCGGCGAATCCGAGGCAGGCCGATGCCACCGCCCCCGCCACGACCGAAAGATTCGATCCGCGAGGCGGTACGACCAACGACTGCCGTGAGGGAGGGGGCTCGACGGGCATGGTGGACATGGCGACGGCCTCATACCGGGAAAGGCATTCATGCGCCCGCGGATGGCGCGCAGAGGTCGCTCGACCCGCGGGTGCGCAACTCGCGCGGCGGGTCGATAGCACGCGCCGGTCGACTGCGGAAGGTCAGTCCCCACGGTCGCTGGGCTGACGAACCTGCAAGGAGATGAACGGGACGCGGCCTACGGCACGGCAGCCAGCAGTTCCCGCAGGGGAAAATGGTGCTTGCCCAGTTTGCCACCGTAGTTGCCGGCGGCGATCGCGGGAATGTCCGGCCCGGCTGCCGCGCGCATCCCCGCCACCATGGCGCGGGCCACGGCGTCGCGGTCCACCCCGTCGATGACCACCTCGAGACAGCACGAGGCCTCGGGGTCGATCTCCGTCGCGACCCGCCCGACGAGACCCGGACAGAACGCCTCGTTCGTCGAGGCACGCAGCGCGGCATAGCGCGATCCGACCTTGCTGCCCGAACGGACCGTGCCGCCGGGAAACGGCGTGATCGTGCCCGGGACCGCGGCGATGGCATCGACCGCCCGCCGCGCCGCCGCCAGTGCGGCAGGGAGCGAGCGGCCCTGGATGATGAAATTGCCGCCGCCGACCCCCTTGGTCACGCCCACCGTCTCCTCGACGAGAAATTCGCCGTCCATCACCGGCACCCGCCACCATCTGCGGCCGTCGATCACCTTCGATTTCTCGAACCCGTCCCCGAAGAAACGCACGTGTCCCCCGAGCGGAAGACGGTCCGCCGCCTCGGGCAGCCCGTCGAACACGGCAGCCGTCGGGCACGTGAGAAGGCACTGTGCCGTCCGATTGCCCACCGCGGCGCCGAGCCGCTCCGCGTCGAACGCGAAGGCGAGCACCGCCGCTCCGACCCGGCCATCGAGCGAGTCCGTCGGATCGAGTCGTCGCTCGACCCCGATTTCCGCGTCGCAGCCGATGACGCTCGTGCCGTAGCCGCAGAGGGCCGCGAGCCCCGCCTCGAGCCAGTGCGCATCGTGGGCTGTGACGACGAGTCGGGCATACCGCAGGCCGAAGGCCTCGGCGAAGGTGTCCGCGATGCGGGTCGAACCGAGGAGCATCGATCCATTCCGGGGGCGACGGCAGCGACGGGCGCCGGCGTCGTGTCGCGGCGGTCCGCGCACCGCGACCGATTGGCGTTTCCGCGCAGGGCGTTTTGCATATGCTACGTCCTGCTCGTCCGTCCATCGCCCCACGCCTCGAGGCCCCCAATGCGATCCTTCGTCGTCCGTCGTTCAGGGAAGACGCTCCGGCACGTCGGCAGCCGACAGGTGGCCGGGGTGCCACCGTCGTGGCAGGCCGTCCTGATCGTGTGCCTCGTGGGCGCCGTGGCGGCTCCGGCGCGGGGCGCGGGGGCGGCCGAGGCCCTGCCGCTCGAGGATACGGGCGTCGCGATCGTGCCGAGCGACGCGGCCTTCTTTTCCGCCACGCTCCGCGCTCGCGAACAGGTCGATCTCCTCGTCGGGAGTCGCGCGTGGGCTTCGCTGCTCGAGCTTCCAGCGGTGCGTCGGGGCATCGAATCGCTCGAGGAGCAGCGCACCATGCCCGGCAGCCCCCTCGCCCTCGTCGACACGCTGATGCAGTTGCCGGAAAACGAGCAGGCGATCACGCTGCTGCGCGACATGGTCGCCACCGACACGTTCGTCTACGGCGAGCCGTCATGCATCACGTTTCTCGAGCTCACCACGAAGCTGCAGCAGGCGATCCGCGCGGCGGCGGGGCGGGCGCGGCTGCAGCTGGATCTCGACGGCGACGCGAGCCGCGCGGGTCCGGCGCGGATCGTGCCGGTGGCTCGGCAGGCTGCGGAGGTCGAGCTCTCGATGGAGGAACTCCAGGCCAGGCTCGTGCTCAAGGCCCTCTCGGACAACATCGATCTGCTCGTCGTGCCCGACGTCGTCTGGGGCTTCCGCACGGGCATGGCCGACGCGGCCGCGTCCCAGCTCAAGCGCGTCGAGGTGCTCGGCCGGCTCGCGACCCAGGCGAGCCCGGACCTCGCCGAGGCGCTCGAGCGTCGCAAGATCGCCGGTGGCGAGTTCGTGACGATCACGCTCGAAGCCGATCGACTGCCGCTTGCGGCGCTCGCCCGCGAGATTGCCGGCGACATTGCCGACACCCCGGAGGCGGACACCGTGCTCGAGCGGCTGCGGCAGCTCAAGCTCGTGATCGCGCTCGGTGTGGTCGGCGATCGCGTCATGCTTTCGATCGGGGACTCGACGGACCACCTCGAGAAGCTCGTCGCCCCGGGGGGGACCGCGGGGACGGAGCGGGCGGCCGGACTGCTGCGGCAGGAGCCCTTCGCGCCGTTGCGGGCGGCCGCCGCCGAACGGATCACCGGAATCTCCTATCTCAGCGGCGCGATGGCGCGGGCGGTCATGGCCGGACAGCTGGACTTCCAGCCGGCGATCGACTCGTTCGAGGAGATGGCGCGTGAGGCGGAGATGTCGGACGAGGCGATCGGGGATCTGCGGCGGTGGGCCGCCGGCGCCGGCGAATGGCTGACCGAGCGGATGCCGGTGCCCGGTCCGTGGATGTCGTACGCATTTCTCGCCGCCCAGGGGTACGAGGGATCGACCTGGGACTGGGGGAGCAACCGGGCGGTCGATGCGACACGACGACTCGACCTCCTCGAGCATGCCGGCGGCGCGCCCCTCGCCGTCGTCGTCTCCCGATTCAAGCAGGATCCGCAGCTCCTCGATGCGGCGGGTGAATTCGCCCGACAGGGCTGGGAGCTCTTCCAACGGCACGGCCTGCCCGCCCTCGACGCGGATGGTCGTGAGAAGGTGGAGAAGGCGGCCGACGAGTTCGGGCCGCTGGCCGTACGGTTCGCGGAGATCATCCGCGACAAGCTCGCGCCCGCCGTCGGCGACGGGCAGGTCGGCCTCGTGCTCGACGCGAAGACGCGCGTGCAGAAGCTCCAGCGCGAGATGCCGGCGTCCGCGGATCCGCTGCCGGTGCCGGAGGCGGCCATCGTGCTGCCCCTCACCGACAAACGGCTGTTCATCGAGGGACTCAACGACCTCTTCGAGCTGACCGACCGGATCGTGGCCGCGGCGCGGGCGCTCGACCCCGACGGGATCCCGGCCGCCTACCGCGTGCCTGCGCCGGAGAAGACGAAGGTCGAAACCGGCACGATCTGGTCGTTCGCGATGCCTCGATCCGGGATCGACGACCAGGTCCGCCCCACCATCGGCGTCGGTGACAAGGCGGTCGTCTTCTGCTTCGGACAGGCCCAGGCGTCGCGCATGCTCGCGGGAGCGACGATCGAGACCGGCCAGAGCCTGACGAAATTCGAGGAGCCGCTGTCGACGGCGGCGGCGCTCGACGTGGCGGGCCTGCTCGAGGCCGCGAAGCCGTGGATCACCTACGCCGCGCGCTACATGAGCGTCCAGCAGCGGACCGGGGAAGTCGATGCCGACGAGGAGCTCGCGGCGGAGGACGAGACCGATCAGGTGCGTGACGTCCTGCGGGACGTGGGCGTGGTGATCGAGGCGCTCCAGTGCCTGCGGGTGGCCGTCGCCGAGACCTCCACGAACGAGGGCGCACTGGTCACCAGGTGGCGCAACGTCATCCGCGACCTGCCCGCGAAGTGACGCCCGTCGTCGCGCCGGCACCCGCGGGGTGCCGCGCCGCGGCCTCCTCGAGCAGGCGGATCCACGGTCCGACATAGTGACCGTGATCGTGGAACGTCCGTCCGCTGACCAGGTTGCCGTCCACGACGCACGGCTCGTTCACGAAGATGCCGCCCACCGCCTCGAGGTCGAAGCGGCACTTCGGCACCGTCGCCATCCGTCGGCCGCGGACGCAGTCGGCGTACGCCGGAATCTCGACACCGTGGCAGACGCTGGCGATCGGCTTGCCCGTCTCGAAGAAGTGCCGCGTGATGCGGACGAGGTCCTCGTCGTAGCGGATGTATTCCGGCGCCCGCCCGCCGCTGAAGAAGATGCCGAGGTAATCGGTGGGATCGATCTCGGAGAAGGCGAGGTCCGCCGTGATCTGGTAGCCCTCCCATTCCCTCGTGATCGTCCATCCCGGCCGCACCTCGTGCATGACCATCTGGAACGTGCGCCGCTCGGGGCCGGCGACGACCGGGCGGAACCCCGCCTCCTGCAACCGGTAGAAGGGGTAGAGCGTGTCGACGGTCTCGGTCGCGTCGCCGACGACGATCAGCACGCGGTGGGTCGGTGTGGTGGGCATCGGATCGCTCGGGGTCGTGGTGGCGGGACGGAGCACGGCCCGCATCATACCGGGGCGATGCGTCGGACGAGCCCGCGCACCAGGATGTCGCCGCCGGGATGCATGACCGACTCGACCACGAGGGTCGCGACGTCGGGCACGAGTGGCAGCGTCGCGGGGTCGCCGCCGAGCACCGTCGGTGCCACGAAGATCCATGCCTCGTCCACCGCGCCGCTCCGCAGCCACGCGTCGAGGACGATGCCGCCCCCCTCGACGAGCACGTTCGTCATCCGGCGGCGTCCGAATTCCCGGAGCAGGCCGTCGATCATCGGTCCGCGCTCCGCGACGGGCGACGCGAACACCTCGCAGCCCGCCCGCTCGAGGGCCGCCACGCGGTCGGCCGCCGCCTCGGGACCGACCGCGACGAGCAGCGGCGACTCGCGCGCCGTGCGCACGAGCCGGCTCTCGAGCGGCAGGCGTGCGGATCGGTCGAGCACGACGCGCAGCGGCCGCCGGGGCGGCCCGCGCAGGCCACGCGCGTCGTCCGCGTCCGCGCGGGCCGCGGGCTCGCCGGGGCGCGCCGTGAGGAGCGGGTCGTCCGCGAGCGCCGTGCCGATCCCGACCACGATCGCATCGACGCGGCCGCGCAGGTCGTGCACGAGCGCGCGGGAGGCCGCCGACGAGATCCAGCGGTCGGCGCCCGTCGGTCCGGCCAGTCGGCCGTCGAGGCTCGTCGCCCACTTCGCGATCACCCACGGCCGACCCGCGGCCACGAGCTTGCGGAACGGCGCGGTGAGCCTCAGGGCCTCGGGCTCGAGCAGGCCGACATCGACCTGGATGCCCGCGGCGCGGAGCCGCGCGATGCCGTCTCCCGCCACCGCGGGATGTGGGTCCCCGGCCGCCGCCACGACGCGGGCCACACCCGCCGCGATGATCGCGTCGGTGCAGGGGGGCGTCTTGCCGTGATGGCAGCAGGGCTCGAGCGTCACGTAGAGCGTGGCACCGCGAGCCGCGGGCCCCGCCTCGGCGAGCGCTCCGACCTCCGCGTGCGGACCGCCGTAGGCCGCGTGCCAGCCCTCTCCGACGATCCGGCCATCGACGGCCACGACGGCGCCGACCGCCGGGTTGGGCTCGACCCATCCGAGACCGCGGCGCGCCAGCTGCAGGGCGCGCCGCATCGCGGCGGTGTCGAACGCCCGGGCGGCGGCGGCCGCGCGGTTCGGGGGCTCGTTCACGACGCGGGGTACGCGGACGCCAGGCCGGCCTTGGCCGCCGCCACGCACGCGCGCAGGTCGGCGATCGGGTCGTCCTTGTTCTCCTCGTACTCGATCGAGAGCGCGCCGTCGGCCGGAAAGCCCGCGCGGGCGAGGGCCGCGAATACGCCGTCCACGTCGAGGTGGCCCCTGCCGAGGATCACGCCCTTGGTGGCGTCCTGCATCTCGGCGAAGTCCTTGAGATGCACCCCGTAGAGTCGTCCCGTGAGCAGGCGGATCACGTCGACGGGGCGCTCGCCCGACCGGATGAAGTGGCCGAGGTCCGCGCAGGCGCCGATGCGCTCGTCGTGCTTCTCGATCGCCGCGAGCACGTCGGCGGCCTTGTTGTAGCGGTGCCGCGGGCCGTGGTTGTGGATCGCCACGCGGACGTCGAACTCCTTCACGAGTTCGTCGAGCGACGCGAAGGAATCGGGGTCGGGGTCCGCCGTGATCGTGCGGATGCCGGCCGCCTTGGCGAACGCGAAGAGGCGTCGATTGGCGGCGGCATCGGCGGTGAAGCGGTTGACGCCGTGGCCCGAGATCGTCAGGCCGAGGCCGGCGAGCTTCCGCTGCATCGCCGCGATCGCGGCCGCGTCGTCGGTGATCGGAAACATCCCGGGAAAGAACTCGACCGCCTTGATCCCGAGGTCATGGACGTGCTGGAGCGCCACGTCGACCGGGAATCCGCGGAGCGAATAAATCTGGACGCCCAGCGCCGGAACCGGCGGCGCGGCGTGGGCGCGTCGGGTGACGGCCGACGCGGCGATGGCCGCGCCGGCGGCGAGGAAGGTGCGACGAGGAAGAGGGAGGGCCGGCATGCGAGTGCTCCGACGAGGGGTGGTCCGTGCGTGGTTGGATCATGCTCCGATACGGTAGGATACGTCGCTCGTCACCATGGCCGCCATCGACACCGTCGCCGCCGCACCCGAGGCCGCCGGCCGACCGCCGGAGGTCGCCGACCTCACGGCCCACTGCCGCGGCGTGGCGGAGCGGGCCCGCCGGGCCGCGCTCGACCTCCAGGGAACGCCGACGGCCGCCAAGGCGGCCTGCCTGCGGGCCGCCGCCGCTCGCATCCGTGCGGACGTCCCCGCGATCCTGGCGGCCAACGCGCTCGACGTCGCCGCCGCGCCCGGCTACGGCCTCACGCCCGCCGCCATCGACCGGCTGCTGCTCGATCCGGCCAGGATCGAGGGCATCGCGGCCGGCGTCGAGGCCGTCGCGGCGCTTCCCGACCCGGTGGGCGAGGTGATCGAGGAGTCGGTGCGTCCCAGCGGCCTCGTCGTGCGGAAGGTGCGGGTGCCGCTCGGCGTGATCTTCTTCATCTACGAGTCGCGACCGAATGTGACGGCCGACGCCGCCGCCGTCGCGCTCGCGTCGGGCAACGCGATCATCCTGCGGAGCGGCAAGGAGGCGGCGCACTCGAGCCGCCGGATCGTCGAGAGCATCCGCGGCGCGTTGGCGGACTGTGGCCTCCCCGTGGACGCGGTGCAGCTCGTGGACGTCGCCGCCCGCGAGGCCGTCGGCGCCTTCCTCGCCTGCGACGACCTCATCGACCTGGCGATCCCGCGCGGCGGTGAGGCGCTCATCCGTCGCGTCTGTGCGGAGGCCCGGATGCCGGTGCTGAAGCACTTCTCGGGCAACTGCCACGTCTACGTCGACCGTGCCGCGGACCTCGCCATGGCCGAGGCGATCACGGTCAACGCGAAGTGCCAGCGGATGGGGGTGTGCAATGCGGCCGAGTCCCTGCTCGTGCATCGCGACGTGGCGGAGCGGTTCCTGCCGGCGGTGACCGCGGCGCTCGCGGCCCGCGGGGTCGAGGTCGTGGGCGACGCGGCGACCCGGCGCCTCGTGCCGGCTGCGGGCGCGGCGACGGAGGCCGACTGGACGACGGAGTACCTCGGCCCGAAGATCTCCGTCGCGGTCGTCGACTCGCTCGATGCCGCGATCGATCACATCAACCGGCATGGCTCGCGACATACCGACGCGATCGTCACCGCCGATGCCGCCGCGGCGGACCGCTTCACCGCGCGGGTCGACACCGCGGTGGCGATGGTGAACGCGAGCACGCGGTTCAACGACGGCGGTGAACTCGGGATGGGGGCGGAGATCGGGATCTCCACCGACAAGCTCCACGCCCGTGGCCCGTGCGGCCCGCGCGAGCTGACGACGTACAAGTACATCGTCGTGGGCAGCGGGCAGGTGCGTTCATGAACGGATGCCGTGTCGCGGTCCCGGGCGTGCCCGGGTGGGGGGCCCGATCCCGGCGCTCCGCGGTGGGTCTCGTCCTGATCTGGAGCCTGATCCTCGTGATGATGCCGCACACGGATGGTTGGGGAGCGGATGTGGAGGACGACCCGCATGCCTGGCTCGAGGACGTCGGCGGTGACCGGTCGCTCGAATGGGTGCGGGCCCGCAACGCGGAGTGCGTGGCGGAGCTCGCGGAGGGCGGGTCGTTTCGCGGGCTCGAGGCGAGGCTCCTCGGGATCCTCGATTCCGACGCCCGGATTCCGGTCGTCTCGAAGATCGGCGACCGCTTCTACAACGTCTGGCGGGATGCGCGGAATCCGCGTGGCCTGTGGCGGCGCACCACGCTCGAGTCGTATCGCACCGCGGAGCCCGTCTGGGAGACCGTGATCGACATCGACGCGCTCGGCCGCGCGGAGGGGGAAAACTGGGTGTGGCACGGCGCGACGGTGCTGCGGCCGGACGACCGTCGCTGCCTCGTGTCGCTCTCGCGCGGCGGCGCGGATGCCGACGTGGTGCGCGAGTTCGATCTCGAGACGAAATCCTTCGTCCCCGACGGCTTCGCGCTGCCTGAGGCGAAGAGCCACGTGGCGTGGCGCGACGCCGACACGCTCCTCGTGGCCACCGACACGGGCCCCGGCTCGCTCACCGACTCGGGCTATCCGCGCACGGTGCGGGAATGGCGCCGCGGCACGCCGCTCGCCATGGCCCCGGTCATCTACGAGGGCCGCACCGAGGACATGGTCGTCAGCGCGTTCCACGACCCCACGCCCGGCTTCGAGCGCGACTTCGTGATCCGGCGGCCGACGTTCTACACGACGGACTGGTTCCTTCGTCGGGACGGTGTGAACGTGCCGCTGGAGAAGCCGGCGGATGCCGAGGTCCACGTGCATCGGGAGTGGCTCTTCCTCGAACTGCGCTCGCCATGGACCAGCGACGGCACGACGCATCCGGCGGGCACGCTTCTGGCCGCCGACCTCGACCGGTATGTCGCCGGCGACCGGACGGTGCAGCCGCTCTTCACGCCGGGGCCCCGGTCGTCGCTGACGGGGTTCGATGCCACGCGCGGTCACGTCCTGCTCACGTCACTCGACAACGTGCGCAGCCGCATCGACGTCGCGACGTGGCGGGACGGGGCGTGGCACAGGCGTCCCCTGCCCGGCGTGCCGGAGATCGGCACGGCACGGGCGACGGCGGTCGATGACATCGAGTCCGACGACTACTTCCTCGTGACGAGCAGCCCCGTCCAGCCCTCGACGCTCGCGCTCGGCCGGATGTCGGGCACGGCCGGCGACCCGCTCATCCCCGCCGAGCCCCTGAAGCGGTCCCCCGACTTCTTCCGCACCGACGCGCTCGCCGTCACGCAGCACGAGGCCGTGTCGCGCGACGGCACCCGGATCCCCTACTTCCAGATCGGCCCGGCGGCCGGCGTGGCGGACGGCTCGGCACCGACGCTGCTCTACGGGTATGGCGGCTTCGAGATACCGCTCGTGCCGGGGTACGACCCGCTCGCCGGCGCCGCCTGGCTCGAGGCCGGCGGCGTCTACGTCATCGCCAACATCCGCGGCGGCGGGGAGTTCGGCCCGACCTGGCACCAGGCCGCGCTCAAGGAGAAGCGGCCGCGAGCCT
>CAIWZS010000411.1 GCA_903917235.1 uncultured Planctomycetaceae bacterium | reverse complement strand
GGCCCTCGGCGAGCACGTCGAAGAAGCGTTTCATGCGGTAGTACGCGGGCGCCTGCTCGTAGGCGAGCAGCTCGCCGGAGAACCGCTCCTGCGCGCTGCGCTCACCCACGGCGCGGGTCCATCGGTATCCACGGGCCGCGTGCACGAGTTCGGCCGCCTCTCCGCGTGCATCCCCCAGGAGCGCCTCGATGTCCAGTTCCTTCTCGGCGACACGACGGCGGTCGTCGTCGCCGTCACCAGCGGCCCGGCTGGTGTCGAGCTTGAGGATCGCGGCATTGATGCGTGCGGCGTGCTCGACCGATCCGGCCACCTTTGCGAGCGTGATGACCGCGTCCCGATGCCCCTTTTGGATCAGCGTCTCGCGCTCCTGTTGGGCCCCGATCTGGCGGTGGAACGCCCGCGCGACGGGACCGCCGGGCGGCTTGAGTGACGTGATCGACACGCCGACGATGTCGAGGCCGAGTTGCAGTGCGTCGGCCCGCTCCTGGATCGTCCGTTCGAGCTCGGCCCCCCCCTCGGTGCGGCCCGTGGTGAGCAGGTGATCGAGGTCATGCGTGGCGAAGTAGCGGGTCGCCTCCTGGTGCGCGATCACCGAAACGGCCTCCTTCGGGGCGAGCGATCCGGCGATGAACTCGAGCAGATCGCGAACCCGAAATTGCACGACGACGTCCGCGGCGACGAGCGCCATCCCGCCGCCCGTGAGCGACGTCGGGTAATACTCCATCGCGAGCTTCGCGAGGGTGTCGTCGCCGCTCGTCCAGAGGATCGCGGCGTCGTCCGCCTCGCGCCCGGCGAGATCGCTCGAGACGGTGATCTCCAGCACGCGGCCTACCGGGTAGTTTGCCGACGTCTCGATGGGCCACGGCAGCTTCAGATGCATCCCCGGCGCGAGCGCGCTGCCGCGCACCGCTCCGAATCGCGCGACCACTCCCTGCTCGTCCGGACCCACGACGACCAGCGTCGAGAGGGCGGCGAGCACGGCTCCTCCGAGCAGCGTCAGCGGGGTCACCGCCCGTCCCAACAGCCGGTAGAGCCAGCTGCGGGACACCTCGACGCCGAACTGGTAGGTGATGAGTTCGGCCACGACCTGCCCGAGCGACTCCGGCGCCGTCAGCAGGCCGAGCACACGGCTGTCGAACGCGGGCCGTGGGATCTCGCCGGGGCGCTTGGGGCGGTACGCCGCGAGCATCGCCGTGAGCAGCATTTCCGCCCCCACGAGGACCATCACCGCCGGGACGGCGACGGCGATCACGCGAAAGAGCGATGCGTCGTCGAGCACCGCCGCCGTCGCGGCACCCGTCAGGATCAACGCCGCCACGACGAAGCAGCTCATCAGGTAACTGGCGCCACCGCGCAGCAGCTGCCAGTCGCGAACGCGGGTGTACCCGCTCACCCAGCGGGCCGCGACGAAGGCGACGAACGCCATCGCTCCCGAGACGAAGAGCAGCCCGACAGGACTGACGCCGGGCGCGATCGTCGTGACGACGCCCGGAGAGCCGTCTCGGGTCGCCGCCCAGAACCTCCAGAGTGTCGCGAGGCCGGCCGTCACGAGGTAAACGGCGACGACGATGCTCACCACCGGCAGGCCGTAGCCGAGCAGGTTCGCGAGCCGTTGCCTCGCCCGCTGCAACTCGTCGGAGAGATCGCCGAAGAGCACCGCCGATGCGGCGTCACGGTGGGCGAGTTTTTCGGAGGCGAGCGACTCCCGCCGCTCGACCTCCAGCTGGTGATAGACGAGCGACAGCACGATCCAGATCGGCAGGCCGCCGAGCACGTGCCATGCGGCGGCATGGATCGCGGGGCTGCCCGTCCAGAGGGCCACAAGCCCCGTCGCCAAAGCAAGCGAGACCTGGATTCCCAGTCCGACGAGGGCAGCGGTCCAACCGCGGCGATAGAGCTGGTGGTCGCCCGTCATGGCTCGATATGCGTGATCCTCAAACGGGAGTTCTCAGATGAGAGTGACAACTGCGTATGTGGTCTGTGTGAGCGAAACCGGCGAATCGTGTCAGAATTCGATGAGCAAGCCGGCTCGCGGGTAAGGTAGCGACGTCTGCTTCGGTCAACTGGGCTCGCTCGGAGCCCGGCTTCGGCGACGAAGATCCCCGTCTACCCCCCCTCGCCGATGATCATCCTCGCCATCGCCCGGAACGGGTTCCTGGAATCGATCCGGCAGCCGGTGTTCGTCGTGCTGCTCGTCGTCGGCATGCTCGGGATGGTGCTCAACGTCAACCTCGCCGCCTTCACGCTCGAGGACGACAACAAGCTCCTGATCGACCTCGGGCTCAGCACGCTGTTCCTGACCGGCCTGCTTCTCGCGGCATTCACGGCCACGGGCGTTTTGACGAAGGAGATCGAAAACAAGACCGTCCTCACGGTCGTCAGCAAGCCGGTGTCGCGGGCCGCTGTCGTCGCCGGAAAGTACGTCGGCGTGGCCGGTGCCATCGGCCTTGCCTACTGGGTGCTTGCGGCGGTGTTTCTGCTGGCCGTGCGGCATCGCGTTCAGACGAGCATTCGCATGGACGACACGTTCGACCTGCCGGTCCTCGTGTTTTCGCTCCTCTTCGGTGGTCTCGCCACGCTCGTGTCCGGCCTGGCCAATTACCTCTACCGCAGGCCGTTTCCGAGCGTCTTCGCCGTGAGCCTCGGCATCGGTCTCACGGCCGCCCTCGGCATCGTCTGGTGCATCGATCGCGACTGGGCCTTCCAGAGCCCGGCGGTGGATTTCAATCCGCAACTGATGATCGCGCTGGCCCTCGTTTTCCAGGCGATTCTCGTGCTCGCGGCCGTGGCGATCGCGGCCTCCACTCGGCTCGGGCAGGTGATGACGCTCATGGTGTGCGTTGGGGCGTTCCTCGCCGGGCTCGTCAGCGAATACTTTCTCGGCACCGCCGTCTCCACCGCCGACCGGCCCGGGTGGCTGCGGGCCCTGGTCTGGCCGGTCTACGCCGCGGTGCCGAACCTCCAGTTCTTCTGGCCGGCGGACGCCCTCACACAGGGGCACGAGATCACCGTGGCCTATTTCCTCACCGTGACGCTCTACGCGGCATGCGTGATCGGGGCGCTCATCAGCCTCGCGGTGCTGCTCTTCCAGCGCCGCGACGTCGGCTAGCCTGCTCGGCCGCCGCCCGGTCGGCCTCCTCCTGCTCGAGCGCCTCGCCGCAGCGGACGAGCCGGGCGGAGTTGAAGATGACGACCAGGCCGCTGGCCACGTGCACGAGGGCCGCCGTCACCGGCGAGACGTAGCCCGCCCCCGCGAGCGCGAGAAACACCACGATGAAGAGCACGCCGATCGCCATGTTCTGCCGAATCACGGCGATCGTGCGGCGGGAGAGCTCGATCAGAAACGGGATCCGGCTGAGGTTGCTGTTCAAGAGCGCGATGCTCGCCGAGTGGATCGCCACGTCGCTGCCCGCCGCGCCCATGGCGATCGAGATGTCGCCCGCCGCGAGGGCCGGCGCGTCGTTGACGCCGTCACCGATCACGGCCACGCGGTGGCCCCGGGCCTTGAGCTCATCCACCATCTCGAGCTTTTCGTGCGGCAGCACCTCGGCCTTGAACTCGCTGAAGTGCATTTGATCCGCCACGCGGCGGGCGACGCTCGTGCGGTCGCCGGTGAGGATCACGAGCCGCTGGAGGCCGAGCTGCTTGAGCCGGTCCACCGCCTCGGCCGCCTCGGGGCGGGCGTTGTCCTCGAGGCCGATCCAGCCGGCGAGCCGACCGTTTCGCACGACGTAGAGCACGCTCAGGCCGTCGGCCTCGTCGCTGGCCTGGATCTCTGCGATTCGCGCCGCCTCGGTGGGGTCGAGGCCCCCCTCGGGATCGGCGAGCCATGAGGCCCGGCCCACGAGGATCCGCTCGTCTCCGAGCGTGGCGATCACGCCGCGGCCGGCCACTTCCTCGAAGGCGCCGGGCCTCTCGATCGAGAGGTTGGCCCGGCGGGCCATCTCCGTGACGGCTCGTGCCACCGGGTGGCGGCTGTCCTGCTCGGCGATCGCGGCAAGCCTCAGCAGTTCCGCCGGCTCCACGCCCTCGACCGGGGCGAGCCGGCTCACCGAGAGGACCCCCGTGGTGAGCGTGCCCGTCTTGTCGAACACGATCGCCGTGAGGTTCCGCGCGGCCTCGAGCGTGACCACGCTCTTGACCAGCACGCCGAGCCGGGCCGCGGCGGAAAGCCCGGCGACCATCGCCGTGGGCGTGGCCAGGATCAGGGCGCTGGGGCAGGCGACCACGAGCATCGCGATCGCGCGGCTGAAGGCGGTGTCGGGGTCGCTCCGCAGGGCGAAGAAGAGCACCACGCCAACGAGCATGAGCACCGTCGGCGTGTACCAGACGGCGTATTGATCGACGAGCCGCATGATGGGCGTGCGGGTCCGCTCGGCCTGAAGGATGAGGTCCTTGACGCGGCCGAGGAGCGTGTCGGCACCGGCCTTCAGGACCTCGATGTCGAGCACGCCCGTGAGGTTGATCGTGCCGCCGAAGGCCTCGTCGCCCGTGACCTTGTCCACGGGCAACGATTCGCCCGTGATGCTTGCCTGATTGACGGTGCTTGTTCCGCGGAGGATTCGGCCGTCGGCCGGGATGTTGTCGCCTGGCCGCACGCGGACGACGTCGCCCGGCCGGAGTTCCTTGGCCTCGACGAGTTCCTCGCGATCGGCATCGCCTTCGGTGGCCGCCAGGAGCCGATGGGCCTTCGTAGGCGAAAGCTTGATGAGCGACTCGATGCTCGCCTGCGCGCCGATCGCCGTCCGCTTCTCGATCAACCCCGAGACGATCATGAAGAGTGCGATCGCCGCACTCTCCTGGTAGCGGCCGGTCGCGGCCGCGCCGAAAACGGCGAGCGCGACGAGCGCGTTCATGCCCGCCTCGCCCTTCACGAGATCCGCGACCGCGGCCACGATCAGCGGCGCGCCGAGCAGGACTACCGCGAGCGCGGCGGGAATCGCCGCGTGGAAGTCGGTCTTCCACAGGACCTGTGCCACGAGCGAGCAGACGAGCAGCGTCGCACCGACGAGCGTGGTGCCGATCTGGAACCGCAGCACGCGGCCGGCGGTGGCATCCGCCGCGACGGACGGCTCTGTGGACTGGTCCGGCGCGATCGCCGAAAGCGTTGCGGTGGCCATGGTGAAAACCTAACCAAGCGGTGTGTGGATCATGTGAGCGATCTCGGCAGGTCACCCACGCGATGCTCGGTCGGGGAGCCGAGCAAAAAGCTGCGGCCGCCCGAAGGCGGCCGCAGCGCTCGCATCTTGAACCGACAAGAGACTCCGACGTCTCACTCGTTGGAACCACCGCCCGGCGTGGCCAGCTGGCGGAGCCGCTTCAGCCAGATCACTTCGGCGATCTCGTTGTAGCCCGTCTCATCGGTGGCCACGCTCGTGATCTTTCCAGCGGAGTCCCGAACAGCGCCATTGCCGAGGAAGCCGTCGCCCTTCTTCGTGCTGGCCTTGCCGGCGTTGTCGCCGACACCTGCTGTGGCCGAGTCGTAGACCCTTTCAACGTGAAGATCCGCGAACAGGATCGGGGCGAAACCGCCCGTCCCGTCAGAAGACTTCGGCTGGTGCAACGGTTCGACGTCGTTGAACTCATGGATCTTCCGCGTGGTGGAATTCCCGTTCATGTCCTTCGTCGTGCCCCCGCCCAAGGCGGAAAGCGCTGCCCCGAAGTCGACGTTCGTCCCGTCGTTGAAACTCTCAACCAGCAGGTCATTCATCTTCACGATCGTCTTTCCCGCGAAGTCGTTCATCACCTTCGCGGAGGCACCAGTCGCGGCACGAGACTGGCCCCCCGTGACAAGTGCGTCCGCGCCGTCGCCGGCTCGAGCTGGCCCCATCAGAGCAACGCGAGCCGCAGTCGTCAGGCCGTTGCTCAGATGTTCTGCGCTCAACGGACCGTCACCAGCAGAGGGGTTCTTGTTATGCGACGCATACCCAGTCGTATCCTTTGAATCGCCGCGGCTGAAATGCCACGTCGTCGCATAGTTGCTGTTGTACCCGGCACTCCAGACATCCTTCGCCGGCTGGTCGCCACCGAAGTAGGTTTCTCCCGACGTGTTGTCGAGGGTTGCCGTACTCGGCCACCTTCCAACAATCAGGGCCGGATTCGCGCCCGTGCCCTTGTTGCCGCCGTCGATATGATCCTGCAAGTCGGTAGCCTTCGAGGTCGCACCCATGTAGTCGCCAACCTTCTCATTGACCTTGTTACGGCTGCCAAGATCGAGCGCCTTTCCAGGGGCGGTGACCTTCAGCGTGATCAGATCGGCGACCCAGCCATACTCCCGGACGTCACCGTCTCGGTTGTGGTCAAACGCTGACGACGTGAACTTTCCGTCGTTGTTGCCCGAGTAGATGTTGAATCCCTTGCCGAACGTCAGCAGGTTGCTCTGACTGCCCGACGCATTCGCGGCAGCACGGGCACCCGACAACGCGGGCAGGGCCAGGCCTGCCAGCAACCCGATGATCCCGATCACGACGAGGAGTTCGACGAGCGTGAACGCCCGCCGCCCTCGCAGCATGACACTGTCGATTCGCATGGAAACGTCTCCGTTGAAAAAACCCGAATCGTCGAAGTGACGATTCAGCTATCGATCACCACGTCCTTGCAGGCGATCGCCGCCTGCCCACGGGTGCAAGTGATACGGGGCCGTCGTGAGGTGGGTGTGAGCGGTTCTTGAGATTTGGATGAATTTGTTGGCGAGACGGCAACGCGGCAGGTTGAGCCTGTAGAACACGTGTCTCGGGCTCGCCGCCCATATTGTCGCGGTTTCGGAAGCATATGATGACGGATGCACCCCCGCATCGTGATGGTCGCTACGAAGATGGAGCAGGAGAGTCGCGGGGCTCCCTGACGCGCCAAGTGCCTGCGTGGCTGGCGGCGATCGCGATCGCCGCCGCGGTGGTTGTGTGCGGGGCGCTCGTCTGGTGGGGAAGTCGGCCAGCGCAGCGATCGTCGGGCAGCGTGCAGGCCGAGTGGGTGGACCTCGCGGACCAGGTGAAGGCACTCGCGAGGCAGGGCCGTCATGCCGAAGCGATCCGCGCCTCGCGGGCATCGCTCGAGCTCGCCGAAGGGGCCTTTGGCCCGTCGCATCCCGCCATGGCGGAGGCGTGGAACGACCTCGCGCAGTCGCTCGTGGCCGCGGGCGAACTGGAGGGCGTGGAGCCGATGTATGCACGGGCGATCGAAATCCAGTCGCGGATCGCCGGACCCGACAGCGTGGAGGTCGCGGGTGTCGTCAACAATCTGGCACTCGCGCTGCAGAAACTCAGTCGATTCGACGAGGCCGAGCGGCTATTTCAGAGGGTGTGGTCGATCTACGACGGCGGGCTCGAGCCAGGCCATCCGTGGCGGGCGACGGCGCTCAATAACCTCGCGTGTCTCGAGGATGCCCGCGGCCGCCATGACGCCGCGCAGCCGCTCCATGAGCGGGCACTCGCTCTCCGCGAGCGTTACCTGGGGCCGGCGCACCCCGACACCGCGGAGTCGCTCGCGAATCTTGCCGTCAACGCATTCGAGCGAGATGCATCTGCGGAGGCCGAGCCGCTTCAGCGGCGGGCCCTCGCGATCCGCGAACGGGCACTCGGTCCCTCCCATCCGCTGACGGCGGCGTCGCTCGTGAGCTTGTCGGCCATCCTGCGGATCCATGGAAGCCTCGATGACGCCGAATGGGCCGCGCTCGGCGGGCTTGCGATCCGTCAACAGGCCTTCGGGCTCGACCATGTGCTCTCCGCCGGCGCCTTGGAGGCGGTAGCCGAGGTGCGGGCGGCGCGGGGTGACGTCGGATCGGCCCGTGATCTCTTCGAGCGTGCCGTCGCGATCCGGCTGCGGTCTGGCGGCGTGAGCCTCAAGACCGCCGCTGCGATCGACCGTCTGCTCGACTGCGGTGCCGCCGCGGACGTGTCGGCCGAGGCGTTCGCCGCGCGCCGCCATGAGCTGCTGGAGGCCGCAGGCGATATCCGTGCGCGGGTGCTCGGTGAAAACCACCGCGAGACGCAGGAGGCTCTGCGTCGTCTCGCAGACGCGGCGCACGCGTCGGGCGACGTCGCGCGGGCGACGGAGATCGAGGCGAGGATCGCCGCGGCCGTCGAGGCCGCCACGGCCGAGTGAGACGGCAGCGCTCGGAGAAATCACGAACGATGACCTGGTCGCGTCTCATCGCGCTGCCGCTGGCATGTGCCCTCGTCTACTGGCCTGTCGTGGGGTATGGCTTTCTGGCGTGGGATGACGACGTCTACGTCACGACCCACTCGCTCGTGCTCTCCGGCCTCACGCCCCGCGGCGTCGGGCAGGCATTCGCGTCGTTCGCCTGCTCCAACTGGCACCCGCTCACGCTCATTTCGCACATGCTCGACGTGAGCCTCTTCGGGGCGTGGGCCGGTGGACATCACCTGATGAACGTCCTGCTGCATGCCGTGAATGCGTGGCTTGTGTTCGTCCTTGCGTGGTGGCTCACGTCTCGCTGGCCTGAGAGCGTCGTGGTTGCGGCGCTCTTTGCCGTTCACCCGCAGCGGGTCGAGAGCGTCGCGTGGATCTCCGAACGCAAGGATGTGCTCTGCGGCACGTTCTTTCTCCTTGCGATCCTCGCCTACCTTCGGTTCGCTGTGGCGACAGCTTCTCGATCACGCACCGTCTGGTACGTCGCGGCGGTCGGTGGTGGCGTCCTCGCCTGCCTCGCCAAGCCGATGGCCGTGACGCTGCCGCTCGTGCTCCTGTCGATCGACGTCTGGCTGGGGCGGGTGACGCGCGCATCCTGCTCGAGGATCCTCGCCGAGAAGACCCCGCTTTTCGTCATCGCGGGCCTGACGGCGGTGCTGACGATGCTCGCGCAGGAGGGGGCAACGGCGTCGCTTGCCGCGGTGCCGCTCGGCCTGCGGATCACGAATGCTCTCCTCGGCTACGCGACGTACGTGCGGCGTGGCTTCTGGCCGACCGGGCTCGCGGCGATCTATCCCCACGCGGCTTATCGGCCAAACTCCGAAATCATTGCCGGAATGTCGGTGGAGACGGCTGCCCCTGGCCTGACGGTCATCGAGGTGGCAGCCGCCATCGCCCTGCTCGGCATCATCACCGCCGCCGCGGTGGCGCTGGCCCGGCCCCGGGCTGGCCGCCCGATGCCGTGGCTGGCATTCGGCTGGGCCTGGTTTCTCGTGATGCTCGTGCCCGTGATCGGCCTCGTGCAAGTGGGCAGTCAGGCCACGGCCGATCGGTATTACTACCTGCCCGGCATCGGTCTCGAGTTCGGGGTCGTCATGACCCTCGGCGAAGCCTTGCGGCGGTTCATGACGGGGAAAGAATCTCGACGGCGACCCGCGACCGTCGCAGCGTTCTCCACAGCGATGTCGGTCGTTCTGGCCTTCACCACCCTCGCGCACCGTCAGGTGCTCACGTGGCGGAGTGACGAGTCGCTCTGGCGGCATGCCGCGGCCGTCGTGCCGCGAAACGCGATCGCCGAAAGCCTGCTGGCCTCGGCGCTCGCCGCCCAGGATCGCACCGTCGAGGCAATCGAGCACCACCTCGTGGCCCTCGAGATCGACCCGGCACTTCGCGACTCGCTCACGAACCTCGGCCTGATCTTGAGCGACGGCGGCCGGCCGGCGGAGGCCTTGCCGCTGCTCGAACGGGCGAGCCTGCTTTGGCCCGACGACGCCGACATGCGGGTGAATCACGCGATCTGCCTCGCCCGGCTCGGGCGGATGCACGACGCACGCACCGCCTTCCTCGGGGCGCTCACGATCGAACCCGACAACGCGAAGCACCGCTACAACCACGCGATGCTCCTGGAATCGGCCGGCGATCCCGCCGCGGCACTCCGCGAACTCGACCTCGCGATCGCGAGCGACCCCGCCTTCGCACCGGCCCAGGCCGCCCGCCGGCGGATTCTCGCGGAGCCTCCCGTCGCGACCTTCCCCGCCGGCCCGAGACTGTCCGACGGCAGCGTGTCCACGGGTACCAGACAGTCACATTGACTTGGTCCGGAACAAGAATCCCATCCACTCGAGACCGGAGTACGGCCGCACCCCGCTCACACGTTCATCACATCGCTCGGCTACATTCCGTTCCGGTTGCGTGTTCCGCAAGTGACTCGCGTGTGGCTCGAGGTCTCGCGATGCGTTCTGCCGACGCCACCACGCTCTACGACACCGACTACTACGCCGCTGCCGACGGGGCACGGCTCGCGGCGTGTCTCGAGCCGATCATCGCCTGGCTCGATGGCCGGCGGGCCCGCTGGCTCCTGGAACAACTCCGGCCTCCGGCCGATCGCCCGGCTCGTGTGCTCGACGTGGGCGCCGGCACCGGCGGCGTGCTCGCGCGGCTCCGCGACCACGGCGTCGAGGTACACGGCACGACCGCTTCGCGCACCGCCGCCGACGCGGCCGCGCGGCGGCACGGCCTCACGCTCCATGTGGCCACCGACCTGCCAGCCGACCTCGCGACGCTCCCGTTCGACGCCATCACCTACTGGCACGTGTTCGAGCATCTCGAAGACCCAGCGGCGCATGCGGCCGCCTGGCCCGGGATGCTCGCCGACGCCGGATTTCTGGTGATCGAGGTGCCGAATGTCGATTCGATCGGCGCGAGGCTCTGTCGCCGTTCGTGGCTCGGCAGCGATCCGGTGCATCACGTGAACATGATGAGCCGTGCGGAGATCGCGACGCTCCTCGCGCGACACGGGCTGCGGATCGAGCGGGCCGAGGGGTTCTCGCTCAAGTTCACCTACGTGTTTCTCTGGAGTGCGTTGCTCGGCCTCCTCTTTGGCAAGGGATACGACTTCGACACCGTGTTCGACGTGCTCAAACGGCCGCTCGACTCGCTCCGCCGCCGGCCGCTACGAACGCTCAATGCCGTGGGGGCCGTCGCCTACCTCGCGCCGGCGATCCTGACGCTGGCAGCCTGGGGCTGCCTGACGGGCCGCGGCGAGGTGCTGCGGATGGTCGTCGCCCGCGGGGAGGACCCGGTGCCGGAGACGCCGTGAGGTCACCGCGGCCGTGAACGATTCTGCGGCCGACGAGCGGTCGATGCCTGCCTCACGCCTTGCGCAAGCCGTGAGACGGCGTGCCTGGCTCGCGAACGAGGTGCTCGGCCTGATGGCTGCCGCAGACCCCACAGGAGTGGTTCTCGCAGCGAGCCCGGGTGAGCGGGTTCGATCCCCGCACCTGGTCGACTCGCTGCACCGCACGCTCTGGACCGATGGCTTTCTCGCCCGCTTGGTGGTGCCGCACAACATTCGCTGGCTTGTCGTGCTCGCGCGGCTGGGCCTCGTGCCGGCGATCGGCGTCGTCGCGACCGTGGGTGCCGGCTCGCTCCGCGCCCAGCCACGCTGGCGGATGCTCTCACTCGCCTGCCGCACGACCGGGGCCGCCGCCGGCTTCATCGCCTTCGCGTGCATGCTCGGCGAACGACGTGGCATATCCAGGTGTGGACAGTCGTACCGCTTCGCGTAACGCCTCGTCTGGTGCGTGCCCCAAGCCCAAGGCCGCCGTCACGTCGTTCATGGCTCCTCGCCGGTCGCCCGCCTCCAGTCGTGCCCAGGCCCGGTTCACGAGCGTGGGAGGATCGTGCGGATCGAGTTCGAGTGCCGTGTCGTAACAGGCGGCCGCGTCCGTGGCACGGCCGGACTTGTAGAGTGCGTTGCCCAGCCCGACCCAGGCGATGGCGTCGCGGGGTCTTTCGCGCAGGAGCGCACGGAACACCTCAGCCGCACGATCCTCCGCACCCAAACGCGTGAGTGCGACGCCGAGCCCGCGTCGGCCGGCGACGTGGTTCGGCGTCGTCTCCAGACCGGCTGCGAACGCCCGTGCTGCGTCGGCATCACGCCCCGCGTCGAGGCACATCCGGCCGAGATTGGCCAGATGGTCGCTGCGACGTGCGGGAGAGCGGGCTCGGGAGATCGCTTCGACAAACGACGCTTCTGCGGAGTTCAGGTCTCCGCGCCGCGCCTGAAACACGGCGAGCATGTTCCACGCCTCGGCGGATGTCTGCCCGCCGGCCATCATCGAGATGACGAGCGATTCGGTATTCCTCCACAGTCTGGTCTGCTGCCACGCGAGGATCGAAAGGACGGCAATCCACGCCGCCATGAAGAGCGACACGGCAGCATGCCCTGTCGAGTGCCATCGGACACGATCACGCGATCGGGGATATGCACGTGCAATCGCGCCCCCCCACGCGGCCATGTCTACCGCACCGATGGCAAGGCCGATGATCGGCAGATAGAGATACCGGTCGGACCAACCATTGCCCCCCACCTGAATCAGGCCGATCATCGGAACGAGTGTGCCGAGAAACCAGAGCCAGCCGAAGAGGGGCAGGGGTCGACCCCGCACCGCGGCCGCGATCGCAATCGCGGACATCGCGACCAGCGCTCCTCCAGCGGCCAACAACGTGCCCGCTGCCGGCATGCCGGGATGCGGGTGGAAGCAGCCGAGCCCGGCGGGCCAGAGGAAGACGCAGAGATAGGTCGCGTACGCGACGATTGCATGAGCCAATCGCGTCGTCAGGGGCAGGGGGTAGACCGCGCCCGCCTCCGATTGCGCGAGCACCGTCCAGGCACACATTCCCACCACCGCGGCGACGAGCGGAATCTTTTCCGGAAGACATCGCGCGAGTGACGCGAGCCACGCGGCGAGACTCTGTCCCCGCACCCGGCCCAGCGTGATCGCATCGATGAGAAGCAGCACGCACGGCAGCGTCACGGCCAGCGGCTTTCCCAGCAGCGCGAGCCCGCCCAGCACATTCCAGCCGACCAGCCATGGGACAGCCCGAGCGTCGAAGCGGGTGGTCCCGCCGCAGGCGACGACCACGTCACGCCACCGCAGGTACGCGAGGAGCGTGAGGAGCACCAGACAGGTGCAAAGGACGGTCTTGCGCTCCGATACCCAGGCGACGCTCTCCACCTGGGCGGGATGCACGGCGAACACTGTGGCGACCACGCCGGCCGCAGCCAGGGTCATCCCCAGCCGGCGAGCGAGTGACAGCACGAGCATCGCGTTGACCGCATGAAAGAGCACGCTGACCACGTGATGACCCCCGGCCCACATGCCGAAGAGCGAGGCATCGGCCATGTGGGAAAGCCACGTCAGCGGCCAATTGAACCAGCCGTCCGTCGCCGGATCGGTGCCGAATCCGAATGCCCAGGCCACGCCACGGGCAGTGAGGCCACGGCCGACGATCGCGTGGCCGGCGACGTGGTCCGGATCGTCGTAGTCCACGAACTCGAACCACGGTGTCGCGGCGTAGGGCAGGCAGGCGAGGAAGAAGATTGCCGCAGCCCACACGCTTGGCGAGCGATGATGCTGGCCACTCGCTGCACGGCATCTCATGACCCGGTCTCCGACGCCTGGGCGTCGATCTGCCCGATCGCTTCGAGAAGATCGGCGTCCGGGGGCCGGCCGAGTTGCGTGCGGCGCGCTGCATCCGCCTGCGCTCCGGCTCGGTCGCCACATGCGGCTCTCGCCCATGCGCGGAGCGTGACGGCGGCTGCGTCGTCTGGCTGGATCGCCAAGGCCCGGTCGAGGCAGCGAACGGCCTCGACCGGGCGGCCTGCTTGAAGATGAAAGTCGCCCAGGCCCACCCACGCGATCGCACACTGGGGCTTCTCGGTCAGCACCTGCTCGAACAACTCGGCGGCTCGCCCGCGCTCATCTGAACGCGAGAGCGCGACGGCGAGTCCGAGCCGGGCGGGCACGTGATCGGGCCGCAGGGGGAGCACGGCGGCGAACTCACGCGCTGCGTCGCCGAAACGCCGGTCGTCCATGCGCATCTTGCCGAGGGCGTAGTGCCACGCCACGGCCCTTGCGACAGAGGTCTTGGGATCCCGAATCAGCCGCTGGGCCCGCTCAAAAAAGATTTCGGCGTGGTCGAAGTCGCGCGTTCGTGCATGGTGTCGGGCGAGCCATGTCCAGGCGTGCCAATGCGCCTGCGGGTCGGCGGATGTGGCGAGCGTGCATGCCGCGAGTGTCTCAGTGTCCCGCCATGCTGCCGCATGTCGCCACGCTGCGATCGTGAGCGTCGCGAGCCACGCCGCGGCAAGCCCAAGTCCCAGTGACCACCGTCGGGCCGGGGAGGCATGACGCCAGGGATTTCGACTGCCGACATGTCGCTCGATCGCCTCGGCAGCAGTCCGCACGACTTCGAGCACCGCGACAGCCAGACCAACGATCGGCACGTAGAGGTACCGGTCGGACCAGCCGTTCGATCCGACCGTCACGAGGCCGACCATCGGGACCAGCGTGCCCAGAAACCAGCACCATCCGACGAGCGCAAGCCGCCGCCCGCATCGCGCCGCGGCGATGCAGCAGGCAGTGGCCACCACGAGCAGCGCCAGTGATCCGAGCACGGTGGCGGCGGAGGGCGTGCCCGGATGGGAATGGATACACCCCAGATCGACGGGCCAGAAGAACACGCGCAGGTACGTCGCGTAGGCGACGACGGCATGGGCCAGGCGAGTCACCCAGGGGAGAGACGTGACGGCCCCGGCGGCGCTTTGAACAGACACGGTCCAGAACGCATCCACGATCACACAGGCCAGGAGCGGAAACTTCTCCACGAGTGCGCGGCCCGCGGTCGTGAGCCAGGCCCGCACGCCCGTCCCGCGGATTCGGTCGAGCGGCTCGACATCGAAAAGCAGGAGCACGCACGGCAGCGTCACGGCCAGCGGCTTGGCCAGCAGGGCGAGCACGCCGAGAAGGTTCCACCCGATGAACCACCCCACGGCCGAGCGACCGGGTGGCACACGGTGGGCCCGCAGGTAGGCCAGCATCGAGAGCAGCATGAAGAAGGTGCAGAGGACGGTCTTCCGCTCCGACACCCACGCCACGCTCTCGACCTGGGCGGGATGGACGGCGAACACCGTCGCGACGAGCGAAGCCGACGGTGTTGCGAGGCCGAGTCGGCGTGCGAGTGTCAGCACGAGCACCGCGTTGAAGGCATGGAACAGCACGTTCACCACATGATGCCCGCCGGCCCAGTCGCCGAAGCACTCCACGTCGGCCATGTGCGACAGCCATGTGAGCGGCCAATTGAACCAGCCGTCGATCTCCGGATCCGCACCGATTCCGAACGCCCATGCGACCGAGCGGGGCGTGAGACCACTGCACACGACCGCGTTGCCGACGACGTGCTCCGGGTCGTCGTAATCGACGAAGTCGAACCAGGGCGTGTCGACGTAGGGGAGGCACGCCAGCACCCCGACGAGGATGCCCGGCCACCACGGTCCGCCACGCCTCACCGCTCCGCTCACGATCGTGGCCCAGAGGCGAGGAGAAGGGATTCGCGATCCGTGCGTTTCGACCACGGGGAATCCCCCGACGCTCCGTCGTCGTCAGCGTCGGTCGCCGGCAACGTCCGTGGCAGGCCGCTGAATCGCGGCACCCGCAGCCAGCCTTGGCGCGCCAGTCGATAGGTGACCGCCGTATGCAGGCAGCCGAAGCCGTAGGTGATGCTTCGCCGCAGGTTGATCGACGAGGCCTCGGGGAAGTACTTCGTGGGGCAGGTCACCTCCGCGATCGTGCAGCCGAGCCAGTGGATCTGGGCGAGCATCTGGTTGTCGAACACGAAGTCGTCCGAGTTGTCGTCGAGCGGCAGGGCCTCGAGCAGCCGCCGCGAGAAGGCCCGGTAGCCGGTGTGGTATTCCGAAACCTTGGCGCCGAGGAGCAGGTTTTCAAACCACGTCAGGCCGCGGTTGGCGACGTATTTCCACACGGGCATGCCGCCCTCCAGGGCCCGGCCCCCCAGGATGCGAGAGCCGAGCACGCAGTCGTACAGGCCGTTGCCGATCAGCGTCACGAGCGCGGGGATCAGCAGCGGCGTGTACTGGTAGTCGGGGTGCACCATCACCACGATGTCGGCACCGTGCTCGAGCGCGAGCCGATAACACGTCTTCTGGTTGCCGCCGTAGCCGCGATTGCGGTCGTGTCGAAAGGCGATCGTGCGGGGCAGACGGGCGGCGATCTCGTGCGTGCGGTCACGGCCGCAGTCATCCACGACGATGACGAGATCCACGACGCCCTGATCGAGCACCTCGCGATGGGTGCGCTCGAGCGTCGCTTCCGCGTTGTACGCCGGCATGACGACGGCAATCGACTGATCGCGGTACATGGCAGGCTCCTTCCCGACTCGTGCCCGTCCGGAGTGTGCCAAAGCGATGTTATGGATTGGTGAGCGCGACACGGCTCGTCACCGACGTGCTACAAACCGATCCAGAGACACCGTCCGAGTGTCACGATCATGAGCGGGAGATGTGCGATGAGCTTCGGGCAACGGTTCCCAAGGATGCCGCGTGCAGCATTGGTCGCCCCCGGGTCCAGTAGGCCGCGTCCTGCACTCCATGTGGCGATGTTCGTGGCCCTCGCGCTCGTCTCGATGGGGCGTGCCGCAGCGGAGAACCCGGCCGCCGACAAGGTGCCTGCCAAGCCCACGCTCGCCGAGGCGACCGTCAGGCCCGCGATCGAGAAGGCGCGCACCCTCCGCGAGGAAGGCAAGCACGAGGAGGCGCTCGACGCGCTGCGGGTCGCAACCCGCGAGGTGAAGCAGGCCGAAGGCGAAGCGGCGCCGAACCTCCTGCCGATCTACGAACTCGCGGCCGACATCCTCGTCGAGACCGCGCAGACGGAGAAGGCGACGGCGCTTCTCGACAAGGCGCTCGAATTGCACCGCACGCTCCTCGCGGAGTCGCGCCATCCCGACCCCGCCTGCTACGGCCGCACGCTGCTCGTGGAGCATCGGCACCACGCGGCCGAGCGGCGGATCGAGGCGGCGCTCGACGCGGCGAAGCGGGCCTGGCTCCTGCTCGACGTGCATGCCGGGCCGTCGGCGGACGAAACGCAACGGGCCGCCGAGGCGTTCGCACAGTCGCTTGGCACGTTCCACGAACTGCTCGGTCCCGACCACGACGCCACGCTCGCGGCGTCGGAAGTCGCCGCGGCGGCGCACGAGGGGACAGGCCGACTCGACGAGGCGATCGCGATCAGGCGACAGCTCGCCGGGCAGGCGCTCAAACGGCACGGACCGACCGCGCCGGCAACGCTCGCCGCGGCCGACCACGTCACGCGGCTCTTGCACGCGAGCGGCCGGGCTGGTGAGGCGATCGAGGCGCAGGAGGCCGTCGTGGCGGGAGCCGAGGGATCGAGCGTCGCCGCGGCCCGCCGGCTCCAGGGAGACCTCCTGCTCTCGCTCGAGCGCTTCACCGAGGCCGAGGCCGCCTATCGGGCGGCGCTCGAGACCGACCTCGCCGCGGTCGGTGAGGCGCATCCCGCGACGGTGCTCGACCGGCTTTCGCTCGAGCGCGTCGGCATCGTGCGGGGCAGGGCGCCGCGCGACGAGGTGCTCGAATCATCGAGCACCGCGCTCAACCAGCCAGCCGACGAAAAGTCGGAGCCCACCGCCGTGCTCGTCGCGGCACTGCTCGCGGCGGCAGACCTCCACGCCCACCGGGGCGATGAGGAGCGGGCCCGGGAGTATGGCAGGCGGGCGCTTCAGGCCGTCGACGCGATCGAGACGGTCGCAGCCGACCATCGCATCGCGGCGCTCGTGGCCGCGGGCCGCACGTCGTCGGCCGCGTCCAAGACCGCCGCCCGTGACGCGCTCGAGAAGGCCCTTGCCGCAGCCGACGAGCAGCTCGGGAGCGGCCATCCGGCGACGCACGATGCGGTCGTGACGCTGGCCGAGGCCGCCCTCGGGGCGGGCGACGCGGAGGCGGCTCACGCCCTCGTCGCACGGCTGCTCGACCGCAATCCACCTCGGCCCGACGGTCTTTTCGAGGAGCGGCTCGTCGCGCTCGTCGATCGCACGGCGACCGCGGCGGGCGACGACGGCGCGGCTCTCCGCGACCGCCTCATCGCGGTGCGCGAGACGCAGTTCGGGGCGGAGCATGGTCACACGGCCCACGTGCTCGTACTCTTCGGTGGCACCCGGCTCGCCGCCGGCGACGCCACGGCGGCCGCGGCGTACGGCCGGCGCGCCCTCGACATCCAGTCGAAGGCACTGCCCGAGGATCATCCCGACCTGGCGGCGACGCTCGTGGTCGTGGCCGAAGCCCTGCGGGCAGGCGGTCATGTCGAGGATGCCAGGCCGCTTTTCGAGCGGGCGCTCGTGATCTGGGAACGGGCCGCGGGTGACGAGCATCCCGTCACCCGTGCCACGCGGCGCGGCCTCGCCCGCACGGCGCTCGCCAATGGTGACACGGCCGCGGCGCTGCCGCACCTGGAACGGCTGCGGGCGGCCGCGACTGTGGCCACGTCCGCCCCGGGGGTCGCGACGGAACCGGCCGACGCGATCGCCCACCTGCGGCTCCTCGTACGGCTGGGTGGCATCCTTGCCGAGGCGGGCGAGCGCGATCGGGCGCGGCAGATCGTCGTCGAGTCGCTCGCGCTCTCCTGCTGGCAGCCGGCGCCCTATGCGGAGGCGGACGTCTTCGAGTCGCTCGCCATGTCGATGGCCGAAATCGCCCGCATCTTCAAGGCGCTCGAGGAGCCGGCCTCGTCCACCGAGGCGCTCAGACGGGCACGCGGCTACGCGACGAGGGTCGCGAGCCCCAAGGAATTGCTCGCCCGCGTCGATGCGACGCTCGAACGCGAGGAGCTCGTCGGCGACGACCTGTAACCGCACGATCGGCGATCACGGCGCGGTCTCGACGGCCGAGGGTCGGGCCGGTGAAGCGGGCCGTGCCCCCAGCGCACGCAGGACGCGGCGGGCGGCGGCATCCACGGCATCGGTGGTGGCCACCGTGGCCACCGTGCTCTGCCGGGCCT
>CAIWZS010000410.1 GCA_903917235.1 uncultured Planctomycetaceae bacterium | reverse complement strand
CTTCACGAGCCCGCTCCCGGCCGACATGCGGCGGGTGCTCGCCGCCCTGCGCGCGGACCGGGACGCCTAGGGCGCATCCCGTTTTGCTGAAGCGACGAGTTGGCAGCCTGGAGAAGGGAGGCGAGGGGGTCGGCGAACGCTCGACGAGCGTGTGGCCGCTGCGGCCACAGCGAGGAGACTTTTGCCGCCCCCGAGCCGTTGCTCCACCAGAGTCGGATACGGTGGAGACCGCATCCCGACGGCGTTGAGCGGTGACGGGGCATCGACAGGGTCGAATCACCGCACGTCGTGGATCTCGCCGCTCCCGACGGCCCAGCCGCACCGGCTCGTCAGGGCCGACTTCTTCGAGGCACGGCATGCGTGGCCCGCGGGGGCGACGCGCATGCCCCGCATCGCATGCTCGCGACCATGCTAGGCTCACGAAACCGCCGCGGCCGACCCGGTCGCGACGCCGCCGCCACGGGAGAACGAGCCTTGTCCATGCGCATCGTCCTCGCCTTGCTGGCCGCCGCCGCGTCGTTCGCGGTGCCGTGCCTTGCCGAAGCCCCCGCGACCTGTCCCGTCATCGGCCATGCCGCGTCCGAGACCCGCACCACGTCGGCAGGCGGGATGACCAACGGCGACTGGTGGCCGAGCCAGATCAATCTCTCGATCCTGCATCAGAACGCCCCCGCGGGAAACCCGCTGGGCACCGACTTCGACTACGCCGCCGAGTTCGCGCAGCTCGACCTGGCCGCGGTCAAGCAGGATCTCCGCGACCTGATGACGACTTCGCAGGATTGGTGGCCGGCCGACTACGGCCATTACGGCCCGTTCCTCATCCGCATGGCCTGGCACTCGGCCGGCACCTACCGCGTGACCGACGGCCGCGGCGGTGCGGGCTACGGCACGCAGCGGTTCGCGCCGCTCAACAGCTGGCCCGACAACGCCAACCTCGACAAGGCCCGGCGGCTGCTCTGGCCGATCAAGCAGAAGTATGGCCGGCGGCTCTCGTGGGCCGACCTGATGATCCTCGCGGGCAACGTCGCGCTCGAGTCGATGGGGTTCGAGACCTGCGGCTTCGGCGGTGGCCGGGCGGACGTCTGGGAGCCGCAGAACGACGTCGACTGGGGGCCGGAGACCGAGTGGCTCGGCGACCGGCGCCACACCGGCGACCGTCGGCTCGACCATCCCCTCGCCGCCGTGGAGATGGGCCTGATCTACGTGAATCCCGAGGGCCCGCACGGCAAGCCCGATCCGCTCGCCGCGGCCCACGACATCCGCCAGACCTTCGCCCGGATGGCGATGAACGACGAGGAGACGGTGGCGTTGATCGCCGGCGGCCACACGTTCGGCAAGTCGCACGGCGCGGGGCCGGCCGACAACGTCGGGCCCGCGCCCGAGGGAGCGCCGATCGAGGAGCAGGGCCTCGGTTGGAAGAACCGCTTCCGCTCGGGCAAGGGAGCCGACACGATCACCAGCGGCCTCGAGGGGGCCTGGACCTCCACGCCCACCGAATGGTCGAACGACTACTTCGACCACCTCCTGGGATACGAGTGGGAGCTGACGAAGAGCCCGGCCGGCGCCTGGCAGTGGACGCCGAAGGACGAGTCGGCCAAGGGGACGGTGCCCGACGCCCATGACGACTCGAGGTCGCACGCACCGATGATGTTCACGACCGACCTGGCCCTGCGGATGGATCCCGCCTACGGCCCGATCGCCCGGAGGTTCCACGAGCACCCGGAGCAGTTCGAGCAGGCCTTCGCCGAGGCGTGGTACAAGCTCACGCACCGCGACATGGGGCCGGTGACGCGGCTCGTGGGCCCCGATGTGCCGCCGGCCCGGCTCTGGCAGGATCCGGTGCCACCGGTCGATCACCCGCTCGTCGACGCCGCCGACGTCGCCGCGCTCAAATCGAAGATCCTCGCCTCGGGCCTGTCGGTGTCGGACCTGGTGAAGACGGCCTGGGCCTCGGCATCGACCTTCCGTGGCAGCGACAAGCGGGGGGGCGCCAACGGCGCGCGGATTCGTCTGGCCCCGCAGAAGGACTGGGCGGTCAACGAGCCCGGGCGGATCGAGCGGGTGCTCGAGGCGCTCGAGCGGGTGCAGCGGGAGTTCAACGCCGCACGGACCGACGGCACGAAAGTGTCGCTCGCCGACCTGATCGTGCTCGGCGGCGCGGCGGCTGTCGAGCAGGCGGCGCGGGATGCGGGCCATGAAACGACGGTGCCCTTCACGCCGGGCCGCACCGACGCCACGGCAGCCATGACCGACGTCGAGTCCTTCGCAGTGCTCGAGCCGCGGGCCGACGGCTTTCGCAACCATCTGCCGCGGGAGATCGATCGGCCGGCGGAGGAACTGCTCGTCGACCGGGCTCAATTGCTCACGCTCTCGGCGCCCGAGATGACGGTGCTCGTCGGCGGCCTGCGGGTCTTGGGGGCGAACACGGGCTCGGGAGAGATGGCCTCACTCGGGGTGTTCACGCGCAGGCCCGGCACGCTCACCAACGACTTCTTCACCAACCTGCTCGACATGGGAACCGAGTGGCGGCCGTCGCCCGCGTGCGACCAGTTCTTCGAGGGCCGCGACCGGAAGACGGGGAAGGTGAAGTGGACGGCCAGCCGGGCCGACCTCGTGTTCGGGTCGAATGCGCAGCTCCGCGCCATCGCGGAGGTCTACGCCAGCGACGACGCGGGCGCGACGTTCGTCGCCGACTTCGTGGCGGCCTGGACCAAGGTGATGAACCTCGACCGGTTCGACCTGCCGGCGGCGAGCCGCCGAGGCCGAGGCTCCTGACCGACTGGCGGTCGGCCTACACTGTGTCCGAGCGAACGGCGGGTAGCAGTGTGGCGACTCGATGGACGATTCACAGCCGCCGGTATGTGTGTGGCTGAAGCGCGACCTCCGCGTGACGGATCATCCCGCGCTCGCCGAAGCCTGTGCTCGCGCGCGGGGTGGGGCCGTGTTCGCGGTGTTTCTCTACGAGCCCGAGGTGCTCGCGCAGCCGGAGTGGGACCCGAGCCACACGGCGTTTCAGCGGGAGTGCCTCGCCGACGTCGAGGCAGCGCTCGGGCCGCTCGGCATCCGGCTCGTCACCCGCCGCGGCGAGGCGGTGGCGATGCTCGAGCAGGTGCGACACGAGACGGGCTTCCGGCTGATGGTGAGCCATGAAGAGACCGGCACGGGCGTGACGTACGCGCGCGACCGCCGCGTGCGGCGCTGGGCCCGCGAGGCGGGCGTCGAGTTTCTCGAACTGCCCCAGACGGGCGTGGTGCGCCGGCTCGCGTCACGGAACGGCTGGAACCGACTGTGGGAGACGCGGATGGAGTCGATGCGTGCGCCCCCTCCACGGAGCCGGGGAACGGGCGGCCGGACGACGATCCAGCGGCTCGCGACCGCAGGGCTTCTGGGGTGCGGCGATCTCGGCCAGCCTCCCGACACGAAGGATCGGCAGCGCGGCGGCGAACGGTCGGCACACGACGTGCTCGATGATTTTCTCGCGCGGCGCGGCCGCCGCTATTCCGGGGGCATTTCGAGCCCGCTCTCCGCGCCGACGAGCTGCTCGCGATTGAGCCCGTATCTGGCGTTCGGAGCGCTGTCGATGCGCACGGTCTGGCAGGCGAGCGAAGCCCGACGGCTCGAGGTGCAGGCGGCGCTCGCCGCCACGACCGACCCGCGCGAGCGGACGGAGCTCAAAGACTGGCAGCGGAGCCTCAAGGCGGTGCAGTCGCGGATGCACTGGCACTGTCACTTCATGCAGAAGCTCGAGGACGAGCCGGCGATCGAGTATCGCAACATGCTGCGGGCGGCCGACGGCCTGCGGGAGCATGCCATCGCGCCTGAGCATCTGGCCGCGTGGCAGGCGGGACGCACGGGCTATCCACTCGTCGACGCCTGCATGCGCAGCCTCGTCGCCACCGGCTGGCTCACGTTCCGCATGCGGGCGCTCGTCGTGTCGTTCGCAAGCTATACCCTCTGGCTCCACTGGCGGCCCACCGGCCTGCACCTCGCGAAGCACTTCCTCGATTTCGAGCCGGGCATCCACTGGTCGCAGATGCAGATGCAAAGCGGCACGACGGGGATCAACACGCTCCGGATCTACAACCCGACGAAGCAGGCGGTCGAGCAGGATCCGCACGGCGTCTTCATTCGGCGCTGGCTGCCGGAACTCGCCGGCGTGCCCGCCGCCTACGCCCACTGCCCCTGGACGATGCCCGCGGACGTGCAGCGGGGCGCGGGGTGCGTGATCGGCCGCGACTATCCCCCTCCCATGGTCGACCACGCCGCGGCGGTGCGCGAGGCGAAGCGACGACTCGCGGCGGTGCGCTCCGGGCCGGAGGCACGCACCGAGGCTCGTGACGTCGCCCGGCGTCACGGCAGCCGGCGGGATCGCCGCGGTGCCATGCAGCAGGATCCGGTGCGCCGTGCCCTCGCACGGAACACGGGCGAGGACGCCGACGGTGCGCCCCCCGCGGCTCCCGATCCGCAGCTGTGGCTGCCGTTCCCCGGCGATGAGCCGGGTGGGCCTGCTCAGGGAATGCAGGCGAGGAAGAGGTAGGTCGCGAAGAGCACGAGGTGCACCGCGCCCTGCATCATCGACGTCCGTCCCGTGCCGAGCGTGACGACGCTCACGAGCAGGGCCGTCGCCAGGAGCACGGCGTCCTTCGGTCCGAGGCCGAGCACGAGCGGGAGGCCGTAGGCGGTCGCGCAGCAGACGATGACCGGCACGGTCAGGCCGATCGTCGCGAGTGCCGAACCGAGCGCGAGGTTCATGCTGCTCTGCAGCCGATTGGCATGGGCCGCCCGGATCGCCGCCCACGTCTCCGGCAGGAGCACCACCATCGCGACGACGATCCCGACGACGCCGCGCGGCAGGTGGCGCGACTCGACGAATGCCTCGAGGGGGTGCGAGAGCACCTTGGCGAGTCCCACGACCGAGACGAGCGCGACGACCAGGAGCACGAAGCTCAGCGCCGCCCGCCGCCGCGACGGCGGGGCGGCATGCGTGTCGGGCCGCGCGTCGTCGGGCGGCAGGAAGTAGTCGCGATGGCGGACCGTCTGCACGAAGACGAAGATGCCCCAGAGCGCCGCCGACACGACCGCCGCGAAGAGCGCCTGCGCATGGCTGTAGGTGCCCGCGCTCGTCGTGATCGTGAAGTCCGGCAGCACGAGCGTGACCACCGCGAGCACGATCAGGGCCGCCAGCGCCCCGCCGGCACCCTCGACGCGAAACGACTGCTCGCGATGGGCGATGCCGCCGATGAGCGTGCACAGTCCGACCACGCCGGTGGTGATGATCATCACGGTGGCATAGACGGCGTCGCGAGGGAGCGTCTCCATGCCGGTGCCGCCGGCGACGAGCAGCGAGAGGAGGAGAGCCGCTTCGATCACCGTCACGGCCAGCGCGAGCACGAGCGTGCCGAACGGCTCGCCGACTCGGTGGGCGATCACCTCGGCGTGATGCACGGCCGCGAGCACGGCCGCCACGAGCGCGACACCGGATGCCACGAGCAGCCATGGCCGCTCTCCCAGCAGTTCGGTGGCGGCCAGCACGGCGGCCGCCGCGAGCGGGGCAAGCGTCGTCCAGGAGTGCATGACGTGAGGCGCGGACATGGCGTGGAGTGATGAGTAGAGCGGGCGGGACGCGTTTCGGCGACTGCGGATCGCGGCGGTCGTCGACACCCGCGGAGCCGCCGGGCGGTGCGGCCACCGACCACCGCTGGCGGCGGGGCGGCCCGTCGGTCACGATGGGGCGAGCACGGCGCGCGGTCGATCGCTGCCCGTGTCGGCCGCGACGCGTCGCGATCGAGTTCGTGCCCGGAGATGCCGCCCGTGCAGTCGGAGACGATCCGCTTTCGACACGCGCACTTCTCGGCCCGGTTTCCCGTCGGGTACCGGTACGCGCCATCCCACTACTGGATGATGCCCGTCACGCCGACGCCCGGCCGTGAGGGTGGCGGTCGCGGCCGCGTCTGGCGCGTCGGCTTCACCAAGTTCGCCACGCGGATGCTCGGCGAACTCGTCGAGATGGTGCTCGAGGTGACTCCAGGCAGCGTCGTGCTGGGCGGAGGACGCCTCGGGACGGTGGAAGGCTTCAAGGCGGTCAGCGATCTCTACTCCGTCATGGATGGCACGCTGATCGGTGCGAACGCCGCGCTCACCGCGGAGGCCTGCCTGACCCATGCCGATCCGTATGGGACGGGCTGGCTGTACGAGGTGGAGGGCGAACCGGCGGCCGGGCATCTCGACGTCCATGAATATGTCGCGCTCCTGTCCGACACGATCGATCGGCTCCAGTCGTCCCGGTATAGTGGGGGCGACGCGGATGGCACGGCTGACGAGGTGACCCGGTGACACGAGCGCAGGGCGGCGACGACGAGCGGGCCGGGGCGACAACCCGCTACGTGATGATCGGCGGCTTCCTCGGGGCCGGAAAGACCACGGCGATGCTGCGGTTTGCCGAATGGCTCGCCGGTCGCGGCCTTCGGGCGGGCCTCGTCACGAACGACCAGGGGGGCGGGCTCGTCGATACGGCGCTCGCCGGCGTGCGCGGTCTGCCCGTCGAGGAGATCGCCGGTGGCTGCTTCTGCTGTCGCTTCAACTCGCTCGTCGAGGCGGCCGACGCCCTGCGACGGGGCAGTGCGCCCGAGGTGCTCGTCGCCGAGCCGGTGGGCAGCTGCACCGACCTGGTCGCGACCGTGAGCCTGCCGCTCGAGAGCCTGCACGGCGACCGATTCACGCTCGCGCCGGCGAGCGTCGTCGTCGATCCCCTGCGGGCGGAGCGGGTGCTCGGGATGAATGGACGGCGCCTCTCCGACCACGTCCACTACATCTATCGCAAGCAGCTCGAGGAGGCCGAGATCGTCGTCGTGAACAAGATCGACCTCCTGGCGGACGCGGGGGGCGCCGCGCGGCTCGAGCGGCTGCGGGAGGCGCTCGCGGAGGCGGCACCACACGCCGACGTGCTCGCATGCTCGGCGCGCACCGGCGTCGGGCTGGAGGCCTGGTTCGAGCGGATGCTGCACGACGCGTCGCGGGCCGCCGCGATCGCCGACATCGACTACGATCGTTATGCCCTGGGCGAGTCGCTCCTCGGCTGGCTCAATGCCGAGGCGCGGCTCGTCGCGACGGACGGAGGGGAGTTCGACGGCAACGCGGTGCTGCTCGACCTGCTCGGGCGCGTCCGGGGGGCGATCGATGCAGCCGGTCACGAGATCGCGCATCTCAAGGCGACCCTCGCCGTCGAAGGGGACCCCTACGAACTCGCCGCCGCGAATTTGGTGCGCACCGACGACGCGCCGGTGCTGTCGCACCGGCTGGCGGAATCGCTCGATGTCGGCAGGCTGCTCGTGAACCTGCGGGCGGAGGCCGATCCCGCGCTCCTCGATCGGGTGGTGCGCGGGGCCCTGGCCGAGATGGTCGGCGTGGGCTGCGAGGTCGTGCACCTCGAGCACTTCCGCCCCGGACGTCCGGTGCCCACGCACCGGATCGCATCACGATCCTGACCGCACCCACCTTCCCGTGCCGGAGGTCGATTGCATGGTGATGGCCCTGCCGCGGCTCGCTGCCCGCATCACCACCACCGTCGCCCCCAATTGCCTCTGGAAGGCCGGCTGGAACCTGGGCGTCAAGGGGATGCTGTCGGTCGAGCGGTTTCGCCGCCGGGCGGCGCGGGGCGTCGTCTTTCCTCCGTTCCTCCACCTCTCCATCATCAACAGCTGCAATCTGCGGTGCCAGGGATGCTGGGTGGACGTCGCGGCACCGCGCACGATGGTGGCGATCGACGATCTCATCCGGATCGTGGCCGACGCGAAGGCGCGGGGGAACGCCTTCTTCGGCATTCTCGGCGGCGAGCCCTTCCTGCATCCCGGGCTCTTCGATCTGCTCGAGGCGCACCGGGACTGCTACTTCCAGATCTTCACGAACGGCCAGCTCATCACCCCGGAGGTGGCCGCCCGGCTGCAGCGCATCGGCAACGCGACGCCGCTGGTGAGCATCGAGGGGGATGCGGCGGTGAGCGACGTGCGCCGCGGCAACCGCCGCGTGCTCGACCGCACGCTCCGCGGCCTCGAGCACTGCGTCGAGGCGCGGCTCCTCACCGGTGTGGCCACCAGCCTCTGCCAGTCGAACATCGACCAGCTGCTGACCGAGGCGTGGCTCGACCGTCTCGTCGAACTCGGCGTCCACTACACGTGGTTCCACGGCTACCGTCCCGTCGGGCCGGAGTCGTCCCCCGAGCTCGCACTCACCCCCGACCAGCTCCTCGCCGTGCGCCGCTTCGTCGTCGCGATGCGGGCCAAGAAGCCGATCGCGATCGTGGACGCCTACTACGACGGCGAGGGGCGAGCGCTCTGCCCGATGGCGGCCGGCATCACGCATCACGTCGGGCCGAGCGGCTACGTGGAGCCCTGCCCCATCATCCAGCTCGCGGTCGATCGGGTGGGCGACGGCGACTTCTATGATGTCGTGACGAAATCGGCCTACCTGCGAGACGTGCGCGCGGCCGCCGCCAGCCACAGCCGCGGGTGCATCGTGCTCGAGAACCCGCGGCTCCTCCTGGAGATCGCCGACCGCCACGGGGCCGTCGATACCACGCAGCGGGGCACGGCCCGCGAGGAACTCCTCGGCATGACCCCGCGGTCGAGCCAGGATCTTCCCGGGCGCGAGGTGCCCGAGCGCAGCTGGGTCTATCGCCTCGCGAAGGGCCGCTGGTTCAACGACTTCGGGGTGTACGACGGTGCGTCGGCCGCTGCAGGCGACCGGGCCCGTGTTCCGGCGAGCGACTCCGTCACGCCAGGGGGACCTGCCTGATGGGCGAGACGGCTGGAGCGACGCCGCGCGTTCTCTACTGCCGCTGCGCGTACGCGCAGGTGGTGCCCGGCGACGTCAAGGATGCGGTGCTCGACGGGCTCGCCCGCTCGTCGGTCGCGTTCGAGATGGTGCCCGATCTGTGCGAGATGGCGGCGCGGCGCGACGGTCAGCTCGCCGACATCGCGCGTGCGGTCGATCCGGCGCGTCCGCTGCACATCGTCGCCTGCTGGCCGCGGGCGGTGCGGGGCCTCTTCCATCTGGCCGATGCGCGGCTGCCCGACGCGGGCGTGGAGATCCTCAACATGCGCGCCGAGACGGCCGCTGATCTGCTCGCGCGAGTCGGCCTGGACGTGGGGTCCGGGACCGGGGCGACGCCGCCGGAGGCGCCCGCATGATCGCCGCCACCGTGCCGCCGCCGCGGGTCGTGCTCTACGAGGGTGCGGGGTCCGCGCCGCTCGATCCGGACGTGCGCACGCGGCTCCTCGCCGCGCTGCTCGATCGCGGCTACGCGGTGACCCGGGCCGTGCCGGGCGGGGCGAGGCGGGAGGAGGCGTCGGCGGCGGCGTTCGTCGTGCTCGGGCGCTTCGGCGGCGCGGTGCCCGACGTCCACGACGCCGCGGGCCGCACGGTCCACGTGCATGACATCGGCATGTCGACGGTCGACGAGGCCGTGGCGCTCGTCGAGGAGGCGCGGGCGGGTCGGCCGATGAACAGGCCCGACGCCGGCGCGGCGACGTGGAAGCCGTGGTTTCCGGTGATCGACACCGCGCGATGCACGAACTGCATGCAGTGTCTCAGCTTCTGCCTCTTCGACGTCTACGGCGTCGCGCCGGCCGACCACACGCTCCGCGTCGAGAACCCGGCCAACTGCAAGGTGAACTGCCCCGCCTGCTCACGGGTCTGTCCCGAGGTGGCGATCATGTTCCCCAAGTACCATGCCGGTCCGATCGACGGGGCGCCGGTCTCCGAAGCGGACGTCCACCGTGAGAAGATGAAGGTCGACATCTCGGCGCTCCTCGGCGGGGACATCCTCGCGAAGCTGCGGGAGCGGAGCGCGGAGGCGAAGTCGCGGTTTTCCAAGGAGCGGAGCGCCGACGCGGCACTCGCCGAGCGACGCCGCTGCCTGACGAAGCTCGCCGATGCCGCCGCGATTCCCCGCGAGGTGCTCGACGCGCTGCCGACGCCCGAGGAGATCGAGCGGCGGACGGCCGAGGCGGCCCGCAAGGCGGCCGCCGCACGCGACGCACGTGAGCACGCCACCGGGCGTGCGGTACAGTCTTGACGGCGACACCGGCGAGCCTGCCGCGCCAGGGAGCAACAACCATGTCCACGGCCGATCCGACGTCGATCCCGCTGGTGATCCTGCCACCACCGGTGCCGCCCGCCCTCGTGCGGCAGCGGCCCCCACAGGCGTCGATCCCGCAGACGAAGCAGGAGCGGGACGCCCTGTTCGACGCCGTACGGCGGGGCATCGCGAGTGAACGGGCCGTGCCGCCGCTGAGCCGCGACGAGCTCGCACGCCGTGCCGACGCGGCGCTCGCGGAGGTCGGGCTCGGGCCGGTCTACCGCGATTACGCGACCGTGCTCGTCAACAACGAGTCGTGGCGCGAGCAGCTCGCCGCCGTGCCCTACGAGCGGCGGCTCCTGTTGATGCCGAAATGCCTGCGGGTGGAGAACCGTTGCCCCGCGCCCTTCGACGAGTTCGGCCTGCTCTGCAAGCAGTGCGGCCTCTGCTCGATCCAGGACTTTCAGGCGGAGGCGGAGCGGCTCGGCTACGCCGTCCTCGTCGCGGAGGGTTCGGCACTCGTGATGGCGATGGTGCAGACCGGCACGATCGAGGCGATCGTCGGCGTGAGCTGCATGCCGGTGCTCGAGAAGACATTTCCGCACGTGCAGGCCGCGGCGATCCCGGCGGTGGCCGTGCCGCTCCTGCAGGACGACTGCATCGACACGACCGTCGACGTGGACTGGGTGTGGGACTACATCCACCTCGAGGCGGCGGATCGTTCGCGCCGGCTCGACCTCGGCGGCCTGCATGACCGGGTGCGCGAGTGGTTCGCTCCGGCGGCGCTCGAACGGCTCATGGGGCCGGTCGAGGGGCATGCCGAGCAGGTCGCCCGTGATTGGCTCGCGGGCGACGGCAATCGCTGGCGGCCTTTCCTCGCGGCGGCCGTGTTCGAGGCGCTGGGCGGCGACGGGGCCGTCGAGGGGTCCGACGAGCTCATCCGTCGGGTCGCCGTGGCGGTCGAGTGCTTTCACAAGGCGTCGCTCGTGCACGACGACATCGAGGACGGCGATCTCGAGCGGTACGGTCGGCCGACGCTCTGCGGTCGCCACGGGGTGCCGATCGCGTGCAACGTCGGCGACGTCCTCATCGGCGAGGGATACCGACTGCTTGCCGAAAGCGGCCTCGACGGCCCGGCCGTGGCCCTCATGGTGCGCGAGGCCGCGACGGCACAACGACTGCTCTGCCGTGGCCAGGGCGCCGAGCTGGCATGGTCGGCGGATCCGAGCGTGCTCGCCAGCAGGCAGGTGCTCGAGATCTTCAGGCTCAAGACCGCGCCGGCGTTCGACGTCGCGCTGCAGCTCGCGGCGGTCGCAGCCGGGCGACACGCCGAGGTGAGTGACGTGCTGCGGGCCTACGCCGATGCGATCGGCATCGCCTACCAGATCAAGGATGACCTCGAGGATCTGCAGGACGACGCCGGCATCCTGCGCGATGCGGGGGCACGGCCGAGCGTGGTGGTCGCGCTGGCGGCGGAGCGGGCCCGCGGTGCCGATCGCGAGCGGCTCGCCGCACTGGCGGCGGGACGCACCGGGGCGGACATCACGCCGTCGTGGCTGCGCGAGGCCGTGTCGGCGGCGAAGGCCGACGAGAAGGCGGCGCTCCTGCTCGAGGGCTACAAGGAGCAGGCCATCCGGGCGCTCGACGGTCTCGCCGACCCGACACTCAAGGGACTGCTGCGCCGCGTGCTCGCGCGGATCTTCACGCCGCTCCACTTCGAGGGCTACTGCCGGGAGCAGGAGGCGGTCGCACGGGCTGCGCTGGGCGATGCCGGACCGTCGGCCGGCCAGCTGCACGCCGCGAGCCTCGACGCCGTGCCGTCCTCCGCGGAGGCTCCTCCCTCGACCCGCCCATGAGCCGTCGGCTGCAGATGCTGCAGGTGGCCAGGCTGGCCCGCCGGTCCCTCGGTGAGTCGGCCGACCTCGTCACCGACTTCCTGCACTCCCGCGCGCTGCCAGCGGGAGGCTTCGGCAATCGCGACGGCGTCGCCGATCTCTACTACACGCCGTTCGCGATCGACGCGCTCGTGGCGATCGACCCGCAGCCACGGCCACCGACCGCGGAGGCCCCGGCGGGCACGGCGGCGGCGACATCGACGCTCGCTCCCGATCACGTCGCGGCCACGCGCGCATGGCTCGGGACGTTCGGCGGCGGCGAGTCGCTCGACTTCGTCCATCGCTGCTGCCTGGCCCGCGCGTGGTCGGCGTGGCCGCGAGACGCCTGCCCGCACACCGTTCGCGAGACGCTCGGTGCGGGCATCGACGCCCACGAGGCGTCGGACGGTGGCTACGCGACGCGCACCGGTGCGGCGCGAGGGACGGTCTATGGATGCTTTCTGGCCGTGAATGCGCGGGCCGATCTGGGCGAGCCGATCGCGGCCGCTGACCCGCGCGCCGAACGGATCGCCGGCTGCGTGGCGGGCCTGCGCAGCCGCGACGGTGGATTCGCCAACGAGCCGGACCGCCCGCTCGGCAGCACGCCGGCGACGGCCGCGGCCGTCGCCACGCTGGCCTCGCTCGGACGTCCGTTGCCGGCCGATGCCGCCGACTGGCTGCTCGCGCGTCGGCACGACGCGGGCGGCTTTTGCGCAGCGCCCGACGCGCCGCTCCCCGACCTCCTGTCGACGGCGGTGGCGCTCCATGCGCTCGACCTGCTCGAGGCGCCTTGGCGCGAGCACCGCGACGACATCCTCGACTTCATCGACACGCTCTGGACCGCAGAGGGCGCGTTTCACGGGTCGTGGGCCGACGACGAACCCGACGTCGAATACACGTTTTACGGGCTCGTCGCCCTCGGTCACGCAAGCGTGTGATGCCGCCGTGACGCCCCGCGTGCCGGAGAGCCGCTGCGCCGTGTGTTATGGTATCGTGAGCGTCGACGGTACGTCGAGGCGGAGGTATCCATGTCAGGGTCTCGAGTCACAGCCCTTCGACGGGCCTTTACGCTCGTCGAACTGCTCGTCGTGATCGCGATCATCGCGGTGCTCATCGGCCTCCTCCTGCCCGCCGTGCAGTCGGCCCGCGAGGCGGGGCGGCGGGTGCAGTGCAGCAACCACCTCAAGCAGGTCGGGCTGGCGGTCTCGGCCACCCACGACGCCCGCAGGGCGTTTCCCACGGGCCGGAAGACTCGCGACAACATGGACGTGTCATGGGCGTTTCGGCTGCTGCCCTTCATGGAGCAGCAGGCGATCCACGACGCCTGGAACTCGAGCGTGCCAGCGGCCGATCCCGGAAACGCCACGGCGATGCGACAGCCCGTGGCCACGCTGTTCTGCCCGAGTCGACGCGCGCCGGCCGCCGACCGCAATTTCGACAACAACAACTCCATTCCACCCACCTCCTCTCAGGGCGTGGCGGCGGGGGGCGACTTCGCGGCGAACGCCGGCACCTACTTCAACTACGCCACGCCCACCAACGGGAGCATCGATCCCGTGCGTGCCGGTCCGATCCACACGTTCTCCAACGTGAAGTCCTCGCAGGTCACCGACGGCCTCAGCAAGACGTTCGCCGTGGGGGAGCGGCATCTGCCCCCCTCCATCCCCGGCGCGGGCGCGATGGATCACTACAACAAGGGGGACACGTCGATCTTCGCGGCCGACACGCCCCAGACGCTCTTCCGCGACACCTACCGCGGCCTCGCGGACACGCCCACCGACACGAACAACCGCAAGTTCGGCAGCCTGCACCCCGGCGTCGTGCAGTTCGTCCTGCTCGATGGCCACGTGGAGGCGATCTCGGTGGCCACGTCGACCGAGGTGCTGCGCATGTACTCGGCGATCGGCGACGGCGGCGACCCGACCGATCCGGGTGATGGCACCGACACCAACTTCTGACGGCCCGCGGGCCGGTTCCGGCGACACCGGAGGCATGCACCATGACACGTCGGGCGGCAGGCACCACGCGCGGGGCGAAGGCGCGAGGTGGCGAGGATGCGTCGGGATCGCGCGGCGGGCGCCTTGCCCTCGCGGCGCTCGCGCTCATGCTCGTCGGCTTCGGGGTCTGGATGCTCCTTCGTCCGAGCCGCACCGCGCGGATCGTGGACGAGACGATCGCCCTGCAGGATGCCGTGCTGTCTGATGCCGTCGATCCCGGCGCGGCCCGGGGTCGCATCGCGGCGATCACGCGCAACATCGACCAGCTGCCACCGGCCGACATCCGGCGGGTGCGTGACGCGCTCGTCGCCCGGCTGCGCTCACTCGGCGAGCAGAGCGTCGCGAGGTTCGTCGACGCCCCGCCCGAGGAGCGCACGGCGCTCCTCGACGGCGACATCGCGAGGCTGCAGGTTGCGAGGGGAATCTTCGAGGCCACCGACCAGGGGGGCATGCGACCGTTCACCGAGGCCGAGATTCGCGAGCGCGAGGAGCGTCGCCGCATGACCCCGGAGGAGCGGCAGCAGGCGGATCGGGCCCGCCGCCCCGCACCGGAGCCGACCGCGGCGGCGTCGGCAGGTCTTGACCGCAAACTCTTCGAGCGCTACTTCGAGGCGCTCGGGAAACGGGCGAAAGAAAAAAAGGTGGACCTGGGCCGCATGGTTCCGCGTCCTCCGGGACGCGGCTAGGGCATGTCCGGCGGTGGAGGAGCCGTGCGTGTCTGGGTCGTTCCTCTCGTCCGCCGTCTTCGCCGAGTCGCGGCGCGAGGCCGTCGGGCGACTGCTCGAGTGCCGCGTGGCAGGTCACTGGCAGGGACGGCTGTCGTCGAGCGCCCTGTCGACCGCCACCGCGATCACCGCGCTCAGGCTGGTTGACGAGCGGCTCACCACGACCGACCACGCCGCGCGGATCACCGCCGGCGCGGGCTGGCTCGCCGCCACGCAGCGCCCGGATGGCAGCTGGGGAGACACGGTCTCGAGCCGGGGCAACCTCTCCACGACGCTCCTCTGCTGGGCGGCGCTCGAGGCGGTCTGGGACACCGGCCGTCGGGTCACCGGCCCGAGCCCCGCTGTCGCTGGTGCCGGCGGGGGCGATCCCCTGCGTGCCTCGATCGAGAGGGCGGCGGGCTGGATCATCGGACGGACGGGGAGCCTCGACCCGACGGCGATCGCCCGGGCGCTGACCGACATCTACGGACGCGACCGCACGTTCGCGGTGCCCATCCTCACGCACGTCGCACTCTGCGGACGGTTCGGCGATCCGCGCTCACCCGAGGCGTGGCGGCCGGTGCCCCAGCTGCCCTTCCAGTTCGCGGCGCTCCCGCAGTCGTGGTTTCGGCTCGTGGACCTGCAGGTGGTCAGCTACGCCCTGCCGGCCCTCATCGCCATCGGACAGGTGCGGCATGCCCTCGCGCCGACCGGCCCCGGCCGGCTGCTTCGCACCTGTGCCCGCGAGACGACGCTCGCCCGACTCGCCGAGATTCAGCCGTCCAACGGCGGCTTTCTCGAGGCGACCCCGCTGACATCATTCGTGACGATGAGCCTCGCCGGCATGGGACACGCCTCCCACGAGGTCGCGAGACGCGGAGTCGCGTTCCTGGCGGCGTCGCAGCGCGACGATGGGTCGTGGCCGATCGACACGAATCTCGCCACGTGGGGCACGACACTCTCGGTCGCGGCGCTCGCGGCAGGCGGCAAACTCCACCGCTGGCTCACCGCTGCCGATCGGGATCTGGTCCGGAACTGGCTGCTCGACCAGCAGTGGCGTGCCAGGCACCCGGCGACCGGGGCCGCGCCCGGCGGCTGGGCCTGGACCGACCTGCCGGGGGGCGTGCCTGACGCGGACGACACGAGTGGCGCCGTCGCGGGTCTCGCCGAGCTCGACGCCGCGGGGGGGCCCTCGTCGGCGGCCGTCGCTGCCGCGGCGGCAGCCGGGCTCGGATGGCTCGTCAACCTGGCGAATCGGGATGGCGGCATTCCGACGTTCTGCCGCGGCTGGGGACGCCTCCCGTTCGACATGTCCTGCCCCGACATCACCGCCCACTTTCTGAGAGCCGCTGTGTCATGGGATCGGATCCCGCGCGAGGCCGGAGGGCCGTGGGCCGCGCTGGAACCGCGGCTGCAGCGGGCTCGACGGTCCGCCGCGCGGTATCTCCGTTCCACGCAGGCGGCCGATGGGTCGTGGAGTCCGCTGTGGTTCGGCAACGAGCGGCACACGGCCCAGGCCAACCCGACGTATGGCACCGCCAAGGTGGTCGCCGCGACGCTCGATCGCCGCGGGGCGGAATGGCTCCTCGCAGCGATGCACGCGGATGGCGGCTTCGGCGGGGGGCCGCTTCTGCCGCCTTCGATCGAAGAGACGGCTATCGCGACCGAGGCCCTCGCGTCCGTGGCGATCGGGACGACCGATGCGCCACTCCGTGGTCGCGCCCGTGCCGCCGTCGAGGCGGGCGTTCGCTGGCTGGTCGAGCACACTGCCGGCGGCACGCACTTCGAGCCGGCACCCATCGGGCTCTACTTCGCGAAGCTCTGGTATTTCGAGGACCTCTATCCGCTCGTGTTCACCGTCGGTGCGCTGGAGCGGGCCACGCTGCTGGCGGATGCCGGCGCGCCGCCCGCAGATTGAACCGCTCGTTCCCGTGCCCGCCCGCGACGGGCGGGGCCTCAGAGCGTGATCGTCGGAAGCGACGCCTCGGGACGCACGGCCTCGGCGAGCGCGTCGATGGCCGTGATCCAGTCGGACGGGGTCGTCTCCCACGAGGCCGAGAAACGCACGAATCCACGGGCATCGGTCGCCGAGAGGCCCAGTCGTGAGGCGCCGATCGCCGCGATGATGCGCGGCGTGGAGCCGGCGCCGGCACTGCAGGCCGACCCGGTCGACGCGGCAATGCCGGACGCGGCCAGCCGTGCCACAAGCTTGCGGGCGTCCATTCGCGGAAGGATCACGGCGAGCGTGTTCCAGAGTCGTGGTGCGCCTCCGCTCACGATCACCGCCTCCGGGAGCCGGTCACGCAGCCGGGCCTCGGCCGCATCCCGTGCCGCCCGGTGTGCCTCCGTCGGCTCCACCTCGCGGGCTTCGAGTGCCGCGACGAGCGCCGCGACGGCGGCGACATCCTCGGTGCCCGCGTGCCGGCCGCGCTCCTGTGGCCCGCCGCGATCCCCGTGGAAGGCCGGACCGTGCTCCGGGACCACGAGGAAGCCGATGCCCTTCGGAGCGCCGAATTTGTGGCCGCTTCCCGTCACCCAGTCGCACGCCCCGAGGCCGGAGGCGGAATACTTGCCGAGCCACTGCGCCGCATCGGTGTGGAACGGCACCCCATGACGTCGGCAGAGGGAAAGCATGTCGCGCCACGGCTGGAGCACGCCCGATTCGTTGCTCGCGGCCATGACCGTCACGAAGACGGGCGGGCGTCCGCTGGCGATTCGCGAGGCGAACGCGTCGAGCCGCACGACGCCATCGACGTCACAGGGAATCTCCTCGACGCGTCCGGCCAGGGCTTCGTGAAGCGGGTCGGCGACACAGGGATGCTCGCCGCCGAAGGCCAGTGCCGTGGCACCCGGATCCGCGAATCGGCCGACATGCCGTGCCATCGCGTTGGCCGCCGCGGTCGCTCCGCCGGTGAACACCACGCGAGCCGGCTCACAGTCCAACAGCCCGGCGAGCCGGTCGCGGCACGTCTCGAGCAGGTCCCGCGCCGCGGTGGCCGGGGCATAGAGTCCCGATGGGTTGTGCCATGAGGAACCGGCGGCGTCGAGCCAGGCGGCCCGTGCCGCGGGATGCAGCGG
>CAIWZS010000409.1 GCA_903917235.1 uncultured Planctomycetaceae bacterium | reverse complement strand
CGGGCGGCCGGCGAGGATGGCCTCGGCGTCGCCGACGCCGAGGCGGGTGCAGCCCATGTCGAGGTAGGCCACCGCCTCGTCCCACGTGCGGATGCCGCCGGAGGCCTTCACCTGGAGCCGGCCACCGACCGCATCGAGCATGATCCGCACGGCTTCGGGCGTGGCCCCCGTCGGTCCTGAAGCCCGCACGCCGAAGCCCGTCGACGTCTTCACGAAGTCGGCCCCCGCCTGTTCGGCGAGCCGGCATGCCCTGCGGATCTCCTCTTCCGTGAGGTGGCACGTCTCCAGGATCACCTTGACGAGCACACCGTGCGGCCGCGCCTCGGCGACGACCGCCGCGATGTCGTCGCGCACGACGCCATCCGCGCCCGACCGCAAGGCACCGATATTGATCACCATGTCAAGTTCACGTGCACCTGCCGCGACCGCCCGTCGCGCCTCGAGCGCCTTCACGTCCGCGGGCGCGGCACCGTGCGGAAAGCCGATCACCGAGGCGACGACGACCGGGCTGCCCGCCACGAGCCGCACGGCCGCCGCGACATCCACCGACCGCACGCAGAGGCAGCCGACGCCCCGTGCGACGCACATCGCGGCGTGCCGTTCGAGGTCGGCAGCGGTCAGCTCCGGCTTGAGCACGGCGTGATCGAGGGCACGGGCGACGTCGGCGACGGAACGCATCGGAGGCACGAGCGGCACCCGGTGGGGGAGGGGAGCGGAGGGGAGGGGGTGGGGGAGGGGGTGGGGGAGGGGGTGGGGGTGGTGAGAGATCGCAAGGAGCACACCGCGGGGACGGTCACGTACGACGGTCGGTGCGGGTCAGGGTGGACTCCTCGGGCGTGCGGCTCAGCCGCGGGCCAGGCGCACGAGCGCGTCGATGCCCCGATCGAGCGTGCGATCGTCGACGGTGTAGGCGATGCGGAAGTGCGAGTCAGCCGCACCGAAGACGTTGCCGGGCACGACGATGAGTTTCTCGTGCACGGCGGCCCGTTCGACGAACGCCTGACCCGATCCCCCGGGAGCCCGCGGATACAGATAGAAGGCGCCGCCCGGAACCTCGAAGTCGTAGTGGCCCCTCAGCCCGTCGACGAGACGGTCGCGCTTGCGACGGCAGGCGGCGAGTGGTGCGTCCATCGGCGCGTCGAGCGCCGCCAGTGCCGCCCACTGCCCCACCTGCGGGGCGCAGACGAACGTGTACTGCTGGAGCATCGTGCAGGCGTCGACGATCGCGCGGGGGCCGTGCACCCAGCCCACCCGCCAGCCGGTCATCGCGTGCGACTTCGAGAAGCCGTCGATGACGACCACGCCTGCGGAGTATGCGGCCGGCGACACGAAGGGCGCGTCGTAGCAGTAGGAGCGATAGAGCTCGTCGCTGATGAGCGTGACGCCGTGGTCTTCCGCGAGTTCCGCGAGGGCCCGCACCGTCGCCTCGTCGGCCACCGCGCCGGTCGGATTGGCGGGCGTATTGAGCAGGATCGCGCGGGTGGCCGGGCGGATCGCCGCGGCCACGCGTGCCACGTCGATGCGAAATGAAGGCGCCGTGTCGATCGCGACGGCCCGTCCTCCGAGAAACTCGACGAGCGGACGGTACATCACGAACGCCGGCTCGAAGATGATCACCTCGTCGCCCGGGTCGAGGAGCGCCATCAGCGCGCGCGCGAGCGCCCCGCTCGATCCGCTCGTGACGCAGAGCCGACGCTCCGGCTGGCCGAGATCGGCGCGTACGGTCGCCTCGAGCCGGTCACGGAGCTGCGGAATGCCCTGCGTCGGCGTGTAGCCGTTGCGTCCCGCGTCGATCGCCGCCTTCGCCGCGTCCCGGGCCGCGACCGGCATCGCGAAATCGGGCTGGCCGATCGCGAGGTTGATCGGGTCGGCGATCGTCGCCGCGCGGTCGAACGCCTTGCGGATCCCCGAGGAATCGAAGGCGGCTGCCCGCCGTGAGATCGGGGCCCGCACCACGGGAGCGCCTCCGGGTTCCATGTCGCTGTGACGAGGCAGGCAGGAGAGACGGGCGAAGGGGGTCGGCCAACGATCCGGGAGCATCAGGCCGCCGTGGCCCACGCGACGAGCCAATCTGCCGTTGGAGCGGCGGACGCGATCCAGTTGCCGCCCCGAGCCAGCGGCACACCTGTCGTGAATCCGGCCTAGCCCGCGTCCTTGAACAACTCCGCGAGCTTCTCCTCGAGCGCCCGACCTCGGGCGTTGAGCGTGATCACGTTCCCGTCCCGCCCGATGAGGATCATCTGGGGAATGCCCGTGATGCCGTAGAACGTGGCAAGCGGATGCTGCCAGCCGGCACCCTCGGCCCGCTCGTGCAGGATGGGCCACGGAATCATCTTGTCCTTCACGAACTGCACGACCGCGTCGCGGTCCTCGTCGAGGCTCACCCCCACGACCTCGAAGCCCCGGTCGTGGTACTTGTCATAGGCCTCGAGCATGTTCGGCACCTCCGCCACGCACGGGCCGCACCACGTTGCCCAGAAATCGACGAGCACCACCTTGCCGGCGAGCGCCGCCTGGTCGAAGGGCTTGCCGTCGAGGAGCGTGCCGGAAATCTCCATCGGATTCCCCGGCAGCGAGAGGCGGCGGAGCGTGCCGGCGAAGCTCGCGGCCATCTGCTTGATCTGGGGATTCTCGCTCTTCGCGAGCAGCGGCGCGAACGTGCGGAGGCTTTCAGCGGCGAGTGCCTCGCCGTCCGGCACCTGCTCGAACGCGCTCGCCAGTTGCATCGCCAGCCCGGCGGCCTCGCCGTCATCGGGGTTGGCCTCGAGGATCGCGGCCGTGCGTGCGATCACGGCGGACCCGTTCTCCAGGTTGCCCGACGAGAACATCTCCTGTGCATCGGCGACGAGAAGGAGACGCTCGGCCTCGCGGGCGAGTTCCGGCGACGGCCCCTTCACGAGCGTCGCGGCGAACGCCTTCATCGCGGCGGCGGACTGCTCGTCGCCGAGCCGGCCGAGCATCATGAGGCTCTCGAGCTTGAGCTTCGCGGCCCGCACGGCGATCTCACCCTGCGGCTTGCCCGCGAGGATCCGCTCGGCCGCCTCCACGGAGACGCGACCGACGTCCTGCATGTACTGCATCATCTCCTCGCGCGAACGCGGACGCACGGCGGGCTGCTGGAGCCCTTCGACGAACTCGAGAAGCTGCTCAGGCGTGCCTTCCGGGAGCGGGGGAACCTGCGGACCGCCGCGCGCGGCCGGAGCCTTGCCGGCCGGCGGAGCCTTCGCAGCCGGCTGGGCCTGGACGGTGGTCGCGAGGCCGCACGCCACCGCGAGGAGGCTCACGACGAGCAGGGCGGCCGCCGAGGAACGGGGCAGGGCGGGGCACGACGACATCGACAGGGCCATGGGAGCCTCGCAAAGAGTGGCAGCGGAGCAGGCGGCGGCGCGCCGTCTCGCAGGATCGTATCCGCCGCATCGAGCGCGACGCAACCTGATCACGGCGGCCGTCTTTCGGTGGGCCTGGCGGTGCCGCACCCGCGAGGCGGCCGGGCCTCTGCGATCCGTCAGCGTACGAGCGCTCGGAACCTGACGAAGCCGCTCTCACCGGGCCGCAGCGTCTCGGAGAGGCGCCACATGACCACGACCGAACCGTCGTCGCCCGTCTCGGTCGCGATGTCGGCGGGAACGCTGCACGCGGCGGAATCGGGCACGAGTTCGAGCCTCGTCGGCAGCGCGTCGGCGAGCACGATGTCGGTCAGCGGCCGATCGCCCGAGTTGAGGAAGTAGATCATGAAGTCGAGTTCCTCGCCGGGCCGCGCCGTGTCGGTGCCGGCGCGCTTGCAGAGCGTCAGTTCGGCGCGGCCCGGGCACTCGAACCGGAGCGTGGCGGTGCCTCGATCGTTGGCGACGACCTGGGCCTCCTGCCCGCCGACGAGCACGTTGGCCGCCTTCACGCAGGTCCACGCGACGGGCACGACGAAGCCGACCTTCATCCGCGGCGCCTGGGCGAGCCGAGCGCCTTCGGGCTGGAGGAGCGCGACGCCGGCCGCCGCGCGCTCGCGGCCGTCATCCTCGGCGAGTTCCTCGGCCTGATCGACCGCAAGCGGCCCGAGCCGCTCCTCGAGGGCGACGCCGGGCAGCGCGCGACGTGCACCCACGGGCGCGATCGGCTGCGTCTTGTCGCAGACGGGCAGCAGGTCGACCTGCTCGCTCACGAGTCGGTCGATCGAGAGACCGTTGGGACCCTGGTCCGCGGCATCCTCAGCCAGCCGGATCACCTCACGCACGGCGGCGAAGCGCGGCGCGTAAACGCACGCGCAGTTGGTCGTGGAGAGATGCACGCACTCGTGATCCGGCCCCTGGTCCGCCGCCCGATAGCGGGCGACGGTGTCGCCAGCCGTGAGGTTCGCCAGACCGGCGTCACCGACCGGCCGGGCCGGCACGCCCGCGTCGCCGCCGTCACAGACGTACCACGGCCCGACGACCGGTGGCCGCGGCGCACAGGGCATCACCGCGCGCGGCGGGCAGCCCGCAGGCCCGCAGCCCGCAGGCCCGCAGCCCGCAGGCCCACATGCTGGGGAGACTGCGACGTGACCGGCGACGACCACCTGGGGGTCGCGGACGAACTCCGCCTGCGGCGGGCCCGCGAGCGACGCCTGCTGCGTCCGCTCCGGCAGGGCGCGACACGACGCGAGAATGAGCGTGCCGAGGGCGATCGCGACCAGCCGCAGCCACGAGATCGTCGTGGCGGAAGGTGACGGCGTCATGGTGCCCCATCCCGCGCGGGCACGCGATTGCCGATCACGACCTCCGCGACCGGATCGCCGAGCGTGCGCGCCACCTCGAGCGCGTCGTCACCGGGCCTGACGTCGAACCAGGCGCCGGGCACGATGTCGGGACGCTCCGGCTCGCACGACGCGTAGACCACCCGCCGGACGAGGCCGCCGCCGAGCGCGGTGCGCAGATCGTCCTCATCGACGGCGATCTCCACGGGAAACCGCCAGGCCATGCCGGGAGGCGCGGCGAGCTTCGCGAGCACCCGCACCGACGGGAAGAGTTCCTCCCCATCGCGGCCGGCCACGCCGCCGATCCGCAGCCGGTAGGGCTCGCCCACCATCAGGCCCATCCGCAGGGGCGCCGGCTGCATCGGCGACCAGCCCGACGCGGTCTCGATCGAGATCAGCATCCCCTCGGGACCACTGATCTCCACCGGCTGCATGTGGTCTGGCAGGAAGGATTCCGGACGGGGACCGGGCTGCGTCCGTCGCCGAACGCCAATCGCTCCCGGTTCTGCCTGATCGGCGACATGTTCCGCAGCCATCGTCCGGGCCGCCTCGCGGGATGCACCCGCGAGCAGGGTCAGGATGACAGCGGCGGTCGCCAGCAGCCGGCGTGCGGGCCGCAGCACGGTCCCCGTCCGAAAAACTCCTGCGTTGTCCTGAGTGGAAGGCGAGGCGAGGGACACCGTCTCCCGAGGCCGCTGCTCATCGCTGTCGTGTCGCATGGCGGCCATGGAGGGGAGCCCGATCGTGAATGAATCGAACCTGCCGGCGGCGTGTGGTCACGGTCACTGCACCGGCTCGGGCGGACAGGGAGCTCCGCCGAGCGAATCCCATCCACCGGGGCCGATCATGCCGGCCCGAGCGGCGTCGGCGTCGGGATCGGACCCGCCGTTGCCGACGAAGCGGAGACGGTCCTCGGGCGGCTGCCGGAGCTTGATGTGCGGCACGTCCTGTCGTTCGGCCACGTAGGCGTGACGCGCGGGCTTCGGATAGCTCAGGCCGGGCGCCTGCTGCACGTGGAGGCCGATGCTCGACGACGGGGGCGGGATGTGCATCTTCGTGTGATTGGTGATCGTGTGCCGCTGCAGTCCTGCCGGAATCCCGAGCGGCACGTGCGCCGGCCCGGGCAGTCCGATCGGCGTGCCCACGTACGGCATGCCGTATTCCGGCGCGGTCATGCCGGCGATGAACGCGGGAGGCATCTGCGACGGATCGCCGCCACACGGCATCCCGAGCGGAGCACCGACCCCGCAGGCGCCCCCGGCACCAGGCATCCCGCCGGCCCCGGCGACACCGCCCGCTGCCAGCGGCACGCTCATGCCGTTGCCGGCATCGACGAGGCGCGACTGCAGATCCTTGTTGCCGATGCGAATGATCGCGAGGATCGAGCCGCGACGGTCGGCTTCCACGACCGGGTCGCAGCCGGGATCGAGCCTCGTGCTGACGAGCGTCTCCACGCCCGCGACCGCGAGCTCCTGGTACTCCGCGTCGGGCAGGTAGACCACCTTCGTGACGAAGTTGCCCGTCGCCACCTGGTCGAGATCTTCCTCGGTGAGCTGGAACGGGACCGAGTTGTGGGCCAGGTACGCCGCCGTCCGTGGCGTCACGGGCGCGACCTCGAGGGAGGGATAGAGTTCGAGACCCTCACGACCCGGGATGTCGGTGAGCTTGAGGCGGTAGATCGCGCCCTGCGGGAAGTCGTACCGACCGGGGGTGACGAGCGGCTCGGAATCGAACCCGCCGGGCATCGACACGTCCCACCGCACCTGCATGCCGTCGGGCCCGATGAAGCCGACCTGCGAAGCCGGCGCCGTGGCCGCGACGAATCCGCCGCCACCAGCCGCCCCGGCCGCCTCCAGCGACGCCTCGTAGGACGCGGGCATGATGATGCCCGGACCCGGGCCCTCGACCCCCGGCCCGGGATGCTGAAGCATCGCCGCCGGGGGAAGGACGTTGGTGTGGGGTGTGGCGACCGGACGGATCTGCGCCAGCCCCTTGAACGGGGAATTCGCCGGGATGTGGCATCCCGTCAGCGTCGCGGCCAAGGACATGCCGACGAGGCCCTGCAGCCTTCGCTTTACCATCGCGTCACCCTCCGATCGTCGTTGTCTGGCCGGACCGTCCGGGCCGGCCGCGGACGCGGCCGGACGCGGGTTTCCGGCGTGGGCCGGCCAGCCGCGATTCCGTACACTCGCGACCCCACCCGGCAGCCGGGCGGTCGGTCGCGACGCTCATTCTTCGACCCGATTCAGGGTGTTTCTTTGGCAAAATCCTCAAACTCGACGCAGGCGTGATGTCCGGCCCCTTCGCCACCTTCGCAGGCTGCCCCCGTCGTCCACGCGGCGGCAGCCTGCGCTGTGGCACGGCGACGCGCGTCGTCGTCGGGTTCGCCGGCCTGCTCGGCCTCGGCCGGCTCACCATGGAACCACCGGTCGGTCTCGGCCGAACTGCGACGTGCTACGCGGACGGTCCCGCCCCGGCCCCGGCCGCCAGCGTGTATGACCGCCGCCCGAGGCCCGACCGCATCCCGCCCGCCGCCCGCCCGGGTGCGGGCACCACCACGGAGGTGGCGAGCCTCGGCAGCGGGGAAGGGGACCGCGAGACCGCCGCACAGGCGGAGCGGATCGTCGCCGGCGCCCTCGCCACGTTCGGCCGTGCCGCGTCGTTCTCGACGAGGCTCCGTCAGAAGGCGCGGATCGGCAGCCGCGTGCTCGTGGGATCGGGCCGCTACGTCCAATCGGGGCATGCGGACGAGCAGCGATTCCGGTTCGAGTCGACACTCGAGTGCGACACCGAGTCGTTCGAGACGCTGGACGTGTGCGACGGGCTCTTCTGCTGGAGCTATCAGCGCGACGGCGGCGAGGTGGAGACGCTGCGACGCGTCGACGTGCGGCGCGTGCGGGAGCGTCTCGAGCATGTCGATCCCGCCGCGGCCGCGAACCCCGCGCCCCATCTGGGCGGACTGCAGCGGTCGCTGTGGATGCTGCGGCAATGGTTCCGCTTCACCGCGGTCGACGCCGCGGAGGTGGATGGCGCGTCCGTGTGGATCGTGGAGGGTCGCTGGGATCCCGAACGGCTCGCGGCAACGCTGCCGCGGGTCGTCGAGGCGGCCGGAGGTGCGAACGCCGTGACCCCGCGGCTCCTGCCCGACGGCGTGCCGTGGAGCGTGCGGATCGTGGTCGGCAAGTCGGACCTCCTCGTCCGACGCGTCGAGTGGCTGGCGATCCCGGGGACGCGTCCCGTGGGTGAGCGACCGGTGGAGCCGATCGCCGTGCTCGACCTCTTCGACATCCAGGTCGACGGACCGATCGACGCCGCGGCCTTCTTCTACCAGCCCGCCACGACGGGGCTCATCGACCTCACCGAGGAGCACCTGAAGCGGCTCGCGCCGATGCGGCCGTGATGGATCCCTTCGCGGTGACGAGCCGCAGCGCCGCAGCGATCGCCGCGAGCATGCTCGCCGGATCGGCAAGGCCGCGGCCCACGATGTCGAACGCGGTGCCGTGCGCGACGCTCGTCCGCACGATGGGCAGGCCCAGCGTGACATTCACGGCGCGGTGCATGCCGAGCAGCTTGATCGGAATGTGCCCCTGGTCGTGGTAGAGCGACACGATTCCGTCGAAGGCTCCCTGCGACGCCCGCACGAACAGCGTGTCGGCGGGCAGTGGGCCGCACGCGTCAACGCCCTCCGCCACGAGCGCGGCAACGGCTGGTGCGACCAGGCGTGCCTCGTCGTCACCGAAGAGTCCGCCTTCGCCGGCGTGAGGATTGAGCGCCGCAACGGCGATCCGCGGGCGGCGGCCGAGCAGCGCGCCGAGCCCGTCGTCGAGCCGACGGCCTGCCGCGGTGATCAGGGCAGGGGAGAGCCGCGCGAGCGCCGCTCGCAGCGGCTCGTGCAGCGTCGCGTGGACCACGCCCAGACCGTCGGCATGACCTCCGCCGTCGGTCGCGGGCAGCCAGAGCATCATCGAGACCGCCTCGTCCGGGAGGCCGCAGTCACGCGCGAGCAGCTCGGTATGCCCCGGCACGTCGAAGCCAGCTGCATGGAGCGCCTCCTTGTGCAGCGGCCCCGTGACGACCGCCGCGGCGCGCCCCTCGCGCACGAGTGCCGATGCGGTCAGCACGGATGCCGCTGCCATCTCGCCTCCGAGCGCGGAGGGCACGCCGATCGTTGGCGACGCCGCGCCGACGGATGCCGGCCCGGATCGCTGTGCCGGTGACGGGATGACGAGGAGTTCGCCGCGGTGGGAAGGCCGCGGATCGTCGGCCGAGATCCTCCGGACGGTGAGTGCGGGAAGTCCCGGTCGGGTCGCCAGCACGTCGGCGAGCATGCCCGCGTCCGCCACGACGCGCAGTCGTGCGGTGCCGTGGGCGGCCGTCCGATGCCAGGCGAGGCAGACCACCTCCGGGCCGATGCCGGCGGGATCGCCGCATGTGACGAGCAGGATCGGCGGCAGGGAGGTCACGCGGAACGCTCGTGGGCAAGGCTGGACGCAGGCGGGTTTCGCCGGTTCGGAGGTACGATCCGAGGGGACCGTCCACCGCTTCCGGACCAGCAGCCTATAACGCCCCGGGCGAGGCTGCATCGCCCGCGGCCCACCCACTCAGGATGTGATCACGAGCATGGTGACGGTGTTTTCGAGGATGGCGTGGTTCGCCGTGGCCCTGCTCGTCGCGACCGCCGGCCTCGGACTCTGGATCGGTGACCTGCACGGTGCGACCGACCCACGGCTGCTGCGGTGGGCGACCGTCCATCGGTTGTCGGGGGTTCTGACGGCGCTGGTGGTGGTCCTCGTCAACAGCATGGCCGTGACCTACTTCATCGGCACGGGACGGTGGTGCCGCGAGGTGGTCGAGACGTACGGACTCGATGCGGGCTTCGTGGGGCGGAGCCGGCTCCTCAAGCGCCGTGCATTCCCGCTGTCGCTCGTGGGCATGCTGGCGGTCGTCGGCATCGTCGCGCTCGGGGGAGCCGCCGACCCGGCGACCGGGCGCGCCGCGAGCTCGGACTGGGTCATCCCACACCTCGTCGGGGGCATCGGCCTCGCGGGCTTGATCGCGTGGTGTTTCCAGGCCCAGCTGCCGGGCATTCGCCGTCAGCAGGATCTCATCGCGGACGTCATGCGGGCGGTCCATCACGAGCGCAGCGTCCGGGGACTCGAAGGCTGAAGACACGGCAGCAAGCCGGGCAGGAGGGCGAAGGGGGTCGGCGAACGCTCGCCGAGCGTGTGGCCGCCGCGGCCATCGCGAGGAGACTTGTGCCGCCCCCGAGCCGGTGCTGCACGTACGGAGCGCTCGCTCCGCCGGCGACGCGGCGGCGCTTGGTCCTCAGGGGCCGTGGTCGCCGTGATCGTGTGCCCGATGCCCCGTGGCACCGGCATGCGCCTCGTGGGCATGCGACGACCGCTCCACGACCGTGATGCCCCACGCCAGCGCCAGCCCGATCGCCAGCGCGGACGTCAGCAGCACCCGGTCGTGGCTGTGGAACTGCACCTCGGGAAGGAGATCGGCGGCCGCGATGCAGATGAAGGCGCCGGCCGCGATCGCCATGGCGATCCCGATCACGGCGGCCTCGTCCACGCCGAGCATCCGCAGGAGTCCCACGAAACCGAGGGCTCCCGCGGGAACGACGAGGGCATAGGCGACGTTGACCAGGCGTCGCACGCGGGTCGATACGCCGGCGGCGATCATGAGCGTGGCGATCAGGGCCGAGTCGATCGGCTTGTGCAGCACGATGGCCAGGAACGTGGCGAGCCCGGACAGGGTGCCGCCGCCGTGCGCGGCCTCGGCCCGCACCGATGCCGCCAGGGCGGCGCCGTCGGCGAGGCTGTGCAGCGCGAGTCCGACGAACGCGCCACACCACGCCCACCGACCCGCGCCACTCGGTGCGGCGGCATGACCGCAGGCCTCGCCGTGGGCGTGGGGCCGCGACTCGTGTCCGCACCCCGCACCGTGGTGTTCATCCCCGTCATGGGCCCCTTCGACCACCTGATGGGAATGGCCGTGAAACGCCCGCTCGAGCAGGAACATCGCGAAGAATCCGACGACCGCCCAGCCGGTGGCTGATTCGACGTTGTTTCCCAGCGCCAGGCAGGCGTGCGGCAGCAGGTGCAGCATGCCGACCCCGAGCAGCACGCCGCCGGTGAGGGAGAGCAGGACCTGCATCGGCCGATGGCCGAGCGAAACGAGCACGACCGACGAGCCGCCGAGCAGCGCCGCTGCCGCGATGAGCACGAGGTAGACCGTCAGCCCGACGGCGACCGACGCGTCGGCCACCGCGGCCGCGAGGATGGGCATGCGCCGCGATTCCTTGGGAAAAGCAGCATGATCGTGCAGCGGTCGGACCCCGGCAAGGGCCGCGCGAATCGGGCGAGGACGGGCATCACGGGCCCGATCCCGGGCCGCGGCCCCGCGTGCACGGCGCCGTCAGCGGCGGTACTGCCACGGCATCGGCTGCGGCTGCTGGTACACCCGCGTGGCCTGCTGCTGCATCTGTTTCTGGATCGCAGCCGTGTGCTGCTTCACGAGGGCCATGCGTTCCGTCCACGCCGCGTCACCGGCCGCCATCGCCCCGAGCACGAGCGCGATCGCGTACGCCAGCAGGTTGGGCCAGAGGTCGGGACCGACGAACTTCATCGCCGTCCCGAATGACTTCTTCACCTTCGGACCGAACCAGCCCATCTTCACGCTCCAGATCTCGTCGAGCACGAGATGCGTCATGAAGCCGAGCACCACGGCACTCGACACGAAGTAGCGGTGCAGCGGCTCTTCCGCGGCGAAGGCCAGGAACGCGACCTGGCCCGCGATGGCCGCCGCAGGCAGGCTGTGGAACATGCCTCGATGATGCGAGTAGTTCTTGAGGAGCCACGACAAGCCGAAGCGGATCGCGAGATAGATCGCCGCGCCCGCGAGGATCGTGGCCTCGAGGGGGAGGCCGGCCTCGTGCATCCGGTGGATCAGCATGATCGGGACGACCGCCGCCGCGAAGGCGACGCTTTCACGGAGCGGAATTCCCGGCCCGCTGTCGAGGTCGGGCAGCATGCCCGCCACCGCACAGAGTCCTCCGCCAAGCGCGCACGTCAGCGGCGGCATGCCACCGACGAGCCACGCCGCCGCCCCGTAGCCGGCGCCCACGATCGACGAACCGGTGATGTGGACGCGAAACCCAGGCACGACGCGATCTTCTCCCCCACGCTGCCCGCCGGTCACGAACGGACCGGTGGCGCAGCGGCACCGCCGCGACAGGACGGATCCGTGGCGCGGTTTCCCGCCTGTCTATCGACAATCGCGTGCCGGACCGTCAGTGGAGGTGACCGCATCCCCTGCACTTCCCCGAAACCCCCTGCAAAAGGCACATCTGAAAAGATTGCGTGCCATGGCGATTTCGCGGGGCTTGCGTAATTCCGGCAGTATGGCGGGAATGGCGAATCTGGCTTGGGGTGTCGCGGCCGTGGCCGTATCCAGACCGTGGAACCCACACCGCGTCAGGCCACGGGGTCGCGTGACCGCTGCCGCAGGCCGCCGATGCGGCTGCAAAACGGGCATGGACTGCGTTTTCACCTCGTCGCTAGACTCCCGCCCCGTTTTGGCCCGTCGGCCCTCAGGCCACCCGCGCGGAGGCAGCATGGCGATCGAAGGGTATGACCTCGTGATGCTGGGCATCCTCGCGGCTGCCGCCGTCCTGGGATATCTCAAGGGAATGGTCTGGCAGGTGGCCTGGATCGCGGGTATCGCCGCGAGCACGTTCGTAGCGCTTCGATTCGGCTCCGAGGTGGCCCCGTATGTCGGGCAACAGCCGCCCTGGAACCGGCTGATCGCGATGCTCGCGCTCTACGTGGCGACGTCGCTGGTCGTCTGGCTCGTGTTCCGCGTGATCTCCGGCGCGATCAACGCCGTGCACCTGTCCGCCTTCGACCGGCAGCTCGGACTCGTGCTGGGGCTGGCGAAAGGCGCGCTGCTGTGCGTCGTGATCACTTTCTTCTCGGTGACGCTCGCACCGGCGTACCGCCACCAGATCGTGGGCAGTCGCAGCGGCCGGCTGGTCGCGGAATTGATCGTGCGAGCCGACGAGTTCCTGCCCCGCGAGATCGGTGAAGCCGTGGATCCATTCGTGCGGCAGTTCGAGGACCAGTTCCGCGATGGACAGGCCCCCGGACCGCAGGCGACGACCGCAGCCACCCCGTCCCCATCGGCCGGGTCGGTATGGAACGTCGTCACGTCGGCAGCTGCCTGGATCGGTCCGGGAGCCAACACACCTGCCGCGTCGACCCTCGGCGGCAGCGGGCAGGGGGGGCCACCGGGATTCGCACCAAGTCCGGGCCAAGCTCCCGGGGCAACCGTCACCCCGGGCGTTCCGTGGGGCATGCCGGCAGGTTCGTTCCCAGCCGTCGCGGCCGTCCCGCCGCCGACGCAGCCTTCAGCACAGCTGCCGGCCCAGCCGTTCGCCGGGCCCATGCGCGGCCAGCCGGCTCCCGGCGTGCCGGTGTATCAACAGGTCCCGCAGCCGCAGGCTCCGAACGGATATCCTCTCGGCGCGCAGACCCGGCTGCCGCCGCGCTAGCTGACTGTGGAACAAGTCTGCCCGAGCAGGATGCGAGGAGCAGGGCCATCCGGGACAACACGGCCCGAAACCCGCAAAAACACGTACCACGAACCGGACATAAGAGACATTATCGGACGTTGGGGAGAGGGGCGGTTTCGCGGCGATTGGCTATCCACGGTCCCATGAAATTCATCTCCCCCATCGCCCGTCTTGGCGAGGGGTCGCCTGTGCCATGTCGCCGAACGTTCGCTCCGGCCCTCCAGGCCTTCGCTCTCTCCATGCTGGCCGCGCTTCGCCATCCCTGGCTTCGCTTGCCAGCAAGGCCGGCTCCATGGCACAGGCAACCCCTCGCGGCATCGTGACTCCATGAACGAGCCCCGCAGACCGACCGAACCCGGGCCGACGCCACCCGTGGCGCTCGCCGACCTCGTCGCGGCCGTCCGCCGGTTTCGCGACGCCCGCGACTGGGCGCAGTTTCACACGCCGAAGAACCTCGCCGCGGCGACCGCGATCGAGGCGGCCGAGCTCCAGGAGCGGTTTCTCTGGCAGACCGACGCCGAGGTGGATCGCGACCTGGCGGATCCGGCCAAACTAGCCGGCGTGTCCGACGAGATCGCCGACGTCGTGATGTTCGCCATGCTCCTTGCCGACCGGCTCGGCATCGACCTGGCCGAGGCGATCACCACCAAACTCGCAGCGAACGAGCGGAAATACCCGGTCGCGCTCGCCCGCGGCAACGCCCGCAAGTACACGGACCTCCGCGACGGCTGAGGGGCCACTCGCTGGCAAGCGGGCCCATCACGGCAGGCAATCGGCCCGGGCTGGTCGCAGCAGTGCAGGTGGCCAGTGGAGCGAGCGGCCGGTTGAACGCCGGGCTACCGCCCGCTACGACGTTCACAAGTACAGTATCCAGCTGCTCCAGCGAGGTTGCGTCATGAACGCCGACACCATCCGAGAATTCCTCCGCCGAAAGCCCTTCGAGCCGTTCGTGATCCGGATGTCGAACGGCGAGGTCCACGAAATCCGCCATCCCGAGTGCGCGTTGGTCATGAAGACCAAAGTGATCGTCGGCTACCCCGACGACGACCGCAGCGTCACGTGCGCTCTCGTGCACGTCAACAGCATCGAAACGCTGCAGGCCAACTGATTTCCGGGCCTGGATAAGGCCGAGATCGACGCCGCTGATCACGCCGAGGCGTAGCCCGAGTCGGTGCGGCGGGCGTGGCCCAACGCCACGAGGGTGTCGAGGATTTCCTCGACCCGCGGCTGCTTCGCGTGCTTGAAGCCACGGGCCACGTCGCCGGCCGTCACGATCCCGCCCGCCGCCGCGAGCGCCGCCCGCACGGCCCGTGTCTGCTCGGCCAGATCCTTGGGCCAAGGCTGCTTGGTCGCCTTCGGCGGCTTCGCCCGGGCCTGTTGGCGAACTTGCCCACGCCATCCGTCGCGGTCGATTTCTTGGCCGCCCGCTTGCCGCGCTTGGGTTTTTCCGCGGGTGGCTCATCGGCATCGGCCGAGTCGTCGTCATCCTCGCCCGCCGCGGCGAACTCCCGCTGTACGTCGCCGCCGGCGTCACCCTTTGCCTGAAACTCCGGCCGCAGCCAGCGGATGAGGCCGCGCTTTTCCTCTGCGGCCCGCTCGTGGTTGAGCGCGACGAGCCGCTCCAGGATCTCGTCGTCGGTGAGCGTGGCCGGCCAGCCGTAGGCGTCGAACACGGCCGCATCGAGGTCGTCGTGAATCTTTTTGAGCACGCTCACGAGGCCGTCGTCGTGGATCTTCTTTTCCTTGGCCGTGAGCTCCTCGCCCGAGCGGAGCTTCTCGAGGACGTTGTACATCCCCGTGATCGTCAGCCCCGGATGCGCCGCCTGCTGCTTCTTGCGATGGGCATCGAGCGCCTCGCCGAGTTCCCGGATTGTTTGGCGTTGGGCGTCGGTGGCGGCTGGGAACGGGAACGGGTCGAAGCAGGCGGTTTTGTTGTAGCGAGGGCGATCCTCAAGGGTGCCGCCCGTGGCCAATGCCCACGCGACATGAACTCGGCTCGACATGATGCCGAGGAAAAACGGGTCGTCCAGCCCAAACGAGATAGTGCCATGTTCGCACAGCGTTCCCTCGGACTGGATGAAGAAGGTGCGAAACTTCGCTGTTTCAACGGTGACGAGAAATCGCGGAAGCCCTGCCAGCATTGCCCGGCAATCCGCATTGCTCCGTCGGAACTTCCACCAGAATCGGCGGAGCTTCTCGTCTTTGTTGTGTTCGCGCTCGGGAAACACCGTGTTGTGGAGATGCTGATAAGTCGCTGGAATGCGGCTGCGAACGTCATCGACGGAATCAAACTCTTGAAGATCGACGGCAAAAACGCCTCTGGGCTCGCCAAGTAAATCCTTGCCGTTCCGGAGCGGCAATATTCGGGCTGCCGCCTCTTCACCGTCGCGATCGATCAGCTTCTGTCGTTCTTCCTGCGTGACAAGAAAACCGCGACTTCCCAACGCGGGCCCCATCGATGCCAGCAGCCGATTGCTCGCCAGAGGCACGACGGACGTGACATCGACACCGACTGAGAGATCCGCGTTGATCGCACCGCGGCGGGAGGTGAGTGATGCGTGAACGATGTCTTCCAGCGTCTGCTCCGCGATGACGAGGTTCAGCGACCCGTCATGGACATCCCTCGCGCCGACCGTCATGGCGATCCGCACAGCGGCGCCGTCCTCAGTGGCGACCCATGGGTGATCCGGCACCGCAAATGCCACTTGGCACGGCACCGACGCGCTCAAGGCATTTGCCACGATGCGACGATTGAATGACTGCGTGATCGAGTTCGTGGTGATAAACCCGAAGCGGCGAAGCGATCCCGCCGACACGAGCCGCGCCCCCCTGTCCCACCAATACATCACGTAGTCGGCCGAATCCGGGACCTCATCGGCATACACCGTCCGCAAAGCATCGGCGTATCCCTCGCCGAGATCAGACTGAATCCGGAGTTTGCCCAAAAACGGCGGATTGCCGACGACAAAATCCGCTTGGGGCCACGCGGCCTTGCGTGGGTTCACGTACCGCTCGACCGCCACCCGGGCCGAGTCGTCCGGCACGTCCTCGCCCGTCACCGGATGTTTTTTGGTGGTCACGCCATCCCACCGCGTGACGGGTTTTCCAGCTTCGTCGCGGACGAGTTCCTTCGAGTCGTACTCCAAGAGCGCGTCGCGGCATTCGATGTTCCCGTAGGCCTGCAGAATCGGCTCCGAAAAACTCTCCGGGCTCTTCCGGTCACGCAGGTGCCACTGGAGCCAGCCGATCCAGAGCACCACCTCCGCGATCGCCACCGCGCGGGGGTTGATCTCGATCCCCAGAAACTGCCGGGGATCGACCGTCCGCTCCATGTGCTCGAGGTCGGCCTGGGCGTCGCCGAGTTGCGAAAGCCAGTCGCGGGCCTCGGCTTCGATCTCCTTGAGCTTCACCATCGACACATAGAGAAAGTTCCCCGTGCCGCAGGCTGGGTCGAGCACCCGCAGTCCCGTCACCTCGTCGAGAAACTTTCTCGCTTCCTGCTTGGCCTGCTCCAGCCGGCCGGCGTTGGCCTCCGCCAGGCTCGCCGCTCTCGCCGCCTCCCAATCGTCGCGAACCGGCTCGATGATCGTGGGCACGACGAGCCGCTCGACATACGCCCGCGGTGTGAAGTGGGCCCCGAGCTTGTGTCGCTCGCGGGGGTCGAGGGCCCGCTCCAGGAGCGTGCCGAAGATCGCGGGCTCCACGTCCTTCCAGTCGCAGCGGCCGGCGTCGATGAGCAGGCCGATCTCCTCGGCGTCGAGCGGCAAGGGCTCGTGCTCGCGGAAGATCGAGCCCTTGAACTGCTTGATGCGGGTGCGGAGCGCCGTCGAAAAGCCCCCCTGCCCCATCGTCTTCCACACTTCCGCCACCAGCGGCACGAACTGCTCGGGGGAATCCTTGAGGCTCTCGAGCAGGCTCGTGAAGCCGCCGCGGGGCGTGAGGCAGACGTCCTCCGAGAAAAACGTGAACAGGCAGCGGATCAGGAACCAGGCCACCTGCTCCGCGTCGTACTGCTTCGCCTCCAGCCGCCGCGCGAGCACGGCAATCCGGGCGGCGATCTCGCGGGTGACCTTCGCCGAGTGGCGGGCCGGGTCAAGCGAGAGCGGATCGAGCCAGAGCGCGCGCAGCCGGTCGCGG
>CAIWZS010000408.1 GCA_903917235.1 uncultured Planctomycetaceae bacterium | reverse complement strand
CCGTTGACGGTGAACTGCATCCACTGCGGGGCCTCCGGATCGGACACGACGGCGATGACGTCATCCGGCCGCGATGGGTCCGCGTCACCGCGCACGACCAGCGGGGCGACCGCGAGCACACGCCTCGTTTCGAGCGGCTCGGGACCGTAGACGAACGACCGACGCGCATGGGTGGGCATGGCTGCTGCTCCCGCAGGTGAGGCTGGGGCATTACCAGACGCGCGTCCATGAGGGATAGCCCGCATCCGGCACGTCCGCATGATGACGCGATGCCGCGACCGGCCCGGCAGCCTGGGAAAGCACGGGGGGGCGGCGAACGCGTTCCAGCCGAGTGGCCGCCGTGGCGGGGCCGCGGAGACGCGTGCCGCCCCGTGCGCCGGTGCGGCACCCGCACCGCCTGCGGCCTACAGCCAGCCTCGCGTGGCGAAGGCCTCGGCCGTCTGCCGCAGGCGGTCGTCGAGCGAAGCCGCTGGAGCGAAGCCGAGCTGTGTTTTCGCCTTGGCAGCGGAGCAGGCCCAGCTCCGTACCGTCGCCTCGCGCACCTTGTCGAGCGAGAGGATGTTGCCGCGCGGGTCGGGTCGGGCGATGCTCTGTGCCACAAGACCGATGGCGCGCCCCACGAACTTCCAGAGCGGCCATACGAGCACGCCCTGCCCCAGCGCTCCGGCGATCCGCCGCCCGAACTGCGCGTAGTCGGGATGCATCCGATCGTCGCACGCGAGGTAGTACCCCGCCGGAGAGTACCGCCCATCCGCGTCGTGGAGGACCGTCTCGCCGCGCTCGGCCGCCGCCACGAGCAGGTCGACGAGATCGGCGGAGTGGATGAGCGACAGGGGCGGCGTGCGAAAGCCGATCGTCAGATGGAGTCGCGTGCGACGGATCGCCTTGAAGAGCGTGGCGGTCTTGAAGTCGCCCGGGCCGAAGACGATGCCGGGTTGGACGACCGTCACGGGCAGGCGGTCGGCCCGCCGCTGCAGCTCGACCTCGCCCGCCCGCTTGCTCCGCCCATACTCGGAGATCGGCGCGGGTGGGTCGCCCTCGTCGCGGAACGCGCGGTCGCGGGGTGGCGGGCCGGCGGCCGCGACACTCGACAGGTAGACCAGTCGCGGGGGGTTCGGCTGGGCCGCACAGGCGTCGGCGAGGTTCGCCGTGCCCGTACCGTTCGCGGCGTGGAGGTCGGCGACGCGCGGGGCCGCCACCAGGGCGCCGAGGTGGAAGACGGTGTCACATCCGGCGAGCGCCCCGCGGTATGCGGCCGGATCGGAGAGCCCACCACGGACCCGCGTGACGCCAGGTCGTCCCAGGTGCGGCGCGTTCGCGGCGGGAGAATCGGGCCTGACGAGGCAGCGGACCTCGCAGCCACGGGCGCACAGCGACTCGACGAGATGCGTGCCGATGAAGCCGGTCGCGCCGGTGACGAACGCGGTCCGCAGTGCCATGGCTGGAGCGTCTGTCGGAGGAAACGTCAGCCGGCCCTGCTCAGGGGCTCGTCCGCCGTCGGTGGCTGCCGCGGAAAGAGGCCCGGCTGGATGACCGCCATCGGGAGATGACTCGTGATGCCCTGCAGGACGGAGGCCGACGACCTCCACGCCACGAGCCAGCGGGCGAAGGCCTCACGGCCCGCGTCCATCGCCTGCTCGTGCTCGACGATCCGACGCTCGATCTGCGGTCGATACCGCTCGCACGACGCGGGCAGGCAGCGATCGATCCCACCGAGGACGATCCGCAGCAGCCGCGACTCGTTGAAGCTGTCGTTGACCGTGCCGAGTGTCTCCTGCAGGTTCGCGAGTGCCGTGGCGATGTGCCCGCCCAGCCCCGGATCGATGCACGACTGCACGAGCTCGAGCGCGTACCGGAGCCGTTTGGCTGCGATGCGCACCTCGTGCAGCTGTTCCCAGCTGCCGCCGTCGCCGCGCTGGCACAGGGCGTCGAACCCGGTCACCATGCGCAGCACCGTCGGCCGCGCGTGCCCCCCGAACGTGGTCACGTCGGGACCGCGCTGCCTGATCGACGCCAGGGAGTTCGCGAGCAGGCGGTCGAAGCCGAACGGATAGTCGCGACAGGCGGCGCGCAGCCTCTGCTCGGCCGGGATCCGGTGGGCGAGCACGAATCCCGAGAGCATGTCGTGGGCCGGCCGATCGGCCATCTCGACGCGATCGAGGCGGCCGGTGAGTTCGCCGAGGACGACGTCCCAGTCCCGCGCCTCGCCCGCGGCACGGCGGATGAGACGCAGCCGCGACCGCAGGTGCTTGCCGACCTTGTGCGGCAGGCAGCGGCGGAAGAGGTCGACGGCGGCCGCGGCCCGGCGCGTGGCGACGCGCAGCGCGTGCACCCGCTGCCCCCCGCGTTTCACCTCGGTGAGGGCTTCACCGATGCGATCCCGCACGGTCTCGAGCCGCATGCAGAGCACGCGCCGGGCCGCGTCGGCCACGGGGGTCGTCTCGGTCAGGTCCGCCACACACGTCGCCATCGCCATTGCCCGTTCCCCCGTCTTCATGGATTCCGTCACGCGGCCTGCCGCGAGGCCGTGGCCTCGGCGACGATCTCTCGCAGCGGCCGGTAGGCGATCCGCTGCACCGCCCTCTCGGGCCGCAGCCAGCGCCTGGTGCGGCGTCCCTTCTCGGGCCAGTCGCGCTTCGCGGTCTCCACGGTCATGCAAAACACGACGACCTCGTACCGACAGCCCAGCTTCTCGAACTCATACCGCCCCAGCGGATGCCTCCGCACGCGTCCGACGAGCCCCGCCTCCTCCCATGCCTCGCGCACCGCCGTCTCCCGGAGATCACAGCCGCGCATCAGATTTCCCTTCGGCACCAGCCAGCGTTTGCCACTGCTCGACGTGATCAGGCAGATGCGGCCCCGACGCATGGCGATCACCGCGGCCTGGGGGTGTCGCTTGGTTCGTCTGGCCATCGCGGTGCCGATCTCCCCTGAACACGGACGCGTCGCCGGGGCCGATCGCCCGACCGATCAGCCGCTCCTCTCCTTCGGCACCGTGCCTCGGGTGAGTTTCAAAAAACGTCCGTCAGGATTCGCGGTCTCGGATTGTGAGCGCGGCCGGGGGCCCGCGGCCCGGTGCGGGACCGCGTCGCGGCCGCATGCTTCCCCCATTTCTCCCCATCTGCGGCGGCCGCAACCCGCCCCGTCATGGACCGTTCAAGGAAGGCGGTCCGAGCGCCGGTCCCGAGTGGGTAGGATGCTCGAGGCCGGAACGGTCCCGTGGCGGCGCGACGTGGCCGCCCGACTCCCGGAGGGTCTCATGGCGACGGTGGCATCTCGACGCGAAGCGCTGGCCGAATTCGCGCGCACGCGGCAGGCCCCGACGGGCTCAGGTACCGGCCGTCGCCTGATCGTCGGGATCGCCCTGACGGCCCTGCTCGCCGCGGCCATCGCCTGGTGGGCCGGTGCCTTCGGGACGCCCCGGGAAATCCGGGACCTGCGGTCGCTCGTGAACCAGGAGATCGCCTCGCTCGAGCGGGTCGCCCGGAGCGAAGCGCCCTTCGACGGGGGGGCCACGAATTTCGGCGCGGTGTTCGAACAGGCGCGGGCGGTGCCGGAGGCCCAGCGTGCGGCAGCGTGGCGCGAGATGGGGCGGTTGTTCGAGGCGCGGGAGACAGTGGAGGTGCAGTCGTTCTTCCGGCTGCCCGCGGCGGAGCGCGACGCGGAGCTCGATCGCCGCATCCGCGCCGAGGAGGAGCGACGCAGGTCACGCGACGCGAGCCGGGGCCAGGGCGGCGGTCTGCCCGGTGGCTTCGCCGGGGGTCCGCCCGGCGGCGGCCCACCGGGCGGTGGCGGACCGCGCGGAGGCCCGCCCTCCGTCGCGGGGACAGGACGCACCGAGGAGGACCGCAATCAGCGATACAAGGCCTCGATCGACCGTACCACGCCGGAACAGCGCGCGATGCGCACCGAGTATCGACGCGTGATGCAGGAGCGGCGGGCGAAACTCGGACTCGCCGACCGCCGTTGGTGACCGACGCCGACAGACCGCCACCGCCCCTTCGGCGCGGCCCGCCTCCAGCTGGGCCGATTAGCGACCCACGCCGGCCCGCGTGGCGTCGGGGAGGAGCACGAATCCCTCGATCGCCTCGTACTCGGGCAGACCGAGGCGGTCATAGAGCCGAGCGGTGTCCCGGTTGCGGTCCTCGGCCCGCTGCCAAAACTCCCGCGGGTCCGTCGGACCCGGGAAGAGGGCGCGGTCCTTCTGGCTTTCGTGCTTGAAGATCGCCATCCGCTTCCGCAGCACCTCGTCGGGTGCCAGCGGCACCGCCATGTCGATCTCGTGGGGCTCCCATTCCTGCCAGGCGCCGCGGTAGAGCCACACCTCGCACGCCCGCGCCCAGTCGCGATCGGCCAGGGCACGCAGCGCCGCCAGCACGGCCTCCAGACAGACGCGGTGCGTCCCGTGCGGATCCGAGAGATCACCCGCCGCGTAGACCTGGTGCGGACGCACGGCCTCGAGCAGGGCCACCGTGAGCGCCACGTCGTCGGGACCGATCGGCTTCTTCCGCACGCGGCCCGTCTCGTAAAAGGGCAGGTCGAGAAAGTGGATGTGGTCCGCCTGCACGCCGGAATAGCGGGCCGCGGCACGGGCCTCCGTCCGCCGGATGAGGCCCTTGACGGCCTGCAGCTCCGGAATGTCGACCGTGCCCGCACCCTTCGTCCGCAGGAAGGAGCGGATGCGATCGGCGATCTCGCCCGGCGACCGCTCCCCGGGTGACACGATCGTGCCGACGTCGAAGGTGCGGCAGAACTCCTCGACGAAGTCGATGTGGCGGTCGGCGGACTCGTCCCACACGGCGATGTTGCCGCTCGTCTGGTACGCGACGTGCACCTCGTGCCCCTGCTCGCAGAGGCGGATGAAGGTGCCGCCCATGCTGATCACGTCGTCGTCGGGGTGGGGGCTGAAGACGACGACCCGCTTGGGAAACTCGGCGGCCCGACCCGCCGCATCCGCGGGCGCGACGCCGCGCACCCGGCGAGGCTCGCCCCGCTTGCCGCCGGGCCAGCCCGTGATCGTGTCCTGCATCGCACGGAAGACCTCGATGTTGAGGTCATAGGCCCGCCCGCGCTTCGAGAGCAGGTCCTGCAGACCGTGCTCGTTGTAGTCCTCGTCGGTGAGCTTGAGGATCGGCTTGCCGAGCGTGAGCGCCAGCCAGATCACCGCCTTGCGCGCGAGGGCCGCCGACCACTCGAGCCCCACCGCGTCGAGCGGCCCGAGCACCCAGGGCGACTCGAACCGCGTCAGGCGGGCGGCCGCGGCCCGATCGAGCACGAAGCGGGCGTCGGCGTGCTGCTGGAGCGCGCTGGCGGAGACGGTGCTCGTGGGCGGCTCTTCGACGGCCCTGCGGACGATCGGGGCCTTGTGCTCGCCGAACGCGAGCAGCACGACGCGGCGTGCCGAGAGGATGGAGCCGACACCCATCGTGATCGCCTGACGAGGGACGTTCCACTCGCCGAAGAAGTCGCTCGCCGCGTCGGAGCGGGTCACGCTGTCGAGCGTGATGAGTCGCGTGCGGCTGTCGACCGAGCTGCCGGGTTCGTTGAAGCCGATGTGGCCGGTGCGACCGATGCCGAGCAGCTGCAGGTCGATCCCACCCGCCTCACGGATCTTCTCCTCGTAGCGGACGCAGGAAGCCGGCACGTCGGCACGCGCGAGCGTCCCGTCGGGAATGTGGATCGAGTCCACCGGGACATCGACGTGGTCGAAGAGGTGCTCCCGCATGAAGCGGTGATAGCTCTGGAGCGCGTCGGGACGCATCGGCCAGTACTCGTCGAGATTGAACGTCACGACCGAGCGGAACGACACGCCCTCCTCGCGGTGGAGGCGGATGAGCTCGTCGTAGACCCCCACGGGCGTGCTGCCGGTGGCCAGGCCGAGGACCGTCGGCTTGCCGGAGGCGGCCCGCGACGTGACGAGGTCGGCGATCTCCCGGGCCACGGCGCGGCTGGCGTCCCCGGGCTGCTCGTACACGGTGACCGGCACGCGCTCGACGGCGGTGACGTAGGGAAGCGGCCCCTGGTAGATCGGCGACAGGGGGACGTCGGCAGAGCCCTTCGTGGCTGGCATGGCTGGGTTTCCTCCGGAGGTGAAGTCTACCTCTCGGGCGTTCCGCGCGCTCCCGACACGACCGGGTGGCCCGTCTGACATTGAGCCGGCGGAGCGCCGCCGCTACCCTCCCGCCGTCCGGCGACCCCTTGGCAGAGGGGATCGCGGTCGACCGAGGAGACCGTCGTGTCCGCCGCTGCCTCGCTCCTGCTCGTGTTCGTCTCGGCCGGTATCGGACTCTACGTCGTCGCCTGGCTGATCGTCGTCGGCTGGTGGGCGTGGCACCGCCGCCGTCCCGCCACGGCACCGGGCGCCGTGTCGATCCTCAAGCCGCTCTGCGGACTCGACGAGGATCTGGAGCGGAACCTCGCATCGTTCTTCGAGCTCGAGCACGATCCCGTCCAGCTCGTTTTCGGCGCGGCCGACCCGGACGATCCGGCGCTCGCGCTCGTGAGGCGCCTCGCCCGCCGGTATCCCGGCCGCGACGTGGCGATCGTGGTGGGCCACGACCCCACGGCGGCGAGCCCGAAGGTCGGCGTGCTCGAATCGCTCCTGCCTCACGCGCGGCACGATCTGATCCTGCTCTCCGACAGCAACGTGCGCATCGCGCCCGACGACGTCGGGCGCGTGCTCGCCGGCTTCAGCGATCCTCGCGTCGGGATGGTCTACCAGGCCGTGGTCGGTGTCGGGGAGCGGTCGCTGCCAGCCGCCGTCGAAAACCTGCACTACACGGAGATTGCCGGCTTCCTTTCGATCGCCGCGGCCCTCTTCGCACGCCACCACGTCGTGAACGGCAAGGGGCAGTGGCTCCGGCGTGAGGCCCTCGACGCGATCGGCGGGTTCGCGGGCGTGCGGGACGTCGGTGCCGACGACTACGTGCTCGCCCAGCTCGTCGCGGCGGCTGGATGGAGGCTGCGTCTCGCTCCGGTGCCCGTGCGGATCGTCCATCGGGATTGGTCGTGGCGGTCCGCCGCCCAGCGGCACCTGCGCCACGCGGGCATGCGCCGACGGCTCTGCCCATGGGCCTATCCGCTCGAACTCATCTTCAATCCGCTGCCGCTGACGCTGCCGCTCGTGGCCACGGGCCTCGCCCCCCTGGTGCCGCTGCTGGTGATCCTGAAGGTGGCGCTCGAGGCCTCGATGGCGACGCTCCTCCGCGGATCGGCGCCCGCCTGGCCCCACATGGCGATCCTGCCGGTCAAGGATCTCTTCTACTTCGTCGGGTGGTTCGCATCGTTCACCTCGAACACCGTCACCTGGCGCGGGCGCACCTACCTCCTCGGGCGTGGCACGCGGCTCGTGCCCGTCGCGGACACCGCACCGGAGGTGTCGCGGGATCGGCGTGCCGCCGCATGAACGGGGATCGGCTGCGACGCTCAGACGTCCGCGGCCACGGCGGCGGCGTCGCCGAGCAGGGCGTCGATGTCCGCGTCGGTCGTGGCCCACGAGCACATGAAGCGGCAGCCGCCCGCCCCGATGAAGTCGTAGAACCGCCATCCGCGCGCCCGAAGGCCTGCGGCGAGCCCCGGTGAGAGCCTGGCGAAGACGGCATTGGCCTGACGCCGACCGAGGATCTCCACGCCGGCGACCCCCGCCAGGCCCTCCTCGAGTCGAGCGGCGGCGGCATTGGCATGCCGCGCGTGACGCAGCCATGCGTCGCCGTCGAGCAGCCCCACCCACGGAGCCGTGAGGAATCGCATCTTCGACGCGAGCTGGCCCGCCTGCTTGCACCGCCATGCGAACTCGTGCGCGAGCGCGCGTCGGAAGAAGACGACGGCCTCCCCGACGCCGGCGCCGTTCTTCGTGCCGCCGAGACAGAGCACGTCGACGCCTGCCTCCCAGGTGATCGCCCGCGGCGGCACGTCGAGCGCGGCGACAGCGTTCGCGAAGCGGGCTCCGTCCATGTGCAACACGAGGCCGTGCGCCCGGCAGACCTCGGCGAGCCCGACGACCTCCGCCGGTGTGTAGACCGTCGAGAGTTCCGTCGCCTGCGTGATGCTCAGCACCCGCGGCTTGGGATAGTGGATGTCCCGCCGCCGCTCCACGACGTGGGCCACCGCCGCGGGCGTGAGCTTCGCATGTTCCCCCGGGGCCGTGAGCACCTTCGTGCCGTTCGAGAAGAACTCGGGAGCGCCGCACTCGTCGGTCTCGACGTGCGCGAGCTCGTGACAGACCACCGCGTGGTACGACTGGCACGCCGCGGCCAGCGCGAGCGAGTTGGCCGCGGTGCCGTTGAAGACGAAGAAGACGTCGGCGTCGCACTCGAAGACCCGGCGGATCGCGTCGCATGCCCGGCCGGTCCACGGGTCGTCACCGTAGCTCGGCACGCAGCCCTCGTTCGCGCGCGCCATCGCATCCCAGGCCTCCGGACAGGAGCCGGCGGTGTTGTCGCTGGCGAATTGGCAGCCGGCCGCGACGCCGGCGGGATGCACGCTACGATTCATGAACGACGCCCGTACGCGAGCCTGCTTCGTATGCTCTCCGATTGTACGCTGCGGCGAATGAGATCGAGACGTGGAGTGTCTGTCATGCGCGGGTGCATCGCGGCGTTCGTCCTCGTATCCCTGGCGACGCACGCCGCCGCGGCCGAACCACTCCGCGTCGGGATGGAGCTGTCGTATCCTCCCTTCGAGATGACCGACCCGACGGGACGGCCGACGGGCGTGAGCGTCCGACTCGCCGAGGGACTCGGCAAGCATCTCGGTCGTGACGTGGTCATCGAGAACATCGCCTTCGACGGCCTCATTCCGGCGCTCAAGACCCGCAAGATCGACTGCATCATCTCGTCGATGACCGCCACGCCGGAGCGGTCCCGCTCGGTCGCGTTCTCCGCGCCATACGTGAAAACGGGACTCGCCCTGCTGCTCTCCAAGGCATCGACGGTGCGGTCGGCCGCCGACCTCGACCAGCGCGGGCGGGTGGTTGCCGTGAAGAAGGGGACCACCGGTCACCAGCACGCCGCGACCGCCCTCAAGCAGGCCCGCGTGCTGGTCCTCGACAAGGAGTCGGCCGCCGTCCTCGAGGTGACGCAGGGGAAGGCGGACGCGTTCATCTACGACTCGCTCTCCGTCTACCGCCACCATGTGCGGCACCCGGACACGACCCGCGCCGTCCTCGTTCCCTTTCGCGAGGAGACCTGGGCGGTGGCACTCCGACCGGAAGACGCCGATCTCAAGCGCGACGTGGACGCGTTCCTCGATGCGTTCCGCGCCGGAGGCGGCTTCGAGCGCCTCGGGGACGAGTTCCTGCCGGAGGAGAAGGCGTACTTCAAACGCGAGAACATCCCGTTCTACTTTTGAGCGGCGGGTCGGCGGCGAGCACGATCCCCCGATCGGCGGCGTTCGTCGTTCGACGACGCCCATTCGCGCGCCTGGAGGCGTGCGCCACCGGAGGCACGTG
>CAIWZS010000407.1 GCA_903917235.1 uncultured Planctomycetaceae bacterium | reverse complement strand
GAGCTCCGCACCGGCTTCCCCGACCTCCACGCGCTGCTCGAGGAGATCTGGGGCCGTACGCGCGAGCGGCCGTGATCAATCGCAGTCGGGCATTCCGTCCGGCACGCGGCGTGATTCAGCCGCCGGCCGCGAACGCAGCCAGCCGATACAGCCGATTCCTCGCTCCCTGGGCCGAGGCATGCTGCAGGCTCGCGGCAGCCAATGCAGCATCGATTCGGATGCCTCGCAGAGGCGGAACCACGACCCTCAGCGCGGCCCGGTTACCCGCTTCATCGGTGATTGAACTGCCCACGGGGACGGAGATCGTATTGCCGATGCCGAGGATTCTTTTGCCTGCAATTCTGTCGCCTGCCTGGACGACATACCGAAACGAGACCGTATCGGTGCCGGAGCCCATGGCATAGACAGCTCGTCGCGCTGCGCCGAGTCCCGTCAAAGCGATGGAGGGGCTCCCCGCGACGACGACGCTTTCGGAGAATCGCACGACGAAGTCGAGAGGCTGGCCGACGGTGTATGTCGCGTTCTGCGGCGGGCTCACCCGGCCCATGACCGTCGGGGCGCGCGTGTCGAGTTGCACGCCCATGGCCTGCGTGCCGGCGATGTCCGTCGGCAGCTGCGCGGGGAGTTTGTCCGTGCCCACACCAATCGAACTTCTTCGTGCGAACACGAGTTTGTGGCCCACGGCCATGGAACTGCCTGTGTCACCTTTGCCGACGATGTACTCGAACGTGAGTGTGCGTGTTCCGTCACCTTCAACGTAGGTCGCCAGGCGTTTTGACTGCCCGACGAGGATCTCCAGTTGGGGTTTACCGCGCACGTCTGCCTCAGCCGACAGGGTGACGCCAAATCGCAGGCGTGCCCCGACGGTGTAAAGCCCGGCTGCCGGGGGCGTGACTCCGAGGACCCGCAGGCCCTGCGCGACGTCTCCGCCGAATCGCACGAGGGCGCTGTACTGATGCCCCCGTTCAGCGCTGTACGTCAACGCGTCGGCACTCGGATCGAAATCCAACGTCCCATTGAAGTATCCGCCGAGAAACTCCTGACCGTTCGGCCCAGTCGCTGCGGCCAAGCCGTAATCAGAATCCATCCCTCCAAACGTATCGACCGAGACGAAGTCGCCATTCGCGTCGAGGCGGGCAAGATAGGCGTCAGACAGGCCGCCCCCGCCGCTTTGTGATTCTCGAACAGCGCTAGCGCCGCTGGGATCAAAATCCATGCTGCCCAGGAACGTGCCTGCAATCAGCACCCTCCCTTGTGGCGAGACCGCGACATCGACGTCGCCGTTGTACATCCCACCATTTCCGTCCGCGGTCTCACCAATCCGACGAGTCCAACGCAGTTCTCCGCTGGCGCTCCATTTCGAGACCATCGCCGAAGTGCGCGTCCCCGAAAACCCGGACTGCAGGGTCGCCGAGGGGTTGCCGGCAGCCACGTTGACCGCCCCGATGAAGTAGCCGGCGAACGCGAGATTGTCCTCGCCGTCGACAGCCAACGCGGTGGGGATCACGGACGAGCCGGCGAAGTGTCGGGCCCATGCGAAGGCACCATTGGCATCGAGTTGGACCAGGAAGCCGTTGCGATCGTCGCCGGCCGCCGAACTCATCGTCGATGACCCGGCGGAGGGATCGACGTCGATGGTGCCGAGAAAGATTCCCACAGCCGCCACGGCACCGCGGGAATCGACGACCACGTCGTTCAGGCCTGCAAGCGCTGCGGCACCGGTGCCATCGAGGATTGCCGACCAGACGTACGCGCCGGTCCGACTCAGTTTGAGCACATAGCCTGCGCCGCCCGTCGCCATCGCCGAGCGTGACGCAGTCATGACGCCTGGGTCGAAATCGACCGTCTGCTCGAAGTCGCCGCACACGAGAATGGCACCGTCGGGAGCGACGGCCACGCCCTCCGCGCTATCCCGCCCGATGCCACCCAGCGTCCGCACCCATGCGAGGGCACCCGAGGCATCAAACTGGGCGACGAATGCGTCCTGAGAGCCGGCCGACGACACGGGGTTGCCGACGAAATCAAAGGCATTCTCAAACATGCCTACCACGGTCACGTGCCCATCGGCATCGACGGCGAGGTCGTAGACCTGATCCAGTCCCGAGCCACCCAGGCCTCGACACCACACCAGTCCGCCACGGCCGTCGTATTTGGCGACGAATGCATTGCCCGAGAACGACGCATCCGACAGGAGGGATGTCGCTGGGCCAGGGTCGAGGTCGACGCTGCCGGAGAATCGACCGGCGACGTATTGATTGCCCGCCGCATCGACGGCGATGCACTGTGCGACGACGGAACCCGTGTGCTCGCCGTTCGTGCTCACCCCTGCATCCAATACGAGAACCCGTCCGAAATCACCGAGGAGATTGACCGTGAGTGGTCGTCGTGGCTCGAGTCGCTCGAGCCCTGCACGATGCCTCGCGCACGTCTTCCGCCGTCGCCATGCTGGAGCACGCAAGACGCGCTCGCCGGTCGCCCCAGTTCGTCCGTACGTCAACATACGGCTCCCTTCACGCTGTCGGATGGTACCGCCGGGTCATGCTCGCAGAACGGGCGACGCATCGGGACGAAGTGTCGCAACCGCTGTCCCCAAACGACCCCTCCGCGAAGGACCGTACCATCACTCGAACTGGAGTGGCAAGTGTTCGGCGACCACCGCTCTGCCGAGCGTCCATACCCGTCTGGCGGTGGGGCGGTCGAGGCACTCAGCCTCGTCGCCATGTCGTCGAGGCCCCGCCGCCGGGGCCGTTGACGACGAACGTGAACGTGGCCCGCGCGCTCGAGACATGCGGGATGCCCAGGAGGCGGTAGGTGGCGCGGCCCCCCTCGTCGGCGATCTTGACGAGCCGTGTCTTCCGCAGCGAGACGAGCCGGTCGTTGGCGTAGAGGGCGAGGTCGGCCGGACGGACGTCGGACGAGGCGCCCTCGAGCGTGAACTCGATGTACTGCTGGCGGGACGCGATGCGGGGTGCGGGGCCGTCGGCCGCGACGGCAAAGCCCGAGTGAGACGTGAAGCCGAAGTGTCCACGCCCCGAGGTGTGAGGTGGACTCCCGTCGAGCCGACGCGGGCGGACGCATCCGCTCGGCCGACGGGCTATGCCCGAGCGGGTCCATCGCGGGGCGATCGTGCGGTCGCCCGACGCACTTCCCGGCTCAACCTCGCTGGCAAACCACGCTGGTCGCACCGGTCGTGCACCCGCCTCCTGAAAAGCCCCGGAGGCCCGCTGCGGCGTGCCGATTCTGCCGTCGATGGGGGTGACCGGACGCGGTCACTCTGGGGAATCCCGCGAAGCTTTGCGTCCCGGGCCACCAGCGCCGGACGACCACGAAGACGTTGGTTCGCGATGCCGAGCATGTCACGCGTGAGAGTCGCGACACCGTGCCGATTGTGCGCGAGCAGCGTGTGCCTGCCCGCGGTGGCGCTCTGCGTCATGGTGGCGGCTGCGGTGTCTGCGAACGCGACTGAAACGGCTCGGCCCACGTGGTCGGGCGGCGTCGAGGCGCTCCTCCTCTGGCGCGACGGCCCGGCGGCTCGGCCGCTCTATTTTGAGAGCGCGAATCCTGCGAGCGTGCCGCTCGACGCGGGAGGGATCGCGACCGGCATGGCCGCGGGCCCGCGGTTCGCCATCGAGTGGAGCGCGAACGGCACCGACGCCGTCGAGTTCAACTACTTCAACGTCGAGTCGTTCACCGGCTCGCGCAGCGTGGCCTCGCCGGGAGGCGGCCTCGAGCAGGCCGACATCCTCGGCTTCAGTTTCCCGGACGTCACGTCGGCGACGGCGGCCTCGTCGGCCGGCATCAAGTCGTTCGAGGTGAACCGCCGTCGGGCCCTCGGCCGGTTCGACGGCGATTTCCTCTACGGCTTCCGCTGGGTCGAGTGGAACGAACGGCTCGCCGTCACCGACACGACGCTCACCGGCGCGGGCAGCGGATCGGACTTCTTCTCCGCCGCCACCGTCGACAGCCTCTACGGCGCGCAGATCGGCCTCGACCTCGTGCTCGCCGGCAGCCGCTCGGGCCGGGCCTGGGTTGAGGGCATCGGCAAGGCGGGCATCTACTACGACCGGGCCGTCCAAAACTCGTTCGTCGACAGCGTGAGCACCGACCAGGTGGTCCGCAGCACGGCGACGTCGGCGGACCTCACGAGCTTCTTCGGGGAACTCGGCTTCACCGGATGTGTGCGGCTCTCCGACCACTGGGTGGCCCGCACGGGCTTCACGATGTTCTGGCTCGGCAACCTCGCCGAGCCGGCCGGCCAGTTCTCCACCACCAACCTCTTCTCCGACGAGATCCGCACCGGCATCGCCACCGGTGCGAGCACGTTCCTCTACGGCCTCAACCTCGGGCTCGAGGCGTCGTGGTGAGCTGCGGTCCGCCGCGCGACCACGACGGCTGGCCCGGACGGGGATCACCCGGCTGCGCGTGCCCGCGTGTGTGATTCGGGGCGAACACCCCGTGGTCGCGAGGCCGGTGTGACCTTCCCCCTGAAGCGTCGCCACTTTCAGAGACAGAATCTCTGGTGGCGGTAACACAGGGAGGGCAAGAGATTGACCCCCTCCCCAAATCATGACCCAGGTCTTGTGAGAGAATTCTCGTACCCCGGCCGGGGCTTGAAAACGTTCTCGGATGAAGAAGCGACGCAGTGCAGAGCAGATCGTGGGCTTGCTTCGGCAGGTTGACGTGAACCTTGGGAAGGGCATGAACGTGCCCGATGTCTGCCGACGGCTGGGCATCAGCCAGCAGACGTACTACGGCTGGCGCACGACGTTTTGCGGGATGAATCCGAAGATGGCCAGGCAGCTTCAGGAGCTCCAAAGGCAGAACTCAAGGCTGAAGAAACGTGCCGACGCTGTCGGCATCACTTGAAGGCTGGCGAGCGGAGCATGCCCGCGCCGTCGCCGGCGGCGTCGGCCGCTTAAGGGTGCCGAAGGCGCTTGTCCGCAAATATCCGTCGCTCGAGACCGACTGGGCCTGGCAGCGGATCTTTCCAGCAACGCGGGACTGCTTCAACCGCGAGGCCGGCCGTTATTGCCGCCACAGAGCAGTCCGTGCGATAATGTTGGCATGACGACCCGCGTCGAGCAAATCGCCGAGCAAGTCAAGTCGCTTCCGCTGAGCGAGCGGGAGGAGCTTCTGGCCTGGCTTGCCGACTTCGAACTCGGCCAGGTTGATGCGTGGGATGAGGAGATCGCCCGGGATTCCCAGCCGGGCGCTCGGATGCAGCGCGTCCTCGATCGTGTTCGCCGCGACATCGCCGAGGGAAGGACGAAGCCGCTTGGCGAAGTCATCGACAACGAGTGACTTCTGGTCCGCGTATCGGGCGCTTCCGCCGGATATCAAGCGCCGGGCACGTGCGGCATATCGGCTTTGGCAGCGAGACCCTCGGCACCCGTCCTTGCGATTCAAGAGGTGCGGTGCGGTCTGGTCAGTTCGCGTTGGCGCTGGCTATCGAGCCCTCGCCGTCTTCGAAGATGACACCTTCTTTTGGTATTGGATCGGTGACCACGACCAATATGAGCAACTTCTTGCCGAATAACTCCGCCCCACCGCGGCGAACCACGCATTGGAGCGGACTCGCGATCATGCTCTGCGGTATGGGTAGGTGAGCGGTCGCGAGCCGCTCAATGCAGCCGTTCGCCCAATCCCGTCGCGATCCTTATGGCAAATCAGCAGCAGTGGTCTGTGAACAAATCGCACGTCGTGCTCTGTGCTCTCGCAGCGGTGGCATTCACGGCGCTGGGTGGGATGAGCTGAATTGAGACCCTGGCCCTGCATCGCAGTAAGGCGGTGGCAGTGGCCCGTGTGGTCGAGGCTCGCACAATGGCGAAGCGACGCGGCGGTGTTTCCTACGAGGTCCGCTATGCATTCGCTCCCACACCTGGATCTCCGGAGATTGGGCGTTCCGATTTCCTGGGCCGCACCAACCTTTGGTCTTCCCTCCCAGAGGCAGATTGGCAGGCAGCGACTGCAACGAACCAACTTACCGTCCGCTTCGACCCGGTCCATCCCGGCAACAATGCCCCCGACGTTGCGATCCCTCGCAGCATGGGAGACTCAGGTACGCTTTTGGCCCTTGGGGTCGGTTTGGGGCTCCTAGCACTTTGTGGCGAGCTTGTCAGAAGGCGACAGTTGTTGGCCGCCTTATGAGCCACCGGGGCGAACCAACCGATGCAATGGACCCGCGGGCATCGTCGCTGGCTGATGGTTGCCCGTGGGCCGCGAGCCATTGATCGCAGCCGTTCAGCGTGCTCATGAGGTGCTCCGGTGAGCCTTCTTGAAAAGGTCAATCAGAAGGCCACGCTGCGAAGCGTGCTTTGGAAGTCGCTCACGAAAGGAATCGGCGGTGCCATCATCGGCTTAGTGGTGATGGCCTGCGATGGGCGTCCTCGTTCCGATGACTGGTTTATAGGCTTTGCGCTATGGGTCTTGCTGTGCATGGTCGTCGGCGCTGTCATTGAGTGGCAGGTTCCAGACGAAGAACCCGGGTTGATCGACGCTGAACCAACCGATGCAATGGACTCGCGATGAGGCCCTGCGGCGTGGATAATCCAGCGGTCGCGAGCCATTGATCGGGAACGTTAGG
>CAIWZS010000406.1 GCA_903917235.1 uncultured Planctomycetaceae bacterium | reverse complement strand
TCGCCGCGGCGCCGCGCGGCGCGATCGACGACGGCCTCGAGCGCCCAGAGCGCCGCCGCCGACTCGTCCCAGCTGTCGGGATTCGTGCCCTGCACGATCTCGGCGGCGAGCGCCGCATCAGGCAGCGCCGCGAGCCGGTGCCCGATCTCGGCCCGTGCCGCAGCCACCGCCACACGCGCGGCCTCGAGGGCGGACCGCTCGGGCCTCTCAAACCAGCGGCGCTCCAGCCTGTCGCGCAGCGCATGCACGGAGGCGGCCGTGTGGACGGGCAGCAGGAGCCCGGACTGCGCCCACAGGAGCGGCTGGAGCCGGGGACTCGCCGCCGGTCTGCCGGCCGACAGGCCACGGTCGATCGCGGCCACGGCCGCGCGGTGGCACCCGTAGCAGTCGAAGGCGGTGAACTCCGGCCAGGCGTCGGCGACATCGGTCGTCGCCGCCGCAAACGTGTCGGAAAGCATCTGCCGCAGCTGCGCGTCGAGCAGCCCGAGCCGCCCGAGCGCCCACTCGTCGACGGGCCCGAGCGGTGGCTCGACGTTCGTCTCCGCTCCTCCGGCCGGCGGGGCGTCCGTGAAGCAATCGCGCCAATGGGGTGGCTCGGCCCGCTTCGATGACCGCAGCTCGAAAGCGAGCCGCGGGTGCCCCGCCGCCACGATGTCGTGACTGACTTCGCGCGGGAGTCCGTCGACCGTGGGCGTGCCGCCGACGTGGCACTGGGCACAGGTGCTGGCGCAGACGAAGGGATCGGCGAGATCCACGAGGCCGCGCTCGTTCCCGGGGGTGTTCCAGCCGGGCAGCGTGTGTGCGACGACCCACCGCTCGGCCGGACCATGACACGATTCGCAGCTCACGCCCTCCGCGAGGGCGACACCCTGACCGGTGGCATGGCAGCCGATGCAGGACTGATGCTCGCGAGCAGGCACCCGGGGCACCTCGGGATGTCGCGACGCGAGCGCGGCCACGATCTGCTCGGCCAGCGGGCCGCTCAGCACGTCGTGAGCGCGGGCATGCGGGTCGCGAAACGCCCAGACCGTCGCGGCCGACTGCCAGGGCTCGTGCCCGGCGATCGCGGCTGCGTGGCAGCCCGCCGATGAGCAGCTTCCGGCACCGAGGAATCGTGGGCGGTCAAGAGGCCGTGACCGATCATCGGCGCGGAGGGATCCGGCCATCGCGGTCGCCGCGGCCAGGACCACGACGAAGCACCGCGAGCCGGTGCGCTGGTGCTGACGCAGGCCGTCCACCGTTCAGTGCTCCGCGGGACCGACGGATGGCGTCGAAAGAAAGTCGAGGAGTCGCGACCGGAGCGCGGCGAGGCCCTCGCCACGGGGACGTGCGGTGGGATCAGCCGTCACGCTCCGCAGGGGCCACGGCGACGCATGGCCTCCGCGGTCGTGATAGCCGTGGCATTCCACGCAGTCGTGGCGGGCTCCGCCGACCTCCCGCCCCGTCTCGGCATCCTGATGCGGCGGTGCGTGGCACTCCACGCACGACTCGCGTCCGGCGATCAGCACGAGATCGCTCTCGACAGAGAGCCCCTGCCCCGCGCGGGCCGCCTCGAGCGCCTCGGCCGCGCGCTCCGGATAGGCAGCCTCGTGACACGCACGACAGTCGACCTGCCGGTGTGCCTGATGATCGAACCGGGCCTTGGTGAGCCACACGTCCGGCACCCGCGAGGGAAGGGCGCGAAACCATGCCGCGCGATCGTCGCCGAGGGCGACGTCCTCGAGCGCGTGGCACTTCGCACACTGCCCACGGACGAAGCGGCGGGCACCGTCCACCTTGTCGCGGATCGCGGTCCCGCGTGTCGGCGCACCGCTCGCGGTCGCGGCGGCGGGCAGCGGCCGGGGCACCACCGGCTCGAGGAGCAGCGCGGGATCGGCCGTGACACCCCGTGCCAGATACGTCTGCTCGAGAAACCGGCGCAGCGCCGCCGCATCGAGTCCATGCGGCACGACCGCCACGTCGGCACCCACCGATGCGAGCACGGCATCCACGCCGTCACCGGTCCGCGGATCGGCTGGACGGCCGGTCGTGTCGGCCATCGGCAACCCTTCGTATGGCAGTGGATGGCACGCCGCGCAGTGCCGCTGGAAATCCACCGGCAGGGCATACGCACCGGGCGACGCCGCAGCCACACGTCCACCGACCTGCCGGACATCGATCTCGGTCAACGCGGTGCCGAACTCGTGACACGAAGCACATGACAGCTGCACCGGCGCATCGAGCGACGTGCCGGGGGGGAGATAGCGGGCGCGGTCCGCGACCGGCAGGTCTGCGTAGGCGAGCGGCCGTGACCGCGGGGGCTGGTCGGCGGTCGCGGTCGACGCCGCGGCGAGCGCCGTCGCGCCGAGGTACTGCCCGGGGAGCATGTGCCGACCGTGCGTGAAGATGAGCGTGCCGGGATCCTCGCGCAGCGACGCGAAGGGGGGATGGCGCTCGTTGTCGAAGCCCTCGATCCGCCAGGCGGCCTCGGTCGAGAGCGGCGGAGTGTCCGCTGCGGCCAGCCGGTGCGAGGCGAGATCGGCATGACACGCCGTGCAGGTGCGGTCGGCGACCCGCGTGATGTCGGCGGCACGGCCCCGATGGTCGGAATGACACGAGCCGCATGATCCGACCTCGGCGGCTCGCTCGCGCGGATGATGCCCCGCCACGCGGTGACATGGCAGGCACTTCGAGTCACCCGCCGCCCGCGACTGCTCGTTCGACCAGAACGTGGCATCCACGATCGGCGAGAAGGGCACGTGGCAGGCGTTGCAGTCGCGTTCCCAGGTCGCATGCACGGCGGTCACGGGCCCCGGGGCGACATGCCGCCGCGCGTCGACGGCCGCCCACGCGCACCAGCCACCGCCGGCGAGGACCGCCGCGAGGCCGAGCCAGCGGCGGACCCCGGCCAGGGGAGACCGGCGTCGGTAGTAGTCGCGCTCGATCCGTGAGGCCTGCTCACGCGTGCTCGGCCGGGAGCCCGTGCCTGCGGATCGGGAGGGCGTGTCGTGGGGAGCCATCGGTCGGGCGTCGCAGGGCCGTGGAGAGACTGGGGGCGTCACCAGTACCAGAGCGCCAGCGGCACGTGCACGGCGAGGAGCACGCCCAGCGCGAACGAAAGCGGCACGTGCACGAGGAGCCAGCCGTGCAGCCAGCCGTGGATGCGGGCCTGGAGATCGAACTGCCGGCGGGTCTCACAGGCGGCGGCAATCCGCTCGATGAGGTCGCCCGCCTCGGCCGGCGCGATTTCGCTCAGGCTGGACAGCACCCGCCGGGCATCCACGGGCGACGCCATCCGTGAGCCGCCCGCGGCGCCCTGCAGCAGATACGGCCGAATGTCGGTGAAAAACCGCCGGGAGAGTGCGGCCGTTCCCGGTATCCGATCGTAGACCGGCACGCTCTCGAGCACGCGACCCTGGATGCCCGTGAGCGAACGATACCCCGTGACGACCGCGTGATCTCCCTCGTCGAAGGCGGCCTCGACTCCCTGCTCGTCCGCGTGTCCGTCCGATGCGTGAACCCCACCGGGCTCGCAGAGCGCCCGCACGAGCCGTTCGAGGTCGTGGCACTGCACCGCGGCGACGTGGTCGATCTGCTCGCGGATCGTCTCGGCAGGCACCTGCTCGAGAAGCATCCGTGGCAGGAACTGCTGGAGCGCGAGCCCCCAGATCCCGCTGGCGATGACGACGAGAAACAACACGGCCAGGGCGATGTTCAGCCAGCCGCCGATGAACAGCAGCCGCGCGTGCAGGATCACGAGAGGCACGGCGAGCAGTCCGAGCCAGACGTGCGCCCGCAGCCATGACTGCGCGGAGCCGACCCGCCACGACCGCACGCGTCGCCGCGGCCAGAGCAGCAGCTCGAAGAGAATGATGAGCCCGCCGATGACGCCGCACACGAACCCCGTGCGACTGCTGCCTCCGGGAAGCCGGCCGAGATCCCTCCATTCGACCACGTAGGCGGCGACCGCGAGCACCGCGACGAGAGCCGTCCCGACGATCCAGCGCCGATCGCGATGCCAGGTCGATCCACCGACGATCACTGGGAAACCTCCACGCCCGGCGCGTCGCCCCGGGCCTCGCCGCCGCGCCGCGGCGACCCGCACGGCCCGGGCCGACGGGCATGACGAACCACGGCCGTCCATGCGGCGCGAGCCGGATGCATCCCGGCCCGCGAGGCGTCTGCGAAGCGTACCCGAAGCCCGCACCGATCTGAAAATGCCGCACGACCCTCGCAATCGGGAGGCTCGGAAATTTTTCACGGGGCCATGGGCGCCGGGGGGGCGAGGCGTCGATTTCCCTGCGGAACTGTCCGCGCCCGGCGGTGCGGTCGATCGCGGGCGACCACCAGCCGCCACGTCGCTGTCGTATGCGTCGATCCGTGCTTCTCCTCGTCGCGGGCCTCACGGCGTGGGAGGCCGGCGGCACCGCGCGGGCGCAGTCCCAACCCTGCCGATCCGACGTCTGTCCGCAGGTGATCTCCGCCGACGGCCGAGTGACCGCCGATGGCGGGATCGGCCAGGGCACCTACGCGGGCATGGTCCCCGACGCCGCCGCCACGGCACTGGGCGCGTCATCGTGCGGCACCACCGCGTGCCATGGCGGGCCCCAGGCGGGCAACCGGGACGTGCTGTCCTTCGCATTCACGATCTGGGCGAAGGATGATCCGCACGCGGGAGCCTACGAGACGCTCCACCAGCCGCGGTCGCAGCGGATGGCGAACCTCCTGGGCATCGGGCCGGCTCATCGCGCGGCGGTCTGCCTCGCCTGCCACTCCATGCAGGCCGAGGCACGCCAGCCGCTGCCCCGGGAGGTGCTGGCCGACGGCGTCGCCTGCGGCTCGTGCCACGGTGACGCGACCCTGTGGCGCGACGCCCACACCCTGCCGTCGTGGAAGACGCTCTCGGTCGAGGAGCGGGGTGCGCTGGGCTATCGTGACCTCGCCGACGTCTCCGCGCGCGTCCGCAACTGCGTGCCATGCCACGTGGGTGACGAGAGCCGTGAGGTCGATCACGATCTGATCGCCGCCGGCCATCCGCGCCTGGCCTTCGAGTTCTCCGCCTACCAGCGACTCTGGGCGCGGCACTGGAGTCCGTCGCGCACCGTGGAGTCGCGCGCGGACTTCGGGGCCCGGGCGTGGGCGGTGGGGCAGGCGGAAACGGTGCGCGCCGTGGCCGCCCTGCTGGCGGTGCGCGCCGAGCGGACGGCCCGTGCCGCGGAGGAGCGGCGCTCCGCCCCGGGCGATCCCGCGGCCGACTGGCCCGAGTTCGCGGAATTCGACTGTTATGCCTGCCATCGCTCGCTGGGACCGCGCTCGTTCGTCGGCGGCCGCGCCGAGGAGTGGCGGAATCCCGTCCCAGGGTCGCCGGCATGGCAGCCGTGGCAGACGTCGGGGGCCTGGCTCACGAGTGGCGGAACCGATGGAATGGCCCCCGATTTCGCCGCGGTGGAGCGCGCGATCGACACGCTGAAGTCGGTGCTTGCCGCCCGCTGGGACGCGGCCGATCCGCAGCGCATGGCCACCCTGGCGACCGAGGCGCGCGCGCTCGAGGCGGCGGCCGCGACGGCCGCGGCCGCCCTGGAGTCACGCGATCGCATCGAACTGTCGGTGTCACCCGAGCGGATCGACGGACTCGTGACCGCGCGACCCCCGGAGTGGCGCACGTGGGACTCGGCCGTGCAGAGGGTGCTGGCGTTGGAAGCGGCACTGGCAGCGGGTCCGGCCCCGCTCGGCACGTGGCCCACCGGCACGCTGTCGACCGTCCCCTCCGAGACGCGGGAGGCGCTCGATGCGTTGCGGGATGGCTTGCGGTTTCCCGCGGGCCGCGATGGACCACTCGGGTTCGATCCCGTGCGTTTCCGCGACCTCGGACGCGAAGTACCATGGCCCGCGGTCGTGCGACCCGCCGACTGACGCTGATCGCGAGCCACCTGCCTGGAACGACGACACATGACCGGGATGGCGATCGCTCGAGGATCTCGGCCGCACGATGCCCCAGCGTGGGTGGCCGCACTCGTCGCGCTCGCGGTCATGGGCGGCGGTGCCGCTCGCGCCGCTGAGACGGTGATCGAGGCCGTGCCGCTGCCGGCCCCGGCCTTCTCCTTCAAGGGCACGACGCTCTGCACGCGGTGCCACCGCAGCCCACAGGGCGACTGGTGCGACGAGGCGACGACCGCCGCCTGGCGGTACGACGCCCACGCGCGCAGCCACCTCGCCCTCTCCTCGGAGAACCCGCGCACCCGCGCGATCGAACGGACGCTGGGCATCACCGCCACCAGGACGGCCGCGTGCGTG
>CAIWZS010000405.1 GCA_903917235.1 uncultured Planctomycetaceae bacterium | reverse complement strand
CGGATGCGGCGGCAGGCACCCGTGAAAAACCTTGGCTTTTTCAGGGTGCCCACACGTGGAAAAAGGTCATGGATGACTTTTTCCACGGACAGCTAGAATGAGGCCAAGGCAGGTGTCTCGCACATCATCGGCCTGGCAGGCCATGGACACACTGACCCGCCGCTGGATGCGGCGGCGAACACCCCTGAAAAACCCTGGCTTGTTCTGGGGTGTCCTGAGTGGAACAAGGTCAGGGATGACATTTTTCCACGGGCAGCTGGAGGGCCGACCTGCAACCGGTTTCGGGAGATGGGAATGTCTTGGATGCGCTGTGTCGGCGTGATGATGGCGCTCGTCGGTTCTGGAATCGCGAGCGCCCAGGACGTGCCTCCACGTGTGATTAACGCCGCCGGCGAGGCGGACGCCCTCGTCGCGGAGCCTCCGGAAAGGAGGAGTCGCGCCGATGCCTTCGACGCCTTCCAGTCGCGGCTCGCCGAGGGAGTGACACCTGAAACGAACGCCATCGTCCGGCTCTGGGAATGCATCGGCTCCGACGCGGCGAGCCAGCTTCCCGATGAGTACTTCGAGCGGTTGGGCATCGACAGGCCGACGCCGGGCGGCTCCGCGTTCGTGAGCGCGGACGCATTCCTCATGGCGAAAGGCCTCCTCGAGCCTCAGGATGCCTCCTCGAAGCGGTTCCAGGAGTTCGTCCGTCGGGGCGCGCGGGCGTGGCGGGCCGCGGACGATCCCGTCGCCGTCGAGTGGCTGGAGGAAAACGCGACGCCGCTCGCCATCGCGGCGGAGGCGGTTCGGCTCCCCGGCGCGTACAGTCCGCTCGTCCCTCCGAGCGACGAGCGCGGCCGGGGAAGCCTCTACCGCGGCCTTCTCCCCGGCACGCAGTGCTGCCGCCAGATCGGTCGGGGATTCTGCGTGCGTGCCATGGTGCGGCTGGGGGAAGGGGACGCGGATGGTGCTTGGTCTGACCTGCTCGCCGTGTACAGGCTCGCCCGCGTCGTGGCCCGCGGCGGCACGCTTGTCGATCTTCTCGTCGCCAACGCACTCGATGAATCCGCCGACCGGGCTGCCCTTGCGTTCCTCGAGACGGTCGGGCCCGACGACCACGGGCTGGCCGATCGCCTCCGCGATCTCGTGGCGCTGCCCGGCCTGCCGACGGTGGCCGAACGCATCGATCACACGGAACGCTTCGCCATGCTCGACACCGTCGCGCTCCTCGGGGAGCAAGGACTCGATGCCTTCGACTTCGGTGACGGCGGTCCGGCCGTCGGTCAGCCGATGCGGGCGAAGTGCGATCGCATCCTCGCCTCCCTCGACTTGGAGCCGGCTTTCGAGACCGTCGACGCGTGGTTCGATCGATTGGCGGCCGACCTCGCGGAGCCCGACAGGTCGCTCCGGGCAGAGAGGATGTCCCGGTTCGCCGAGGATGTGCGCGGGCTGAACACCCGCTCCGCCGCCCCCCGCGACGTCGCCGGGCTCCTGCTCGCCGGCAAGCCGGCAGACGCGGCCTTGAGCCGCCGCATCGGCGAGGTCGTGGTCGGCTTGCTCATGCCCGCCACCGACGCGGCCGTCGTCGCCGCCGATCGCGTCCGCCAGACACACGACATCGTGCTGGTCGCGTTCGCCCTCGCCAGTTACCAGCGCGTTCACGGCCGGTATCCCGAGATGCTGTCCGACCTCTGTCCCGACGTGCTCGATGAGGTTCCCGACGACCTGTTCCGCGGCGGGGTGCTGACCTACCGGCCAGACGACGACGGCTTCCTCGTCTGGGGTGTGGGCCCGAATCTCCGTGACGACGGCGGCCCCTCCGTGGGCGCGGCACAGTTCGGCGACGACATCGGCGTGCGTGTGACGAGGGCCGCTTCGGTCGTAGGAGGCGAGCCCTCCCGGTAGACGCCGATCGCGCCACCGTCGCGGCGGGCACGCGGCATACCATGCCGCGGTACGGACGGCCCGCGAGAAGGGCGGTTTCAAGGCGGGCCTGCGCCGAGGATAAAAATCCGGCCTTGGTCGCGGCCAGGAAGCTCCTCGGCCCCTCCGCCCCGATGATGTCTGAGACAGCTGCCTGGTCCTCATGACAGGCTCGGTCGGGGCTGCGCCCATCCCTCCGACACACCAAGCGGAATGGTCCACAACCCCCTCACAGCACTGGTACAGAAACCGGGGAGGGGTCAGCAGACGATCATGGAGCGGATGCGGTCGCCGACGGCGACCCGGGGGCCAGCTCCGGGTGGGGTGCGAACATCCCCATGAAGGGCCCGCACCACCGGCGGATGCACGACTCGACGTGGGAGGAAGGAATCTGGTCGAGGATCGGCCGCTTGGCGGGGTTTCGGTATTCGTTGATCCGGGAGGGATCGATGTCCGCGGCGGAGAGTCCGGCGAACGTGGCGATCCGCGCCGCCTCGGTGGCGATGCGATCGAAGGGCACGACGAGCAGTCGTTCCGCGGGCACCGTCCCGAGCGCCTTCTCCATGTGGGTCCGCCAGTAGGAGAGGTAGCCGTCGAGGGGGTGGAGGCCGGCGTCGGCGAGCACCTGCTCCTCCGCGGGATGGGGCGCGTCATCGTGGCCGAAGCGACGCGCGGCGAAAGCCCGCCACGCGTCGGTGGGTGGGCGGCACAGGTAATGGTTGAGGATCGAGTCGAGCCAGGATCGCGGCTCGCGGACGGTGAGCACGAACCGGGTGTCGGGGGCCACCGCCAGCCAGACGTCGACGAAGAACAGATTGAGGTTCGAGACGTCCACGGTGAGACCCAGACGCTGGTCGCGGTCCAGGACGAACCTCCGCACGTCCCGCCAGTCCGCCGTGCCCGCTTCGTACGCCAGGATCAGGTCGATCGCCCTGGCGGCCTCCGCTTCGTGGGCCGCTCGGACGGGCGCGAACAGGCTCGCCAACGCGTGGGTGCCGGTCTTCCCCATGCCGATGCCGATCAGGCGGGGCCGTGCGGCGAGACGCGATGCGTCGCCTTCGGCGGCCAGGGCGGCTCGGTCGTCGGGGCGGAGTCCGATGAGCATGATGGATCGGAAGGTGACAGGACTCGCGCAGCGGGAAGCAGCCCTGTTGTATCCCCCGCCGGACGGCGCCGCACCCCCGTCTCCGGGGCGGCCCCGCGATCGTCGTCCAGGTTGGGGGTTCGCAACATGACCGGGGAGGGGGGCTCCACGCTCGAGACGTCGCGACGCGTCGCCACGACCCGGCACCGCTCCACGACCATGTCCACGGTCTCGATGCGGGAGCCCCGAGGTGTTCGCCATCACTTCGGATCGCGGCGCCCTACTCGCATCGAGGCACCCGGCAAGCCAGGTGTGCGGTCCTCGATTGACACCATCCCCCTCGCGAAGATGATCCCCGGAATTCCTTCCGCCATCGCTCCGGCGCGCGTGCTCGCCCCTCGCGTGTCGCGCGAACGCGGGCATCGCTTCTCGGGCAGGAAAACGTCCCCGCTCCCCGACCCACGCCGGCAGGCACCCACATCATGGATCATCCGCTGCACTGGCTCGACGACCGGGTGTATCTCGATCTCATGCGCATCGGGTTGCAGCGTGATGGGGCGCCCGACACGTTCCGCACGCAACGGTTCTCCAACCTTCTGCAGGCGTTTCAGACCACCTTCGATCTGGAGGGCGACACGGCTGAAGCTGGATGCCTGTTCGGTCTGGCGACTTTCATGATGTGTGGGTACGAGAAAGCCCGGAATTCGTCCTTCAACGGAGCGGGCCATCACCTGTTCGATTCGTTCATCGGCCTCAGCTTTCCCGACCAGCAGGATCTCCAGCAGTCCGAGCCCAATGAATGGCTCAGAACCATGCTCGGGCGACGCAAAACGACGACCGGGAAATGGCCGGCGGGACAATCGTTTCTGAAGAGGACTCAGGAGGTGCTCGCCGACTATCCCGGCCTCACCTGCAACGACGACTTTTGGCTGAAGCGCTGCCGCGACGCCCGGGCGGCGTTCGCGAAGGACCCGGCCTCGCTCCACACCTACTCCGCCTGGGACGAGGTGCCGGGGAGCCCGCGCACCCGGGAGCGCTGGGGCCAGTGGCTCGCCCGCTACCGGCCGCTGGTCGAGGAGG
>CAIWZS010000404.1 GCA_903917235.1 uncultured Planctomycetaceae bacterium | reverse complement strand
CGGCCGGAGCGAGGAGACTTTTGCCGCCCCCTGAGCCGGTGCTCCAGCAAAGCCGGATGCGCGCGAGTGGGACCTTTCGCACGCCTGGAGGCGTACGCCACACGAGCAAGGAACTTGTGCCGCTCCCTGAGCCGGTGCTCATGAAAATGCGGTCCACGTTGAGTGAGGATCCCGCCAAGGAGACGGAATCGTGACCAATCTCGAACCCACACGACGACGCGACGCGAGCGCGGTGCGCGGTGCACTGCGAGCGGCGGCGAGTCTCGCGGTCGCCCTCTGGTCGGTCGCGACCATGCCAGTCGTGCTCGCCCAGAACGACTGGCAGTTCCCCGATCCGCGATTCGGGACGCTGATGCGTGGTTCAGCCACGCCGTCCGTCGCCGATGAGCGTCGGTATCGCAGCGCGATCTCGCCCCCGTTCAGTCCGCCGGCCGAGCCGCGGATCCGCGCCACCCCGCAGCATGACCGACGACGCGGTCGGCTGCGGCGGCGCTGATCGGTCGCGACGCCCCGGGCCGGTCACCAGCGGGTCTGCACGGCCATGCCGCCGAGATCGCCGATCGGCACCGGCATGACGCTCACCTCGAAGCCCGCGAATCGCATCTCGGTCGCGTCGACGGCGCGGGCGCTCGCCCACGCGAGATACCAGCCGAGGAAAATCTGCGACGGGTAGTGGGCGTCGTCGGTCATTCGTGAGAAAGCGACGAACGTGGAGCAGACGTAGAGCGTGCCCTTGAGCAGCGGGCTCTCGACCATGTCGGCGGCGGCGAGGAAGGGAACCGCGCCGACGAACGCATGCCCGCTGACGCCGTTGTTGTCGTCGAAGAACTTCCAGTCGCTGCCCGCGGAGGATTCACCGGGCCGCGAGGCGCCGGTCGCCCACTGCAGGGCGTACAGCGGCGGAGCGCCGACGACGAAGATGCGCAGCGAGCGACTGCCCCACTCCCCCACCACGTCCCCGACCGGATTGCCCTCGAAGACGAGCCCCGTGGCCGCCGCCGCGCCGAAGATCGGCAGGGCGTATCGTCCCTCGCCGATGTCCTTGCAGCCGGAAAAGAAGGTGCCGAGCTGCGTCGGCTCCACCCCCCGCTGCCATGCATTCTGCATCGTCGTGTCGAAGCCGGTGTTCGCCATGACGGCCCCGGCGCCGAAGGCCGCCGTGAGACACACGAGGCTCTCGCAGTCGTAGAAGTTGCGGTAGTCCTCCACGACCTTGACGCCGGCACGCGTCAGTCGCGGGAATCGAGCGCCCGACCACGGCAGTTCCTGCCGTGGTGCCTGCAGGACGGCGACGTCATCCAGCGGCGGCAATTCCACGACCGGGTCCACGCCCGGAGCGAGCTGCGCGACGAGCGATCCGGTGAAAGGATCGGGGCCGGCGGCGGCCTGCCAGCCGCCCGCGAGCAGCAGGCCCGACGACTCGCCTGCACCGCCGAATGTCTGCGTCTCGACGGCCGCGTCGATCCAGGCGCCGGACGACGCCGGCACCAGCCGCACCACGACGCGCTGGCGGCGTGGGGGCCACGCATCGCGCGCACCGACGGCCGCTTCGACCCACGCGGTCTCGATCACTCCCTCGGTCGGTGGCGATGCGGTGAAGTCGGGCTCGACCGCGCGCACGATCGGCCAGTCGGCGGAGACGGTCGCGACGGTGCGCCGCCAGAGCTCCTCACCGTCATTCGCGGCGAGAAACATGCTCTGGCCGCATGCCAGACACGCGGGGACGAGCCAGAGCACGAAGGCCAGGCACCATCGAGCGCCGATCCAGCGGCCATCACCACCGTCGATGCACGGCCTCGCGTGCCGCTCGCGCGTGCGGCGCGCGGTGGGGGCTGCCGTGGTGGAGGAAGGCTCGGAACGCGGCATGCTCGGGCGATCCCGGGAGCGTCGCACGGGAAACGTGGACACGGACTGGCGAACCGTGAACGGGTGGGGACTCTCCCAGCCGAGGCCCTGCGGAGCAAGGTGTTTTGGGCCCCACTCGCGATGGCACTCGCATCCCCGTGCGTTGCGCCCCGGACGATGAGGTCGATCCTCTGGTACCCTGCCGGGGTTTCCCAAGCCCCGACAGGTTGCTCCCGTGCCCGGGCCAGCCGACACTGCCCCGCTTCCCACCGACGACGCGCGGATCGCCGACGTGCTCTCGCGCTGGTGGGGCTTCGACACCCTGCGCCCCCTCCAGGCCGACGCCCTCCGGGCCGCCCTCGCGGGCCGTGACTCGCTCGTCGTGCTTCCGACGGGCGGGGGCAAGAGCCTCTGCTACCAACTGCCGCCGCTGGTGGACGGCGCGACCGACGTGGTCATCTCGCCCCTCGTCGCCCTCATGAAGGATCAGGTCGACGCCCTCGAGGCGATCGGCTATCCGGCGGCGGCCATCCACGGAGCCCTCGAGGCGAGCGAACGAGCCCGGGTCCGGGACCGGCTCATCGCGGGCGACCTGCGGCTGCTGTTCGTGGCCCCGGAGCGGCTCGTGAACACCGGCCTGCTCGACATCCTCGCCCGCGCCGGCGTGCGGCGGTTCGCGGTCGACGAGGCCCACTGCATCAGCCAGTGGGGCCACGACTTCCGTCCCGAGTACCGCCAGCTCGCCCTGCTCCGCGAGCGATTTCCGCACGCCAGCATCCACGCCTTCACCGCGACCGCCACGCCCCGCGTGCGGGACGACATCGCGACCCAGCTGGGGCTGCGCGACCCGGCGGTGCTCGTCGGCACGTTCGATCGGCCCAACCTCGTCTACCGAGTGGTGCCGCGCACCGACCGTGCCGGTCAGGTCGAGGCCATCCTCGGTCGCCACCGCGGCGAGGCCTCCATCGTCTACTGCATCTCGCGCAAGGAGACGGAGCGGCTCGCCGCCCGGCTCGCGGGGGCGGGACTTCTCGCCCAGCCGTACCACGCGGGCCTCGACGCGACGCGACGGCACCGTACGCAGGAGGCGTTCGCGCGGGAGACGATCGACGTCGTCGTGGCGACCGTGGCCTTCGGCATGGGCATCGACCGGTCCGACGTGCGGCTCGTGCTGCACACGGCCCTGCCGAAGAGCCTCGAGGCCTACCAGCAGGAGACGGGCCGCGCGGGACGTGACGGTCTCGCGGCCGAATGCCTGCTCCTCTATTCGTCGGCCGACGTGTTCAGCTGGGAGGCGCTCGTCCGCAAGAGTGCGGCGGAATCCGACCTCGATGCCGACGAGCAGGAGACGCTCGTGCGGTCCCAGATCGAGCACCTGCACGCGATGCGACGCTACGCGCAGGCGGCGCGCTGTCGTCATGCCGCGCTCTCCGAGTACTTCGGCCAACGCTACGACGCGCCCACATGCGGCGCCTGCGACGTTTGCCTCGGGGAGACCTCGAGCCTGCCGGACGGCACGGTGACCGCCCAGAAGATCGTCTCCTGCGTGGCGCGGGTCGGAGGCCGCTTCGGCGTGCGGCACGTGGCCGAGGTGCTGCGAGGCGCCCGGACCGAGGGCGTCGCCCGCCACCGGCACGAGGAGCTCTCCACGTTCGGCCTGCTCGCGGATCTCGACCAGCGCGCGGTGGAAAACCTCGTGCACCAGCTGCTCGACCAGGAGCTTCTCTCCAGGACGGGCGGGGACCGCCCCGTCGTCACGCTCAACGACCGGTCGTGGGAGCTGCTGCGCGGCGCGCGCGAGGTGGTGCTGCTCGAGCCGCGGGCGGCGCGGGTCCGCGCGACCCGCGCCGAGGCCGACGACTGGGAGGGGGTGGACCGCGATCTCCTCGAGCGGCTCCGGCGCTGGAGGCGGCGGGTCGCCGAGGCACGCGGCAAGCCGGCCTGGACGATCTTCGACGACAAGTCGCTGCGGTCGATCGCCCGCGACCGGCCCGCGTCGCCGGCCGCGCTCCTGCGCTGCCGCGGCATCGGCGAGAAGCGGCTGGCGGACTTCGGCGCGGCGATCCTCGACATCGTCGCGGGCCGGGAGCAGGCCGACGCGTGAGCGGCCCGCGTCCGCCCCCGGACGCGGCGTTCACAGCTCGCCGAGGTAGGCGGCTCGCACCCGCGGGTCGGCCGCGAGGGCATCCCCGGCGCCCGACAGGACGATGCGGCCGTGCTCGAGCACGTGGGCCCGTGTCGCGAGCCGCAGGCTGGCGCGGGCATTCTGCTCGACGAGCACGACCGCGATCCCCCGCGCCCCGAGCGAGGCGATCGCGGCGAACACCTTCTCCACCATGAGGGGTGCGAGGCCGAGCGAGGGCTCGTCGAGCAGGACGAGCCGCGGGCGGCCGACGAGGGCGCGGGCGATCGCGAGCATCTGCTGCTCACCGCCCGAGAGCGTGCCGCCGAGCTGCCGCATGCGCGACGCGAGCACGGGAAACAGATCGCACGCGGCGGCGATGTCCTCGCGGAGCCCCGCTCGCTCCCGCCTCGCGACCGCGCCGAGCTCGAGATTCTCCCGCACCGTCAGGTAGGGAAAGATGCGGCGTCCCTCGGGAACGTGGCCGATCCCCGCCCGCGCGATCTCGTATGGCGACACGCCGGCGAGCGGACGGCCCTGATACTGGATCTGCCCGGACCGCAGCGGGACGAGGCCCGAGATCGCCATGAGGAGCGACGTCTTGCCCGCGCCGTTGGCGCCGACGATCGCCACGGTCTCGCCGGCGCCGACCTCGAGCGAGACGTCGTCGAGCGCCCGAACGGGCCCGTAGCCGGCGACGAGGCCCTGCAGGTGGAGGAGGCTCATGCGTCCTTCATGCCTCCGCACCCAGGTACGCGGTCACGACGGACGGGTCACGCCGCACGTCGTCCGGAGTGCCCTCGGCGATCTTCACACCATGGTCGAGCACGATCACCCGATCGCTGATCGACATGACGAGGTCCATGTGGTGTTCGATCAGCACGACCGTGATCCCCCGATCACGGATCCGCTCGACGAGCGCCGCAAGCGCCGCGGTCTCGGTCGGATTCAGCCCCGCCGCCGGTTCGTCGAGCAGGAGCAGGCTCGGGCCCGTGGCCAGGGCCCGCGCGATCTCGAGACGCCGCTGCCCGCCGTAGGACAGCGTGCCCGCCGCGCGACCGGCGACCCCCGCGAGCCCGACGAACCGCAGTTCATCGCGTGCCACGCGTCGCGCCTCGTGCTCGGCCCGACGCGTCGCGCCGGGCCTCAGCAGCATCGCAGGCACGCCGCCGGGGATCGTCCGATCGAGACCGACGAGCACGTTTTCGAGGGCCGTCATCGCGGGGAAGAGCCGGATGTTCTGGAAGGTCCGGGCGATGCCGGCCCGACAGACGACGTCGGGCGCGCGACGGCCGCGTCGCCAGACGGCGACGGCGCCGCAGACGCCGAGGATGGCCCCGCCGAGCAGTCCGGCCAGACCGAGCAGGCGGATCCGCCTCTTGCCCGCGGCGAGCCGCTCGAGCACCTCGGGCCGCACGGTCAGCCCGCCGATCCGCGGATCGAAGGCGGCGGGCTGCTCCGTGTCGGTCACGTTCGGCACGGTGCCGGGGCCCGCGCGTCGCGCCGTGACCGCCGCCTGCAGCTGGTTGCGCAGCGCCACCGCATCGGCCAGATCGGGAACGATGGCGAGCACGT
>CAIWZS010000403.1 GCA_903917235.1 uncultured Planctomycetaceae bacterium | reverse complement strand
GCCGGGTCTCCGGGGGTGTAGCTCAGTTGGTTAGAGCGCCAGCCTGTCACGTTGGAGGCCGCGGGTTCGAGTCCCGTCACCCTCGCTTGACCACCCGTCGCGTGCCCCCGCGGCTCGTCTCATGGCCCAGCATGCGGTGGTGACGGGAGCCGCGAGCGGGTTCGGGCGTGCGGTCGCCGACCTGCTGAGGGCCGATGGCTGGCGGCTCGCCCTCGTCGACCTGCCGGGCGAGCGCTGGCCCGCGGCCGTCCCCGGTGATCTCGCCGTCGCGTTCGACGTGCGCGACGCAGCGGCGTGGCGCGGCCTCCACGAGCAGCTCCGCGGCGCGTGGCCCGCGCTCGACCTCGTGGTGAACGCGGCCGGCGTGGGTGCTGCCGGCGAGGTCGGAACGCTCGCCGAGGACCAGTGGCGCAGGGTCGTCGAGACCAACCTCATCGGCACGGCGATCGGATGTGAGACATTCGTGCCGTGGCTGCGGGAGCATCCCCGGCGGTCGCACCTTCTCAACGTCGCCTCGATCTCCGCCGCCGTCGGGCTGCCGACGCTGGCGGCCTACGCGGCGAGCAAGGCGGGCGTGGTGGCACTCTCCGAGGCCATCGCGGCGGAGTGCCCGCGCGGGCGGCCGAGCGTCACGATCGCCTGCCCCGGCTTCTTCCGCTCGGGGCTGCTCGACACCTGGCACTTCGCCTCCGAGGTGGCGGCCCGCGAGGCCGGCATGCGGATGACGACGACGAAACGCTCGGCCGCCCTCATCGCCCGCCGCGCGCTCGCGGCGACGTGGCGCGGCCGGCGCTACGTGGTGGTCGGCCTGCGGGCTCGGCTCCTCTGGAGCCTGGCCGGCGTGGCGCCCCGGCTGGCGACGGCGCTCGTCCGCCGACGCTATGCACGGCTCGTCGGCTGACGAGGTCGCGGCGGGCTCACCGTCGATCAGGCCAGTTCATCGAGCCAGGCGCGGATCTCGTTCTCGTACTCGCTCGCGAGTCCGCCGACGATGAGCTGCCGATGGAAGGCGGCCGCCCCACCCTTCTGGAGATCGGCCTCCTCGGCACTGGGAAAGCGGCGGGCCGGGTCGGCGGCGATGAGACCGCGACAGAAGGCCATCAGCAGTTCGTTGCACGTCACCTCGGAGGGGAGCATGTGGGGCAGGCGGTGCACGAGCGACCGCTTCGCCTCGAGCAGATCGCGGTAGGACTGCAGCCCGGCGAAGGGCGGCTCACCCGACAGCATCTCCACGAGCACGTAGCCGAGGCTGGCCAGGTCGCTGCGGGGCGTGTTGTCGCGTCCCTCGAGCACTTCCGGCGCGGCGTAGGCGGGCGTGCAGGTGCGGGTCGGCGGCAGGTCGTCGATGGCGTGGGCCGAGCCGATGTCGATGATCTTCGCGTTGCCCGTCCGCTTCACCATGATGTTGCCGGTCTTGATGTCGCCGTGCACGATCCCCTCGCGGTGCAGGGCGGCGAGCGCCGCGAGGCACTCCCGCACGATCGCGATCGCGACGCCCGGCTTGAGCCGCGACTGCCGCGGCCCGGCGGTCACGATCACGTTGTTGAGGTAGGTCCAGCGGTCGTCGCTGACGCTGGCCCGCGTCTGCGCGAGCAGCTCGGGGGCGAGCAGGCGCGACAGGTCGTAGCCGTCGATCCACTCCATCTCCATGACGCGGATGCGCCGCTGTTCGACGAAGTTCTGCACGTCGAGCAGGTTGTCCTGCTGGATCTGGGCCACGCGGGCGGCCACGCGGGCGATCCGATTCATCGCCGCCACGTACGCCGTCTCGCTGTCGTAGCGCTCGGGGGAGAAGATCTTGAGCGCCACCGGAAGCTTGAAGCTGTCGGTGCCGCGCCGCGTGCTCAGGTAGACGACGCCCTGGCCGCCCGCACCGAGGCGGCGCTCGAGGACGTGGTACACGGTCCAGTTGAGCCGTCCCTGCGACAGGATTTCGCCGTACCGCGCGAGCAGCTCCTCCGGGCAGCGGTTGCCCACGTCGCCCGCCGCGATCGTGGGCGGATCCTCCCGCAGAATGGTCGTGGTCATGGCGTGGTCGTGTCCCTGCGGCCGTGGCCGCCCGAGCCCCCGTGTGCGGGCGAGCGATCGTCTCGGTCCGGGGCCTCGCGCCCCGGCTCCGGGAATCCCAGTCGCTTGTCGACGAGGTTCCGCAGCGGCCGCCCGTCCGCATACCGCCCGAGATTATCGCAGAAAAAATCGGTCATCGCATCGATTCGGCGTGCCGACTGCCCGGCGACGTGGGGCGTGAGGATCAGCCGTGGCGCCGACCAGAGCGGACTGTCGGCCGGCGGCGGCTCGGTGGGCGTCACGTCGAGGGCGGCCGAGTCGAGGTGTCCGGAATGGAGGGCCGCGGCCAGGGCCACGTCGTCCACGAGCGGTCCCCGTGCGACGTTGACAAGGATGGATCCCGGGCGGAGCGTGGCCAGGGCCGTGGCGTCGATCATGCCGCGCGTCTGCGGCGTGAGCGGGGCGCAGAGAAAGAGAATGTCGACCTCGCGCAGCAGGTCGGGCAGCGTGTCGGGGCCGCCGAGCCGCGCGACCGCGGCCGGCTGGTTCACGGGAAACCAGTCGGTGGCGAGGATGCGCGGGCGGAACGGCGCCAGCACCTCGACGAGACGCCGTCCGACGCCGCCGAGTCCGACGATGCCGACGGTCGCGCCGGTCAGGTCGCGGGTGGGCCGGCGGACGAACTCCCGACGCGCCTGCTGCCCCAGAAAGAGCGGCAGCCGTCGCGTGCACGCGATCGCCAGCCCGAGGGCGTGTTCGGCGACCTGATCGGCCAGCACGCCCGAGGCACTCGTCACGACGATGGACGAGGCGACCACGGCGGGCACGAGGCAGTGATCGAGCCCGGCGGCCGACGACTGAATCCAGCGCAGCCGGCCGGCGGCGACCACGTCGGCCCACGGCAGGGGCACCTTCGCATGACCGCAGAAGATGTCGGCCGACGGCAGCTCATCGACGATGCGTTCCTGGCCCGCATCCACGATCGTGGCGCCGGGCAGCACCGACCGGGCGACGGCGGCGATGGCCGAGACGTGTCTCCGCTCGACCGGGTAGCAGAGAACGATCCGCGGGGCGGCGGTCGGACGGGGAGAGGCGGACTCGTGCACGGCT
>CAIWZS010000402.1 GCA_903917235.1 uncultured Planctomycetaceae bacterium | reverse complement strand
TCGACCGCATCGTCGTGGGCGTGCCATTCGGCCACAGTTCGACGGTGACCGGCTCGACTGGAACGGGCTCGGCGGCAAACCCGTCTCCGTAAAGCCCCGCGGCAACGAGGGCGGCGATGATTGGCGTAAGCGTGATGCGAAGCACAGGGTGGTTGCTCGTGACGCAGCCGGGCATCGAAGACATCGTAGCGAGAACATGCAACGGCCACATGCGCCGGGCCGTGGATGTGACTTGTTTCCCAATGGGCTGCACGGCGGACATGCTCGGGGCCTTGATCGGCCTGAAGCCGGTGTGCCCGCATGACTGGCCCGCCCTTTTCGACTGGAATTCGAGCCCATCCAGCGACGCGAGCCGGTATCCTTCAAGGGCCACGCTTTGAAAGCCCTCGAAGACGCGCTGGTCTGAAACCACGTCCCTCGAAGCCGTCACGGGGTTTCTGCCGACCATGGGGGACCGCTTTGTCTTCGTGATGGCCGCCGACGAGAACATGCACCTCGGGCAGGTGTCGGCGTGGCGGCGAGTCCAGGCGATGGGGAGGGTCTGAAGCTTGCCTGCGCGAGACCCCGAGACGGTGCCAAAGGAGCCCGACTGGTATTTCGAGGGCGGCTTTCTGGTCTACACAGCCGCCTACCACCTGAAACGCGGATCCTGCTGCGGCTCGGGCTGCAGGCACTGTCCATATGAACCCAAGCACGTCGAGGGGAACAAGGTGGTGCAGGGTCTCGATCAGCCCCGCGCGACCTGAGCCCCACTCCGAGAGACCGGCGGAATGCACAGCCAAGAAAACGTCATCGTCGTGACAGGAGGACCCGGAGGCGGCAAGACGACGGCGCTGGATCTGTTTCAGCGCGAGTTGAAATCAGCCGTCAAGATCGTGCCCGAAGCCGCCACGCTGCTCTTCGGTCATGGCCTCGACAGGGACGTCGGCAGTGGAGACGGCAAACTCCTGCAGCGGTCGATCTACAGAATGCAGATCAGCCTGGAGGAGATTTTCCGGGACTTCTACGCGGATAGGCTGCTGATCTGCGATCGCGGCACCCTCGATGGCCTCGCCTACTGGCCTGATACCGACGAGAGCTACTTCGAGAGCGTCGGCACGTCCTTCGAGGCAGAAATGAGTCGGTACCGCGCCGTCATCTTCTTTCAGACTGCGGCGATCCATGGCGAAGACGTGAAGAGCAACAACCCGTATCGCACGGAGGACTCCAGCACTGCCGTGGCCATTGACAAAAAACTCGAGCGGGTGTGGTCACGGCACCCTGATTTTCACCACATACCCGCCCAACTCTCGTTCATGGCCAAGATCAACCACGGCCTCGAGACAATCGCCGGCGTGCTGAAGCAGATGTCGCCCTGGGACCACCGGGACGCGCAACCGGCCCAGGGCGTGCTGCCTGAACCACACGGATCGGCCTCACTCAAACAGCCACGAGGCTGACCGATGCGAACGATTTCCGCAGCGATCCTGATCGCTCTCTCCGGCCAAGTGGCGACGGTCATCCCTCAGCACACGCTCTTTGCCTTCACCAGTCCTGAGGCCGCCCACAAGTGGCAGGCGGTGAACGATGGCGTGATGGGTGGCGTTTCAGACGGCCGCTTTCAAGTGACCGAGGAGGGCACGCTGGCGTTCTTTGGCACGTGTTGACGGCGGTCGAAAACGGCGACGCGGGGCGGTCGGAAATGGTGACGCAGGGTGGTGTCGATCTCCCCTGAGTCCATGGGGTGTCGCGGTTGGTTCGGTTCCCCCCGTCAGTCCGCCCGCCGTGTCAGTGCCTTCCGGGCCGAGTTGGACGAGCCGCTCGGACTCTGGTAGCCCGGCGGCGTCGTCCAATCCCGAGCGCATGCCCGCGACTCACGCCGCGTCTCGATGCCGGTCCTTTCGCTGCACAGAACGGGCCATCGCCGCCTGATGCGCCTCGACGGCGACGATGATGGCGTCCAAGGCGTCGAAGACGTTGGTCTCGCCGCGATCGAAGGTCTCAACGGCGGCCTTGATCTCCGCGAGCGTGAGGATCGTGCCTGTTTGGATCGACGGGTTGCTGAGCGGCCGCATTGAACACCTCCGTGACGATGACCGGCCAAGCAATCGTGCTCGGCCTCGGGGCGAGGACTCTGACGGTCGCGTGGCACCGATTCTTTCACGGTGCATGCATGACGAGTACGAAAGTCATCGGTTTTGTCACCGCGCGCGCGCGGCCAGTCTTTCAGCAGGCCAAACGATGGACGTTTACACGGAGGAGTACACAATGCGGGGCTGGGGTGTTGCAGCATGCCCTCTGACTGGTCAACGCCGCAGCGAGGTGGCGATGGACGGGAGCAGGCTATCACCCTACCCACACTTGTCGTGGTTCTCCTACGGCCTCACCATCCGACCTCCACGGATCTTCGTCCTCCATGAGTACACGGCCGTCACGCACCGGCTCATCGTCGCTACGGAGGGCGATGCCGATTTCCAACTGCACAATGGCGCACACGCCGCGGCCTACCACATGACTGCCGGTAGCCTCGGCTTTTTTCCCTGCGATTCCGCCGTCCATTCGCTCGGCATCACCGCAACGGGAACCTTTCGGGGGCACACATTCCTCGTGCCGAGCGAGCATCTGGAGAGCGTTTGTGAGGCAGAGGGCGCACGGCGCAAAGTCGAATTCCCAACGATTCCGGTATTTCGCGACGCCCTGCTGTCGGCGTCCGCACTCCGGCTTGTGGTTCGGGATTCGGCTGGAAACCTCGCGCAGGATGTCGGGGCCGAGATTGCTGCGCGACAGGTGCTCATGCGCCTTGCAGCGATTGCCGGAGGCCACGCACCAGACTGGCTCAAGGACACCAGCGTGTTCACGCCGCGTGTCATGACGCTGATCGTGGAACGTGTGGACGCCCACCTCAGGGTGCGAGCGTCGCTCGACGAAATCAGCAGCGGCTTCGGCCTGTCACCAAGCCACTTTGCCCGAAAATTTCAAAAATCAACGGGCCTGAGCCTCAACCGCTTCATGAATCGGCGGCGGATCGGCCTGGCCCTTGCATTACTCAGGACAGGCAGGACGCCGCTGGCCCAACTGTCGCTTGACCTCGGATTTTCCTCGCAGAGCCATTTCACCCGATTGTTCAGCGGCCTCACGGGCCTCACCCCGTTTCAGTTCAGGCGGGCCCAACGCCGCATGGGCGAGTGATGGAGCGGATGCGACCCGACTGAACGGCCGAGAGTGAGGGGAGATTCACCAAGCCTTCTACGCGACACGCTGCTACAGTAGCGATTGAACGCGACATCGAACGTGACGGGCGACAACACCCTGGAAAGCGAATCCATGACCAAGCCAGCGAAAAGCGTCGATTTTTCGAAGGAGCTGGCGGGAATCGCCATGTCGATGCAGTCAGAGCGCACCGGACACACGCCCAAGGCCGTGACCGTGGTCGCCAGCGATGAGACGGTCGTGCTCACGTTGCACGAGGCCTTGACGCCTGCTGAGAAGATTTTGGCTCGCACAGAGGCTGGTGCGGCGAAGGTGGAGCAGTATCATCGGGCTCTGTTCGCCGTTTCCTGCGACGAGTTGCGCAAGGAAATCCAGCGATTGACTGGAAGAAAGGTGCGTGAGGCCGCGGTCGTCGTGGAACCCGCGACCGGGGCTATCGTTCACGCCTTCACAAGCGGCACGATGGTGCAGATTTTCCAACTCGAGCCTCATGGTGTGGCGACGCACGTCTCGGCGGGTATCCCAGCGGAGGCGGATGAGTCATCGAAGTGACTGGCGGACAGCCACCTCCGCTCCGCCCCCAACGCCTCCGACCGTCTGGTTCGACATGGCTGGCTCTCGTGATCTGGAACCGCCCTATCTCCCGCACGTCGAGTTCTTCACCGTAGATGCACCGAGCTACACCATCCACGCCGACGGCCAACTCCGTCGCACCCGGCACCAGCCCCGTGACAACCGCCGTGAATCCGCCGTAGCCCGCCTCGCGGCCACCGGCTCGGACGACGCCACGGCCGATCCGGACCCTGCCGCCGGGGCCGCCTCGAGTCGGGGTGCTCGTCGGGGTAGCACCGCGGCATCGGGTGGCACTGCACGGCATGAGGTGGCAGGCTGGGATGACTCTGCCGGCTCACGCCCCGCGACGATCAGCATGCCTTCGACGCAACCGAACCCGGGAAAACCCCGGGATTTTGCCCCTTTCGGCTCACTGCGTCGGGAAAAAAAGAAAGAGGCGCCGGTGGGAGTCGAACCCACGATGGCGGATTTGCAATCCGCTGCCTTAGCCACTTGGCTACGGCGCCGCATGCGTATGACCGAAACGCTACGGCAGGCTGGGCAACACGGTCAAGTTGTGTCCGT
>CAIWZS010000401.1 GCA_903917235.1 uncultured Planctomycetaceae bacterium | reverse complement strand
GCATCCTCGGCGAGATTCCTTCCGGCCAGCCGCCGTGGGGCAGCATCAATTCGTGGCGGCAGGTGGTGTCGGCCTTCCTGTGTCCCTCCGACAGCCTCGCCAATCCCGCGCCCGGCAGCATTCAGCACACCAACTACATGCTCTGCGGTGGCGACTCGGTCGACCTCCACACATCAAGCAATGCCAGCCGCGGCATGTTCGGCATGGACGTGTCACGTGCTCCGGGTCGGGGATTCACGATCACGCAGATATCGGACGGTCTGAGCAACACGATCGCGATGGGCGAGCGCCTTCGCGGCAACGGCGCTGTTCCGCGAACGCGGACGATGATGAACGCAGGAGGCTGGTTCACGACGCCGAACCAGTGCCTGTCGAATTACGATGCGGCGGCACGGGCATGGACCGGGTCACCCGGCCTGGGGAATTGGTCCGGTGTTCGCTGGCCCGACGGCGGCATGGGCTTCGGGGGACTCACGACGAACGCTCCGCCCAACTCGGTATCGTGCGCGTGGAACAACCACGACGCGCAGCCCGGCCTGTATCCGCCCTCGAGCAACCATCCGGGCGGCGTGACCATGATCATGGGGGATGCCGCGATCCGTTTCGTCTCCGATTCGATCGACGTCGGCAACTTGAATGCGTCGGCTACGGGCCTCAGCGGCGCCAGCCCGTTCGGCGTGTTCGGTGCCATGGGGACCCGGGCCGGCTCGGAGGCCACGGCACGATGATCGGGCACCTCCGGAGCAGGCAACCGGTCGCCGGCGCGGCATGCATGCTGCTCGCGACCGTCGGGGTCGTGGCGAACGTCAGCGGCTGCGGACGGCCGGCAGCGACACCATCGGCCGGAATGCCACGGCAGGGCACCGTTCCCGTGGCGGGAACCGTTCGGCATCGCGGTCAGCCAGTGGCCAACGCGTCGCTCGCGATGCAGTCGGCCGACGGCACGATCCTCGCCCGCGGCCGGACCGACGCGGCGGGCGCGTTTGGCGCGGTGTCGACGTACGGTACGGATGACGGCGTCCCGCCCGGCCGCTACCGGGTGATGGTCGCGGTCAGTGGCACGCAGGAGATCGAGCCGGGCGTACTCGCCCCGGAGCCGCCCGGCGGATTCGTATCCCCGATTCCGCGGAAGTACGCCTCGCTTGACACGACGGACCTCGAGGTCGAGATCGCCGCCGGGGGCGCGACCGATCTGGTCATCGACGTTCCCTGAGCGGACACCCGCGCGGGCCCGGAGGGCGGGCGACGCGAGGTTTTCTCATCGAACGGGGGGAGGCCCTCGTCAGCCACCCTCGCGTGCTTTGCCCGGAAGCACCCTGCGACGTAGGTTTGCGGGTCGCCGTCCCACCGGGGGCGGGCCCGTCGACCCAGTCGCTCGTCATGACGACGACCATGCCACCCTCCGAGCAGTCCGGCGCCGCCGACGGCGCGGCGCCGTCTCGGGTCGTGCTCATCGGCCGCGCGCCCGGCAACGACATCGTGCTCCGCGCCCCGGGGGTTTCCGCGCGTCACGCGCGCGTGCTCGTCGAACCGGGCCGCCTCGTGCTCGAGGACCTCGGCAGCCGCAACGGGACGTTCGTCGGGTCGCCACCACGGCGGATCGACCGGGCCGAGATCGCGCTCGACGACCCGCTCACGTTCGGTGACACGCTCCTCCCGGCGACCGCGCTTGGCGACCTGCTCGCCCGCACGCGTCCTCGGGATACGGGCGCCGGCGTGATCCATCTCGAGGACGACGCGCTCGTGACGTTCGGTCGTGGCGCGAGGGCGAGCGTCGCGATCGATCGGCCGCTCGTGTCCGCGCTCCACTCGTCCCTGTCGGTGGAGCGTGGACGGGTGATCGTCCGCGACCTCGGAAGCATGACGGGCACGTTCGTCGACGGGCGGCGGATCGCCGGGCCGGTCGAGATCGCCCCCGGCGCTCTCGTGCAGATCGAGGATCGCCGCTACCGGCTCGCTGCCGACGCCCGTGCGCTCGAGCCGGTCGATACGCGGGCCGACGGAATCGAGGCGATCGACGTCGCCGTGTCGGCGCCGGGTCGTGTCGGGCGACTGCTCCTCGAGGGCGTGTCGCTCGTCATCGAGCCGGGGGAGCTCGTGGCGGTGATGGGGCCGAGCGGAGCCGGCAAGAGCACGCTCCTGTCGCTCGTCAACGGGCAGGCCGTGCCCTCGGCGGGCCGCGTGCTCGTGGGTGGCCTCGACCTGCACGATCACGTCGAACTCTTCCGTGGCCGCATCGGCTTCGTGCCGCAGGACGACATCCTCCATGCCGACCTCACCGTCTGGCAGGCCCTCTGGTATGCCGCGCGGCTGCGGCTTCCCTCCGACACGACCGACGCGGAGATCGCGACGCGGCTGCGGACCGTGATCGCGCAGCTCGGACTCGAGGGCACCGAGGGCACCCGCGTGGGCGACCAGCGGAAGCGCGGCGTCAGCGGCGGCCAGCGGAAGCGGGTGAATGTCGCGATGGAGCTGCTCACCGACCCGCCGATCCTCGTCCTCGATGAGCCGACCTCGGGCCTCTCGAGCACCGACGCGCTCTCGGTGATCGAGCTGCTGCGCTCGCTCGCCGACGCGGGCAAGACGATCATCGTCACGATCCACCAGCCGGGCGTCGACTCCTTCCGGCTCTTCGATGCGGTCGCCGTGATCGCCCGCGACGCATCGACGCGTCAGGTGGGCAGGCTCGCGTTCTTCGGGCGTGCCTGGCCCGATGCCGTCCATTTCTTCGAGCCACCGGCCCCGGGCGCCGCGCCGCCCGCGAGCGTCGACGGGCTGTTGCGCGGGCTCGCCGGACGGCCGGTCGGAGAGTGGATCCGACGGTGGGAGTCCTCCGCGGCTCGATCGATCTGGGTGGATGGCCGTGCCAGCGGGACGACGGCGGAGACGCGCGGCCGGCGCCGTCCCACGCCGCGCCCGGTCGCCCGCCTGATGCAGTGGCGGACCCTCGTCGCGCGCACGCTCGCCCTCAAACTCGCCGATCCCTGGAACACCGCGGTGCTCCTCCTGCAGGCACCGCTCGTGGCGGGACTCATCGCGGCCGTCTTCGCGCGGGTGCTGCGCGAGCCGCCCACGCTCCAGACGTGGCCCCGGGTGGGCCTCGACATGGCCACGACGATGTTCGTGACGGCGCTCGCCGCGATCTGGTTCGGATGCTCGGGCACCGCGCGGGAGATCGTGCAGGAGTGGCCCGTCTACCGTCGTGAGCGCATGGTGGGGCTCTCCATCGCCTCCTACCTCGCCTCGAAGATCACGATGCTTGCCGTGCTCGTCGCCATCCAGACCGGGTGCCTCGTCGGGATCGTCGGGATCGCGTGCGGCTTTCAGGGATCCTGGTGGCAGGCGTGGTTCGTGCTGTCGGCTGCCGCGCTCGCCGGCGGCGCGCTGGGGCTCGTGATCTCGGCGACACTGCGCACCACCGAGGCGGCCGCGGGAGTCCTGCCGATCCTGCTCCTGCCGATGATCGTGCTCGGGGGCATCCTCGTGCCCCTCGCCGACCTGCCCGGGGCGACGCGGCTGCTCGCCGCGGCCATGCCGTCGCGATGGGCATTCGAGGGCCTCGTCGTGCCGGAGGCACTCGCGAGGCCACGGGCGCGACACGCTTCCCCGCCCGCCCCGGATCGTGCGGAACGATCGACGCCCGACCACGGCTCGGCGGAAGAGCGAGTCCGTCCGGTCGAGGCCGCCCCCGAGGCCGACGAGTCGACCAGCCTCCATCCCGCCCACCCCGGCCCCTTCCGCCTCGTCGCCGGACCCCAGCGGCGCTTCATCCTGCCGGGCCGCCAGCGGATCGCCGAGGCGCTCGAGGAGGCGGCGGGGCAGGCGGAGGCCGAGCTGCGACGGGCCGAGACGGCAGCCGAGCAGAAGGCGGCGGACATGCAGCGGCAGGTGGAAGCCGACGTCGAGCGACGGGCGGCCGAGATGCGGCGGGCGATCGAGGCGGATGGCGAACGGAAGGTGGCCGAACTCCGGCAGGCGATGCAGGCGGACGCCGAGCGCAAGGCGGAGGAGATGCGTCTCGGCGTGGAGGCGGAGATGCGGCGGGCGGTCGCCGCGTCGCAGGCCGACTTCGAGAAGCGTTCGGCCGAGATGCGGCGCACGCTCGAGGCCGATGCCGAGCGCAAGACCGCCGATGCGAGGCTTTCGATGCAAGCCGAGGTGCAGCGGGCGATCGAGGCGTCGCGGGCCGACTTCGAGAAGCGTTCGGCCGACATGAATGCCGAGGTGGAGAAGCGGATCGAGGCCCGCATCCGGGAGGCGAACGCGGAGGTGGAGGCCAGGCTGCGCGAGATGCAGGGCGGCATCGAGGCGGAGCGGGCGAAGATGGCCGCCACGATGGAGCGTGTTGCCGGCAACGTGCCGACCGAGGTCGTCGCGCCCGACCGGCCTGCCACGAGCGGCGACATCGACATGGCCGAGCGTTTCTTCTCACGATCCGCGTGGCGTTCGCCATCGGGCATGCCGCTCGCCGTGCTCGGGGGCATGTTCGTCGCCGGCGTCGGCGTCGCCGGCCTGATGCTCCGCCGTCGCGACCTCACGGGACGCTGACGGGTACACTCGGCGCCGTGACTCGCCACGACGACACACACGACGACGATCGCCCCGGCGGGGCCGACGGCCTCGACGTGCCACCCACGGTGGTGGCCACCACCGAGATCCTCATCACCCGCCGGCTGGGGCGGGGCGGGCTGGGGGACGTCTACACCGCGAGCGACCGGGCGACGGGCCGCAGCCTCGCCGTCAAGTTTCTCAACGTCGCGGCGAGCGCGCAGGCCTCCTGCCGCGAGTCCTTCGCGATCGAGGCCCGTGTCACGAGCCAGCTCGAGCACCCGAACATCGTGCCGGTCTACGTCACGGGCGACGCGCCGGACGGCAGGCCCTATTACGCCATGCGGCTCATCCAGGGTCGCACGTTCGCGGCGGCCATCGCCGACCTCCACGACCGGCGTCGCGTGCGCGACCGCGCCGACGAGCGCACCTCCCGGTTGAGCGAGCTCCTGTCGCAGTTCGCCCTCGTCTGCAAGGCGATCGCCTATGCCCATGACCGCGGCGTGATCCATCGCGACATCAAGCCGGCCAACATCATGCTCGGCCGCTTCGGGGAGGTGGTCGTGCTCGACTGGGGCCTGGCCTCGCGCATCGATCGCGACGACCGCGCCCGGTCGAGCGGCGAGGAAAGCATCCTCATGCCGACCATGGGATTCGACGAGCCACCTGCCGCGCGTCGGCCGGTGTCGGGCACGCCCGCCTACATGAGTCCCGAACAGCATGACGGGGGACGGCACGTCGGCACGGCCAGCGATGTCTACGGCCTCGGGGCGACGCTCTACCACATGCTGGCCGGCGAGCCCGCCTACGCCGGCGAGGTCGCCGCGATCCGGGAGAGCGTGCTCGCCGGCCGACTCGTCCCGCCGACGCGGGTGAAGCGGGGCATCTCGCCGGCCCTCGAGGCCGTCTGCCTCAAGGCGATGGCCCATGATCCGGCCGAGCGTTACGATTCTCCGCTCGATCTCGCGCGGGACGTCGAGCACTATCTGACCGACCTGCCGGTGGCGGCCTATCGCGAGCCCCTGGCGCGGCGCGTGGCCCGCTGGACGAGGAGGCATCGCACGCTCGCCCAGGGCGGTTTTCTCGCGCTCATGACGCTGCTCGCGGTGACCGGCGCCGCGGCGGTGCTGCTCCGCCGCATGGCCGGGGACGAGTATCGCGCGCGGAAGACGGCGCTGACGATGGCGGCCCGGCTCGCCGCCGACACGGCCGCCCTCCAGATCGACTCGCGCTGGAGGATTCTGGAGCACGAGGCGAGTGACGCGAGGCTCGTGGCCGCACTCGGGGCGCACGAGGCCGAGCGTGCGACGGCGGCCGGTGCGGGCTCGCCTCCGCCGCCCGTCGATCGAGCCCGGTGGGCGGCGATCCAGGTGGCCCTCGAGCGCATCGCCTCGGAGAACCGCGATGCGGTGGATGCCGAGAGCTGGGTGGTGTGCGACGTGGCGGGGCTGCAGGTCGCCCGCTCGCCACCGGGCGACACGATCGGGCAGTCCTTCTCCCATCGCGATTACTTCCACGGTGGCGACGGGGACCTGCCGGTCGGGACGTCGACGCAGCCGCTCGCGGAGCCGCACCGCTCCACGGTCTACAAGAGCCAGACGACGGGTCGCCTCAAGGTGGCCTTCTCGGCGCCGATCTGGAACGGGCCCGCCGACGCGCCGGGACGCGAGCGCCTCGGCGTCCTCGTGATGACGTTCGACGTCGGCCTGCTTTTCCGCTCGATCGACGCCATCGCCGGCTGGAACGCCTCGGACCTGCCGTTCGCCGTCGCCGTGATCGATCTGCGTGACGACCTGGTCGACGGCGTCCCGCGGGCCGGCCTCGTGCTCGAGAACCCGGACCTCGTCCGGGGCGAGATCGGGGAGAGCGATGTCCAGGCGGTGCGCGCCCCCGCGGCGATCGTGTCCCGGCTGCGGAAGGCCGGACGACTCCGGCTCGACGGCGGGGCTCCGGTGGCAGCCGCGCCCATCACGTTCGACGAGGAGGTGCCCACGATCGCGGCCGCCGAGGCGATCGTGCTGACCACCCGTCCACGTCATCTGGCCGATGTCGGCTGGGCCGTGCTCGTGCAGGAGCGCTGAGGTCGGCTCCGGATCGTGGGACGAGAGGACGTACGGGGCGCTCGCTGGATCGATCAAGGAGAACGAAGATGATGCTGGCAACGCGTGATCGGACGGGGCTCCCTGGCGTGGCAGCGATCGTCTCGCGGCTCACCATGCTCGCGGGGACGGTGCTCGTCGGCCCGGTGGTCGTGGGCCGTGCGGCCGAGGGCGTTGCGGCATCACGAGGCGGCCTCGGAGCCGACGACTGGCCGGCCTGGCGGGGGCCGACGCACGACGGGCACGCAGCGGCGGGGCAGGCGGTGCCGCTGACCTGGTCGGCAGGCGACAACGTGCGCTGGGTGGTCGACGTGCCGGGCCGCGGCAGCAGCTCGCCGACGGTCGTCGGAGATCACGTCTACCTCACCAGCTGTGACGAGGCGGTCGGCAGCCAGTCGGTCCACGCCTTCGAACGGACATCGGGCCGCGCCCTGTGGACCACGCTCGTCCACCCGAGCGGCGCGATGCGGAAAAACGCGAAGTCGACCGGTGCCTCCTCCTCGGTGAGCGCGGACGGTGAGCGGCTGTTCTGCGCGTTCCCGACGTCCGACGCGGTCGTGATCACCGCGCTCTCCACGGCCGGAGAGCGACTCTGGGAGACTCGGCTGTGTGACTACCTCATCCACCAGGGGTACGGCGCCACGCCGCTGGTCTACCGCGACACGGTGATCGTGATCGCCGACCACAAGGGGGGCGGTGCCGTCGCCGCACTCGATCGCGCGACGGGACGCGAGGTGTGGCGCCGCGCGCGGCCCCCCGTGCCCAACTACTCTTCGCCGATCGTGCTGCACCTCTTCGGCCGCGACCAGCTCATCCTCATCGGCTGCGACACCGTGGAAAGCCTCGACCCGGCGACGGGACGCGTGCTCTGGGAGCGTGCGGGGGCGACCACGGAATGCGTCACGACGCCGGTGACCGACGGCGAGCGGGTGTTCACGTCGGGCGGTTATCCGCGCAACCACGTCTCCGCGGTGCGTGCCGACGGATCGGCGACGCTCGACTGGGAGAACGGCGAACGCGAATACGTTCCGTCGATGATCGTGCATGGCGGCCATCTCTACGGCGTGCTCGACGCGGGCATCGCCGTCTGCTGGGACGCGGCCACGGGCGTCGAGCGGTGGAAGCACCGGCTCGGCGGGAACTTCAGCGCCTCGCCGGTCCTGCTCGACGGCCGCATCTTCGCCACGAGCGAGACCGGGCAGACGCACGTCTTTCGCGCGAGCCCGGACGCCTTCGAGGCGTTGGCCGTCAACACGCTCGGCGACGAGGCCTTCGCGTCGCCCACGATCTGTGGCGGCCGGATCTACCTGCGCTACGCCACGCACGACGGCGGCCGGCGCCAGGAGCACCTCGCGTGCATCGGCACGCGTTGATCACACCGCGCCGTCGCTCGAGCGATCTGGAGCACGGGGGCGAAGGCGGGGGGCGGCGCGTCAGGCGAGCGCCTCGCGCACGACCTCGCCATGCACGTTCGTGAGCCGGCGGCGGATGCCGTTGTGGTAGAAGGTGAGACGTTCGTGGTCGATGCCGAAAAGGTGCAGGATCGTGGCATGGAAGTCGTGCCACGGGATGGGTCGCTCCACCGCCTTCCAGCCGAGTTCGTCGGTGGCGCCGACGGCGGTGCCCGGTGCGAGGCCGGCGCCGGCGAGCCAGCAACTGAAGCCGTAGCGGTTGTGGTCGCGGCCCTCGCCGACGGTGTCGGCCGCCGACTGCGTGAACGGTGTGCGGCCGAACTCCGTCGTGAAGAGCACGAGCGTATCGTCGAGCATGCCGCGCTGGCGGAGGTCGCGGAGGAGCGCGGCGACGGGCCGGTCGATCCGCGCCGCCTCGGCGGCATGGTTCTCGCGCACGTTCTCGTGGGCGTCCCAGCTCGCCCGGGGGTTGCCGGCGATCGGTCCGCCGGAAAAGAGCTGCACGAACCGCACGCCCCGTTCGAGGAGGCGGCGGCCGAGGAGGCAGCGGCGCCCCATGTCGGCCGTCCGCGGGTCGCGCAGCCCGTAGGCCTCCTCGGTGGCCGGCGACTCCGAGTCGAGGTGGGTGACGTCCGGGATCGACGCCTGCATCCGCGCGGCGAGTTCGTAGCTGCGCACACGATCCGCGAGCATGGCGTCGAGGGCATCGGCCTCCGCGCGTCGCCGGTTCACGGTCTGCACGAACTCGAGCGTGGCCCGGTCGGTCGCCGCGTCGATCGGTCGCGCGGGGAAGAGGTCGCTCACCGCCTGCCTGCCGCCGCCGAGCACCACGCCTTGATGGCTCGACGGCAGGAAGGCGCTGCTCCAGGTCGAGGCGCCGGTGTTGGGCGGCCCGCGTTCGTCGTTGAGCACGACGTAGGCCGGCAGCGATTCGTTCTCCACGCCCAGTCCGTAGGAGATCCAGCTCCCCATCGACGGAAACCCGCCGAACTCGAAGCCGCTGTTGGCGAGGAACAGGGCCGGCGTGTGATTGGCCGACTTCGACTCCATCGACCGCAGCACCGTGAGCTCGTCGGCGAGCTCCGCGATGCACGGGAAGAGGTCCGAGATGACCAGTCCACTCGCTCCGCGCGGCCGGAACGCCCAGTCGGCCTGCCGGAGGAGGCCCATCTTGCCGAAGAAGAGGTCGGGCTGTTCGGTCGTCTCGAGCTTCGTGCCGTGGAGGCGGGCCAGGGCGGGCTTGTGGTCGAAGGAATCGATGTGGCTGAGGCCGCCGATGAGGCAGATGTGGATCGCCCGCCGTGCCCGTCGAGATGTCGCATCGTCGGGCGGCCGCGGCGACGCGGCCCGTGCCTCGGCGTCGAGCAGCGCGGCCACTGCCGTCGCCCCGAGCCCGTGCAGCCCCCAGTCCAGCAGGTCACGCCGTGTCGGCAGGAGGTGCGGGGGACGCGGTTCGTCGGACATGGCAGCTCGCTCCGGCGGACATGCGGGGGATCTAGGGTCGCCTTCAGTCGACGACGACGAACTCGGTGACGTTGAAGAGCCCGCGGCACAGGGCTGCGAGTCCGTGGTCCATGACGAGGCGCTCGGAGAGCCGCCGCTCACCGTCGTCCGGGTCCCGACCGATCGCCAGTCGCCATGCCCGCGTGGCCTGTCGGGTGACGTCGTCGCCCTGTTCGCGCTCGACCCGCGAGGCGAACGCGTCCGCCATCCGGAACACGAAGGCGTCGTTCAACAGGGCGAGGGACTGGAGTGGCGTGGTCGTCACCGTGCGTCGCGGCGCGGTCGCCGACGGATCGGGGCAGTCGAACGTCTCCAGCAGGGGACTCCGGCTGCCCCGAGGACCGAAGCGGTAGATCGTGCGCCGCAGCGAGCCGGGCACGTCGGTGTCGAGCGGCTCGTAGTAGGTGGTGCCGCTATTCAACGTGATCGACACGTCACGAAAGCCGGGGCCTCCACGCGTCTCGTCGAGCGCGCCGGAGACGGCGAGCATCGCGTCGCGGAGCGACTCCGCCTCCAGCCGTCGTGACGGGCCATGCCAGAGCAGACGATTGTCGACGTCGATCGCCGGGCCGCGGGGATCGGCGTCCGATGGCCGGCTCGCCTGCCGGTAGGTCTGCGACGTGACGATGAGGCGGTGCAGCCACGAGAGCCTCTGGCCGTGCCGACGGAACTCGAAGGCGAGCCAGTCGAGGAGGTCGGGATGGCTCGGCCTGCCGCCGTTGAAGCCGAAGTCGCTCGGTGTCTCCACCAGCCCGGCGCCGAAATGATGGTGCCACACGCGGTTGACGACGACGCGGGCGAAGAGCGGATTGTCCTCGTGCGTGATCCAGTCGGCGAGTCGACGGCGGCGTTCCGCCTCGGACGCGTCGGGTGGCAGCCCGAAGTCGGCGGCCACCGAGGCGATGGCGGTGGTCGTGCCGGGTGCCACGATTTCGCCGGCGGCGTCGGGGTCGCCCCGGCCGAGCACGCGGACCGTCTCTCCCGCCCCGGGTGTGAGCGTGTGGACCTGCACCGCAGCCAGGGCCGCCTGCGTCCCGCGCTTCCGGGACACGTCCTCGATCTCCCCCGCGAGCGCCGTGCGCCGCATCCGCTCGGACTCGGTGAGCACCGCGGTCCGCTCCGCCTCCGAGACCGACTCCCCCGCGGCGGCCGCCGATGCGGCGATTTCCGCGGCCGACAGGGCGCGGTCGTAGAACGCGGCCCTGTGAATCTCGCCTGTGAGCAGGCGGTTGCCGCCGGCCGGTCGATGGCGGAGGCCGAAGACGATCTCCGCATCGCCGGGGGCGAAGCCCTGCAGCGGTGCGATGCGGGTCGGTCGGCCGTAGGGCCTGCCCTCGCGATAGCCCTCGATCGTGCCGTCCGCCCGGTAGACGATCGCCACGTGCACCGGTCGATGCTCGGCCTCGGCCTCATCCGACCCGTCGAACGAGCCGCTGCGTTGAAAGTTGTTGCTGCCGGCCATCCATCTCCCCGGCTCACGCTCCCCGAAGACGAGCGCGTCGAAGATGACGCCGTCGCGCGTGCCGATCGCGATCGCGGCCCCGCCCCGCTGCGCGAGCGTGCCCAGACGCACCCACGCCTCGAGTGTCTTCTCCGCGACACCCGTCTGGACCGGGGGCGTGGCGACGAAGCTCGTGCCGTCGAGAACGAGGGCTCCGCGCTCGGTGCGGGCCGGGCCGACGGCCGTGCCATGCAACGAGCCGATCGAGTCGCGCAGGTCGCCCTCGAAGTCCCACCGCGCGAGCGGCCGGGGCGGTGCCGGCCCGGGCGCGCCCCGTTTCCGCGACGCGAGCACGCGGCGGTCGGCCGCCTCGTCGAGCGCCGCGAGAGTGGTCCGCAGATCCTCCAGCCTTCGGTCGAGCTCCGCGAGCGTCGCCTGCTCGTCCGGGACCGAAACGGTGCGCGTGCCGAAGCCGAGCCCGGAGATCGCCGACGCGAGCTGGTAGTACTCGCGCTGGGTGACGGGGTCGAACTTGTGGTCGTGGCACCGGGCGCAGTGGAACGTCAGGCCGAGGAACGTCTGACCGAGTGTGGCCAGCACCTCCTCGACCTCGTCCTCCCGTGCGAGCCGCCGCATGCGGGGATTGCCGCCGACGGTGGTGTTGTGGACCCCCGCCACCCAGAAGCCGGTCGCGGCGGCGCCATCCACGCCACCCACGAGCAGATCACCGACGAGCTGCATCCTCACGAAGCGGTCGTAGGGCATGTCGGCGGCGATCGCGTCGATCACCCAGTCGCGGTAGTGCCAGGCGTGGTCCCTCGCGAAATTGCGCTCGAAGCCGTCGCTCTCGCCGAAGCGGACGACGTCGAGCCAGTGGCGGGCCCACCGCTCGCCGTGCGCGGGGGACGCGAGCAGGGCGTCCACGATCGCCCGATAGGCGTCGTCGGAAGGATCGGCGACGAAGGCGTCGATCTGCTCGGGTGTGGGAGGCAGCCCCACGAGGTCGAACGTGAGTCGCCGCAGCAGCGTCCGGGGATCGGCCTCGGGGGCCGGTCGCAGTCCGGCCTCGCGTTGCTTCGCCGCGACGAAGGCGTCGATGGGGTTGGCCACCCACGCGATCGCAGGGTCGCCCGCGGGTGCCGCCGGCGGCACGACGCGTCGCAGCGGCTGCAGCGACCACCAGTCTCGGCCGGCCCTGCTCGCCGTCGAGACGGAATAGAGGTCGAGCGCTCCACCCTCCCACGGGGCGTCGGCGTCGATCCAACGCGCGAGCATGTCCTTTTCCTCGGCGGGCAGCGGATGCTTCGGCGGCATCTCGTCGGCCGCGACCCGCTGCCAGAGCAGGCTTGCGGCGGACGCTCCCGGAACGATCGCCGGGCCGGTGTCGCCCCCGCGACGGAGCCCGTCGTGGTCCACGAGCCTGAGACCTCCTTCCGGCTGCGTGCCCCCGTGACACTCGAGGCATCGCGCGACGAGGATCGGCGCCACGTCCCGCGTGAAGTCGACCGGGGACGCGGCCCGGAGCGGTGCGACCGACGCCACGGCCACCATGCCGACGAGCGCGGCGGCCAGTCGGCGCGCTGCCGCCCGACACCCTCCGCGGCGGCGGTTCTCCGCATGGCGGTACATCGCGAGGCGCTCCGTCGGCGGACACGGCCGGCCGCGCGGCGGCTGGACCGGGATCGTGCCTCAAGTGTCATCCGGGGCACGGGGCGCTGCAATCGCAACGCCCGCGACATGCGGCCGACGGCCGGGATTCACGGCGACCGGGGCGCCGCACCGGACGGCTCCGCGGCCGGGCGGGCCTCCGCCGGCGCAGCCGTTGCGGGCCGATCGTCGCCGGCCGGCCCGCTCCCCTCGGGCCGTGCGTCGATGTACACCTCCATCTGCTGCCCGACGAACAGCGGCGGCAGACCGACCGGGTCGCACGTGTAGATCACCTGGAGCACGCGGGTGTCCACCCGCTCGGTCGTCTCTCCGGTGAGCGACTTTTTCGGCACGACGAACGGCTCGACGCGAAAGAACTCGAGGGGATACCGCTGCTGCAGGTTGCCCCGTGGCACCGCCGTCGCCGTGGCGGAATCGTGGAAGCGGGGAATGTCGAACTCGTCGATGTCGACGCGCACGTGGAGCTTGTCGACGTTGCCGAGGACGACGAGCGGCTGGCCGGGCGGCGCACCGACGTACTCGCCGGGCCGAACGTTCACCTGCAGGACGCGGCCGGCGACGAGCGAACGCACGATGAGGCGATCGAGATCGGTCTCGATCCGCTGCACCTCGGCCTCGGCCTTCGAGACGGAGGATCGCGCCACGTCGCGGTCGTATTCCCACGAGCCCGCCTTGAGCAGGTCGAGATCGGCGGTGGCCCGCTCGAACTGGGCCCGCGCCCCGGCGAGCAGCTCTCGCTTGGCGACGAGGTCCTGCTCGGTCGAGACCTTCTTGGCGAACGTCTCCTCGGATCGCCGCAGTGCGTCCTCGGCGAGCACGACCGCCGCCTGCGCCTCGTTGACCTGCGCCACGAGCACCGGGATCTTCTCCTTGCGGGGCTCCGCCTCGAGCCGCACGAGCTGGCTCTTCGACTCCGAGACGGCGGCCCGCTTCACGGCCAGTTCTCCCTGGAGCGCCCGGTCGTCGAGCTTGAAGAGCGGCGTCCCCGGCGTGACCTCGTCGCCCACCTTCACATCCACCCTCGTCACGACACCCGGGGTCGCGGAACCGACGGCGATGTTCTCCGTCTGGGCCTCGACGACGCCCGCCGCGGCGAGGGTCGTCGCGAACGGGCTGTGGGAAGGCTGGATGGGCGGCGGCGGGGAGACGACGACGACGCGCTTCGTCCAGACGTACCAGCCGGCGAACGCGAGCGCCGCGGCGGCGAGGAGCGGCAGTCCGTACTGCGTGAGGATGTCGCCGAACGTGCTGCGACGCGTGAGCCGTCTCGCCCTGGGCGTCGCCGGTGACACGTCCGGGGTCGCGATGGCCATGCACGATTCTCCCTGACGTCGGGCGCCGGCGGGTCCGGCGTCCGACCTGCCCGGCTCTAACCCCGAAAGACGATCGCGGGATCGAGGATGAGCACCTTGCGGACCGAGAGCACGCTCGCCGCCAGCACGATGAGGAAGACGGCCGCCGCCGTCAACGCCAGCACCTGCCAGGGCATGAAGAACGACAGCCGTGTGGTCGTCCCGCTCCACCAGCCGAAGCCGGCGGCGAGGCCGACGCCGACGCCGTAGCCCACGAGGCCGACGTTGAGCGCCTGGGACAGCACCATGAGGAGGATCGTTCCATTTCCGGTGCCCATGGCCTTGAGGGCGCCGAACTGGCGGATGTTCTCCACGGTGAACAGGTAGAAGGTCTGACCGGCGATCGCGGTGCCGACGAGAAAGCCGAGCAGGACGGTCACGCCGAAGTTCACGGGAATGCCCGTCTTCACGAGGTAGTAGCGGATCGTCTTCCAGAGGAACTCATCCCGCGTCAGCGCCTGCAGCCTCGTCTGGGCCTCGATCTGGCGGCACACCTCGCGGGGGTCGAGCTCCGGCCGCGGTTGGGCGAGGATGAACGACAGCACCTTGCGCTCCGGTGGCGCGAACCGGACGGCCTGGCTGTAGCGGGTGTAGAGGATCGGGAAGCTCTGGAACGTGCGGCTCGCCTTCGTGATCCCGACGACGATGGCCCGCCGATCGTTCATCTCGAACACGCGGCCGAGGCGATAGGGCTCACCGGGCCAGATCCGCTTGTAGCCGGCCTCGTCGATGATCACCGCGTCGGGCCGACGCAGCTCCCCGATCGATCCCATGACGACGCGATCCGGGGCACCGATGAGCGTGGCGTCGTCGAGTCCCAGGACGGTCATCTGCTCGTAGGTACCCTCCTCGAGCCGAGCGCGGGCGATGCCCTTGTAGAAGCGCACCGCCCAGTCGACGCCGGGAACGCCCTTCACGCGGAAAAGCTCGTTGTCGGACAGGGGCTTGATGTCGTCGACGAACTGGACGTGGCCGTCCATCACCCAGATGCCCGGTCCCTGCACGTCGCGGATGAGGCTGACGGTCAGCTGCATCAGACCGCAGAAGATCGACGACTGCTGGGCGATGAGCAGGGCGGCGAACATGACCCCGAAGACGATGCCCAGGTACTTGACCTGGTTGCCGACGAGCATCTTCCAGGCGATCCAGAACATTCCCGTAGTCTACGGGGCGGACCCCGGCGGCGCCGCCGGGGAGGACCGTCGCGTGACCGCCGCGACCCGCCGCAGGGCGATCGGGTGATCGGTCAGGACCGCCGCGACTTCGGCGGCGACGGCCTCGCGCCACGGGTCCTCCGCGGGCCCCGCCACGGCGGCCCCGGCCACGATCGTGCGCCTGCCTGCGGCGCGGATGGCAGCGGTCTCGTCGGGCGTGGGCACGAACCGCACGTACACCCAATCGGCGTCCGCTGCGGCGACGGCGGCCGGCAGGTCCTCGCGACGGCTCGCGAGGGCCGCGACGTGGCACCCGGCGTCCGCCCCGCGGAGCCGGCGACGCACGTCGGGGTGGTCGATGGCCCGTCCGATGAAGAGCAGGCGGTCGAGCACGCCGTGCCTTCCGGCGAGCGCTACGAGGTCGCGTTCCATGTCCGGGTCGTCCGCCTTGATGTCGACCGCGTAGAGACCGTCCGCGGCCGGATGGGCGGCGATGAGCGCCATGATCTCGTCGACGGTCGGCACGCGCGTCCCCACGAAGGCCGGTGCGAACCAGCCCCCCGCGTCGAGCGAGCGCAGCTCGTCGAGCGAGGTGGCGGAGACGGGGCCCGTTCCATCGGTCGTGCGGTCGAGCGTGTCGTCGTGGATGCAGACGAGCGCGCCGTCCCGGCTGCGGCGCACGTCGAACTCGAAGCCGAGGTGCGCGTCGAGGCAGGCCCTGAAGCCGGGCAGGGTGTTCTCCGGCGCGTCGCGGAGCAGTCCGCGGTGGGCCACGGCGACGACGTCGGTGGGCGGCTCGCCGAGGAACCGCGTGAAGAAGGCGACAATCTGCGCGTTCGATTCGGGTGTCGGGGGATGCGCCGGACGGTTGGCCATCGCGACCCGCTCATGCGCGCCGAGCAGCTCGTTCACGGCCACCGTGTGGTTGAGCGCGGCCCAGCGCGCGGGCGGATCCTCGGAGCCACCGGAGACCAGGAAGGGACGCGGTGCCATGAGCGCGTGGAGCTCGTGGAGGTCGTGGCCGCGGGCGACGAGCTCGGCATAGGCGCCCGTGCGAGGGTTGTCGGGGGTCACGAGCCCGGGCTGGCGGGTGCGGCCGGCCTCCAGGCCGAGGTACCACGGCTCCTGGTAGTTGACGCTGCCGCGCGTCTCGTCGAACACGATGCCCGGATCGCACCATGCCGCGCAGGCGTAGCGATCGTCGAGGCAGGATCCGAAGAGGGCCCACTTGCCTCCGTAGGAATGACCCACGATGCCGATCCGTCGAGGATCGACGTCGTCCCGGGCGGCGAGGGCCGTGTGGCAGTTGGCCGCGATGAACCCGAGGTAGGCCAGCGGCTGGCAAACGGCTCCGGCGCGGTCCGGCAGACGGGCGTCGCCACCCGGCGACCCGACGGCCAGGCTCACGAAGCCGCGCCGTGTCAACTGGAGCGCGAAGTCTCGGTGTTCGCCGCGCAGGCCGATGCTCGTCTCGGGCTCGTAGTACGGCACGAAGACCGCGGGAAACGGCCCCGTTCCGTCGGGCACGAGGAGGTAGCCGTCGAGAACCTGTTCGGCTGCCACCTGCACGCGCACCCGATGCTGTGTGAAGGACTCGCGGTGCTCGGATGCGACGATCTCCAGTCGTGGCGACGGAACGAGCGCCGGCCAGGAGCCGAGCAACGCGTCCCACGCGCCGCGGATTTCCCGCCGCCGCTCCGACCACTCGAACGCGTTCGTGACCCGACGGCCGTCGCCGAACAGCAGGGGTGAACGGAGGCCCGCGAGCGCTCCGGTGAACGCGGGTGGAGGGCGAAAGAGCGGCGCGAGATCGACCGGGGCACCGTCATCCGCCCGGGTCGGGGCGGCGAACACCCCGAACGCACAGGCCGATGAGATGCCCACGAGGATCGGCAGGATGCGGGCGAGCGACATGTCGGCAGAGTCTCCCTTCTCTCGGGGCCCGGCCGGCCGTCGCGGCGGGTGACCGGGGTCCGGGGAGTGTGTTACGGTGCCCGAATCCAGGCCCCTTGATCGTAGCGGCAGCGTGCCGCTCCGGCGCGGGCATGCGGACAGGTGCGATGCGTCCGACGTGGCACGGCCTGCTGCCGGGCCGCAGTCGGGTGGAGGCTTTCCCGGTGGGCCGCAGGGCTGTGCGCGCGACAGGACGAACGGCACAGCCGTCGGCTGACGGCGAAGTCGCGCGGCTGCCTCGGGGCGATCGTCGCGATGCGCACGCAGGTCGTCTGTGGCCTGTCGGGTGGAGCGATGCAGCCGTCGTCGTCGGATGCGCCATGCTGACATTCGGGCCGCTGATCTCGGCCGGTGGCTTCGTCGCCACGCACGAGGCTGAACGCTATCCGGCGCTCCTCGCCCACTTCTCCGATTCATTGGCGAGGGGCCATCTTTACCCGCGTTGGATGCCGGGGCTGGCGGGGGGCTACGGCTATCCGACCTTCGTCTTCTACCAGCCGTTGGTGTTTTTCATCGCGAGCGTCATGCGACTCGTCCTCGGTGTGTCGCTCGGATTCGCCGTCGTCCTGGCCGTCGGTGGACTTTTCGCGGTCGCATGCACGGCATGGATCAGGGTGGCGCGGATCCTCTCGCCATCGCAGCCGGCCTGGGTCGCCCCGGCGATCTTTGCCCTCACGCCGGGCCTCTTCCTCAACCTCTACGTTCGTGGCGACCTCAGCGAGTTCGCCGCGACGAACGTGGCGGTGCTCGTGCTGGCGTCGTTCGTATGGTTGCTCGATCGCCTGCGCGGATCGCGGGGCGTCACGGCGCCGGTGTTTCTCCTCGGTGGATCGCTGGCGGCGGTGGTCACCGCGCATCCGATGACCGGTGCGGCGATCTGGTTCGTCATCATGGGCCTGACCGCGGCGACGCTCGTCGGCGAGCCACGCGACGGCCGGCTCGCGCAGGCCGGTTGCGTCACCGCTGCGCTCGTCCTCGGCGCGACGCTGTCGGCACCGTACTGGGTGCCTTTCCTCCAGCTCCGGTCGCTGGTGTCACTCGATCGTGCGATGTCGGGGTACTACGATCCGACCATTCACCTCGTTCATCCCATGCAGCTGTTGTCGCGGCAGTGGGGGTTCGGGGGATCGGGTCCGGGCGTCGGAGACGGCATGTCATTCCAGCTCGGCCTGCCGCACGTCGTCGTGGCCGTCGTGGGGTGCTTCGCCCTACGACGCAGCCCGCTCGTGTGCGGGGCGGGCTGCGTCTGGGCGGCGCTCGTCGCGGCGATGCTGCCCGTGGGGGCATTCCTCTGGCGGTCCGGGTCTCCGCTCCATGCCTTCCAGTTTCCCTGGCGCCTGCTCAGCGTCATCGCCGTGCTCCAGCCGCTCTTCGTCATGGGCATCGCATTCGGCGGGAGCGGGGCGACACCGGGCCGCACGAGGGCGGGCGCGATCGCCATCCTCGTGGTCATGCTCCTCTGGTACGCCCCGATGATGCGCACCAATCCGGAGGCGGCCGCGGTGCCATTCGCTGCCCTCGATCGCGCGCTCATCCAGCGATTCGAGGCGACACGGCAGCGATTCGATGTCTATGCGCTGCAGAATGAGTTTCTCCCGAGAGGCGTGACCGACCCGCCGACCGCCCCGCGGGGTGATGCCGCAGTCGTGGCATGCGAGGCAGGCGGTCGCGTCGTCATCGATCCCATGTCGTCCGACGACGACATCCGGGCGCACGTGACGGCGGACGCTCCGTGCACGATCGTCGTCCGCCAGTTTCTCTTCCCCGGCTGGCGGGTCACGATCGATGGCCGCGAGGTCGCCCCCGAGACGCTCGATGCAAGCCGTCGGCCGGACGGACTCATTCGCCTGACGATCGCCGAACCAGGTGGGCACGCCATGCGGGCGTGGTACGCCGGTCCACCAGGAGGCGGCATGCGGTGCGTCTGCATGCTCGGCGTCGTGGCCTCGATCGCCGCAGTGCTCCGCCGCGTGGATCGGAAGCGTGGAGCGGCAGTCCGAGCGGCGGAGCGTCGCCCTGTGTGAGCCGGTTGCGGCGCCCCGAACACCCGCAGCGTCGTCGTTCACCGGCAGATGGTGCCGTGCGATCGCGTGACGCGTGTCAGTCGTCGATCGCGAGGTGGCACCGCCAGCGCACCGTGGCGCCACCCGATCCCCGCACTCCGACGCGGACAAGTGGCGTGGCCGGGCCTCCGGGCGCGTCGTCCGCCGCCTCGTCCAGTTCGACACCGAATCCGTCGGGGGCTCCACCCGCCGGCCGCACGACCACGTCGTCGAGCGTGGGCCCGTTCCCGGTCATCGCGACGCGTGACGTGACCTGGAAGGCCGCATGGACGCGGCCGTCGTCGCTGCGCGCGACCACGATGCCGCGCAGTCGGCCCGTCCCGTCGGTGGGCAGTCGCGGCGCGGGGCCCGCGAGCAGGTCGAGCCTGGAGTGGGCGCCACCCGCGGTCGTGCCGCCGAGGATCGCGTGGCCGTCGGGCAGCGGAGCGAAGGTGCCGAAGGACTCGATGGGATCGCTGACGAGGTTGATGTTTCCGCCGAAGCGCAGCCGCTCCGAGCGCGCCCATCCCGACGGGGAGTTGTCCCTCACCACGGGCCGCCCCGCCGTGTCGTCGAGCCGCACGTTGTCGACGACGATCCCGTCGGCCGAACGACGCCAGCAGTGGACGGCCTCGCCGCGGCTCGTGATCAGGTTGCCGACCACCTCGTAGCGCGAGAGGTTGAAGTTGGGTTCGAGCGACGTCGTGACCGACTCCATGAGGTTGAAGTTGCAGCGGACATCGGTGAGCTGGCCGCGGTGGGACGGGTGGCCGAGCAGGTAGGCGGCCCCGAACGGATAGCCGGCGGTGCCCGGGTTGATCGTGCGGGTGCCGAGGATCGAGATCGATGCCGCGTCGAAGGAGGTGCCGCCGCGCGTGCCTCCGCCCGGCAGGAACGCCCCCGTGTGCTCGCCGTAGACCATCACCGACCGCATCGAGTTGGCGAGGGTCAGTTCCTCGACGAGCACGCCGCGGACGCGGCCGTGTACGAGGACGCAGGCCGAGATGTCGCGCACCATCTCGCTCGGCTGGGCGTTCGCGCCGCTCGCCATGTCGATCGTGCCCCGGCCGCCGATCCGGACGTCCGTGACTGGCTCGGCCTGAACACCATGGCCCACCCGCACGCCGTACGAAGCCGGACCGTCGTACGACACGAACCAGAATGCTCCCCGGTTGTGACCACGCCGCGAGGAGAACCGCACCGTGATGCCATGATCGAGCGGCTGCCAGTCTCCGGTGATCGGAATGTGGGCGGCAGCCGGCTTGCCGAAGACGCCCCGAGCCCAGGAGAACGTGTCCGCGTCCCCGTCGTCCGGCCCGCCGCCAGTGCCGTCGATCGTGATCGTGAGGAGCAGGGGTCCCTGCGACAGGTCGTAGGTGCCGCCCACCTCGAGGTCATCGATAGCCTTCGCGCTGTGGTCGGTGGTGATCTCGGGGTCGGGCTCGAGGGCGGTCTGGCCGGCCGCCAGTCGCAGCGTGGCTCCCGCGGCGATCTCGAGATCGAGCGACTTGTCGATGAAGATGAGCGATCGATGCCTGCCGAGCGGCCGCTCGTGCAGGCCGGGCAGCAGGACGACGCGATCACCCGGAGCCGCGCGGTCGACGGCCGCCTGGGGATCGTCGCCAGGAGCGACGTGGTGCTCGGGCGGAGGGGAAGCACAGACCGCGCAGGCGCTCACGGTCATCGCCAGTGAGACGACGGCGACAATGGGTATGGAAGCGGCGCTCACCACCCCGCCCGGCTCGCATTCGCGTGGCACGTCACTCTCCTCGAGGCGGCTCGACCCCTGCCCGGAGGCCGAGGCCGGTGACGGTATCATGCGGCATCGCGGGGAACCGCACCATCGATGGTCCGACCGGGGCCGCATCGCCGCAGGACAGGAACGCATCATGAACGGGTTTCATGGCCGGCATGGCCGGCATGAGCAGGTTGTGCGGATGTGGGTGAGGGTGGCGACGGGTGCGTGCGTCGTGTCGTGGGGAGTCTGTGTCGCCCGTGCGCCCGGCGACGAGCCCGGCACGCCCCGGTCGAGCCACACTCGTGCCGAGATCCTGCAGACGACGACGGTTCTCCCCGCCGGTGAGCCGTACGCGGGCTGGCCGACGGTGGCGCGCCGCGGGGATGGACGCCTGTGGCTGGTCTGGTCGGGCGGCCGGGAGGCCCACGTCTGCCCGTTCGGCCAGGTGCAGGCGATGACCTCCACGGACGAGGGCGCCTCGTGGACATGGCCGCGCGTGCTGCTCGACGGCGCGATCGATGACCGTGATGCGGGTGTCGTCGAGACCGCGACGGGAGCACTCCTCGTCACCACCTTCACGTCGCTGGCCTACGAGGAGCCGCTCGGCCGGCTCGGAGCCGACGATCCGCGGCGGCCGCGCTGGCTCGCCGTGCACGACCGCCTCGATGCGGACGGACGGCGGGCCGAACGTGGCGCGTGGCTCGTGCGAAGCACCGACGGCGGGACGACCTGGTCGGCGCGACTGCCGACCATCGTCAACAGTCCGCACGGCCCGATCCAGCTCGCGGACGGCAGGCTGCTCTACGCCGGGAAGGAACTCTGGACCTCCGCGGGCCGCATCGGCGTCTGCGAGTCGACGGACGACGGGCTCACCTGGCGATGGCTCGCGGAAATCCCCGCTCGGCCCGGGGACGCGGTGCAGCGCGGGTACCACGAACTGCATGCGGTGGAGACCGCAGACGGGCGGATCGTCGTGCAGATTCGCAACCACAATGCCGCGGACGAGGGCGAGACGCTGCAGAGCGAGTCGGCGGACGGTGGCCGGACATGGACCGTCCCGCGGGCGATCGACGTCTGGGGGCTGCCTTCGCACCTGCTCCGTCTTCGCGACGGGCGGCTCGTCATGACCTACGGGTACCGAAGGGCCCCGTTCGGGAACCAGGCCCGTGTCAGCATCGATCACGGCCGCACCTGGGGAGAGCCGCTCACGATCTCCGCCGACGGGGCCTCGGGGGATCTCGGCTATCCCTCGACCGTCGAACTCTCCGACGGGAGGCTTCTGACCGTCTGGTACGAGAAGCCCGCCGCCGGTCCGGCCACCCTGCGTCAGGCCATCTGGCGGCTGGTGGAATGAATCAACGCCGCGCCGGCGAGGCGCGAAGCCACGCGCACGCGCGAGGTTTCGCGGGATGCGACGACGTCCGCATCGCACCGAGTGCCCCCGCCATCAGGGAACCCTGACCGTCTCGCCACCGGCAGGTGTGAGCATCGCCCTGAGGGTCGCGTCGTCGATGGATCCGGTGATGAACCGCACGGCACCGTCCATCGTGGCCGCGAGAAACCCGCCCGGCCGCGCGCCCCTGAACGGCTTCGTCGGATCGTCGAAGTCGATGGCGATGTCGTCAGGCTTGGTCCAGGGCACGGCCAGGTCGGTCGTGACCTCGACCAGCGCGAGGGTGTTGCTCGTGCCGTCGGCGACGGTCTCGAGGCGCGGCGACCGTCCCGGCTCGGGAAACAGCGTGCCCGCTCCGGTCGGGAGGAGGAACGTCGTCAGCCCCTCCCTCGCCGGGAGTCCGGACGGGTTGGCGTAGACGGCCGGCATCCTGTCGAGCAGCGCGAGGTTGTGCGGGCTGTCCCATGGTTCGTCGAGGTGAAACTGCCGGTAGAGATCGTTTTCCTCGAGGTAGGGCAGGATCCGGACCCGCCAGCTCAAAAGCGGCTTCCCATCCTTGTCCGTGATCGCCTGCGAGGGAAACCCCTTCATGGCGTCGGCATGCGTGTGCATCGCGAGCAGGATTCGCTTGAAGCTGTTCATCGCCTGTGCCCGCCGGGCGGCCTCACGGGCGGACTGCACCGCCGGCAGCAGGAGCCCGACGAGGACGCCGGTGGTGGCCGGACCGCTCCCCACGAGGCCGCCGCTCGACAGCGGCCCGAGCGGCACCGTCGAGGCGCTGTCCACGATGAACCCGTCGGCCCCGAGGTGGCGACACGTCGAGACGGCCGGGCGCGCGTGCGGTCGAATCGACGACGAGGCGGGGAGGGGTGGCAGGTCGACGGCGATTCCCTGCTGGGCCAGCGCCGAGCGCGCCATCGGGGTCGCCATTTCGTAGACGCCGCACGCCGAGGAGACGAGCGACGAGGCATCCATGAAGCTGACGAGCGTGGTCTGGCCACGTTCGATGACCGAGTGCACCTCGGGGACGTCGGCGAGGCTTGCGTCGTCGACCCTTCGAGCGAGCAGGGTCCGCAGGAGCTGCGGTGAGGTCGTGACGATCAGGCGTTCGTCGGTGAGGCACCACGCCGGCGCGATCGGCACGGGCGCGTTCAGCGTGAAGATCGTATCGTCGCGGTACCGTGACTCCGCGACGTCGATCGGCTGGCCCGCCGCGGCCGCGGCGTTGCGGGCCAGTCGCAGCAGCGCCCCGTGCGACGTGCCGAAGGTCCGCGCGTCGCGCACGTC
>CAIWZS010000400.1 GCA_903917235.1 uncultured Planctomycetaceae bacterium | reverse complement strand
CTGGAGGCGAGGGACACTGGAGGCGAGGGACACTGGAGGCGAGGGACACTGGAGGCGAGGGACACTGGAGGCGAGGGACACTGGAGGCGAGGGACACTGGAGGCTTGCGCCACTGGAGGCGTGCGAATGCGGCCTCGGGGGCGTGGTTCCGTCAGCCGCGCGTGGATCGTGCGCGGTCCTCCCAGTATTCCTGGTGGATCCGACGGTAGATCGCCGCGTCGTGCGGAAACAGGCCGTCACCCGCCGCACCGGCCGTGAGCCCCTGCTGGAGCCGCCGCTTCGGGAAGACCGGCATCTCGCGGCCGGTGACGGCGCGCACGCCGCGGGACACGACCTCGCCCTTGAGGGCGTAGAGCCGTTCATGGTCCCAGTCGGTGAGCGCGACGAAGGGAATGCCCTCCGCGATCTCGATGACGTTCGGCAAAGCGTAGGGACTGAACCCGCGGAAGCCGAGCGTGGCCCCCGGCGCGTAGGTGCGCACGTGGCCGCGGCTCTGTCCGCCGGAATAGGTTTGCGAGTGTTTGATCGCGTCGACGCCCCAGCCCTCCTGGTAGAGCATCCGGTTGGAGAGGACGCTCTTGATCGTGAGTTCCGGGTTGTCCTCGATCGGATAGTCCTTGAGGTTCTCATCCCCCCCGTCACCGTCCACGAGCCACTTCCAGTCGGGATACCGCTCGCGGATCCCGCGGCAGAGGGCGAGCGTCGCGGCCGCCGCCTCGACGTCGAGCCGCTTGTAATCCTCGATCGTGCGGACGGCCGCGGCCACGTCGATCGAGTCGCGTGACACCTCGATCGCCTCGAGGAACAGCTCGAGTCCCGTCGTCCGGAGAAACTCGCGCGCCTGCCGCAGGTCGGCACCGTCGGCGGCGACCGAGAGCGTGAACGCCTTGAGCCGCGTCGGGGCCTCGCCTCGCGTGAGCAGGAGATGGTGCAGCACGAGCAGGAGGGCGCCGCTGTCGATGCCGCCCGAGAAGAGCACGCCGATCGGCTCGCGCGGCTCCACGACATCGAGCCAGGCGGCGAGTTCCGCGGCCAGCGCCCCGATGTAGCGGGCGCCGATGCCGTCGAGGTCCGTCGGCCAGCGGTCGCGCGGTGGCGCGAAGAACCTCGTGCAGATCGGGTTCGGGTCGGGGCACCCGACGAGCGCCAGCTCGAGCACGTGATGGGCCGGGACCATCCGCGTGTACGACGGGTGGAACTGGTCGGCGAGCCCCTCGGCCTCGAGGAACGCGGCGATCGCGTCGATGCGGTCGGCCGTGACAAGGAGCGGCCCGGAGGCCTTCTTCGCGATGAAGGAGCGAAGCGGCCGGCCGATCGAGCGGGCCATTCGCACCCGCTTTCCCTGGCGGTGCACGAGGGCGAACTGGCCGCGGATGCCGCGCACCGCCTCGGGCCGGCCCGACCCCACCCGCTCGACCGCCTCGGCCACCGTCATGTTGAGGATCACGTTGGCCGAGGGATCGAGCAGGTCCACGAGCCGTTCGATCGGGGCGGCGCGCATGCCGCCGGGAGGAGCGTCGCGATCCGCCCGCGCGGACGGTCCGGTGGGTGCATGTTCGATCATGGCTCGTGTGGTTCGCCCTGCGTGACGTGGTGCGTGCGCGGATGCCGGCCGAGGGCCTCGCTTGTCGGTCGCACCCCCGCGCATGATACTCGCCGATCGGAGGAGCGGATGCCGGCCCGGGCTCGTCGCAGGTGGACCGAGGGACGTGCCGCACGGGTCGTCGCGATCGCCGCCTGCGCCATCGCGGTGGTGTTCGTCGCCCTGCCCGAGGTGGCACTCAGCCGCGTGCGCGGGCTGCTCGACGCGCGGCGGCACGACGCCGCCGGCCGCTGGCTCGACGTCGCGGCCGCGACGAGCCTGCGCCGTGCCGAGGTGCACTTCCAGACCGCCCGGCTGGCCCGCCGCCGGGAGGATTTTCCGGAGGTGAGCCGGCGTCTGCGGGCCGCGCACACCGCAGGCTGGCCGGTGGCCGAGCTCGAACGCGAACAGTGGCTGGCACAGGCGCAGGCCGGCCAGGTCGCGGAGATGCAGGCGCACTGGGTGGACCTCTTCGACGATCCCCGGTCGGACGGCCCGGAAATCTCCCGGGCGTTCGTCATCGCGGAACTCGCGCGGATCCGCTTCGACGACGCCCGCCGGGTGCTCGATGCGTGGGAGGCCGATTACCCCGACGACCCGGGGCCGCACGTCTTCCGCGGCCTCATCCACTCGATCCAGCTCGAGTGGGACGACGCGGCCGCCTCCTACCGGCGTGCGATCGCGCTCGATCGGACGAATGTCGAGGCGTGGCGCGGCCTCGGCGAGGCGCTCTCGAAGCGGCTGCGGTTCGAGCAGGCGCTCGCGGCCTGGACGGCGCTGCTCGAGATCGACCCCACCGACGTCGTGGCGGCCGTGGGACGCTGCGACTGTCTCGTGCGGCTTGGCGACGTCGACATCGCCCGCCGCGAGCTCGACGCGGTGATCGAGCGCCTGCCGGACGACGTCACGGCGCTCGATATCGCGGGCCGACTCGAGCTGGCGGCCGGTGACGCGGCTCGTGCGGTCGAGTGGCTCACGCGTGCCGTGGCGCTCCGGCCCGAGGATGCGGAACTGCGCTACGCGCTCGGCCGCGCACTGCGTCTGGCGGGGGACGGTGACGCCGCCCGGGAACATCTCGCGTTTCGCGAGGCGGCCGCGGACCCGCTCGAGCGCCTCCGGCACCTCCTCGTGGAACTGCCGCGGCAGCCGTGGGACGCCGACATCCGCGCCGAGATCGGGGACCTCACGTACCACTGGAAGTCGCACGACGAGGGGCTCGAGTGGTTTCGCCGGGCGCTCGACGTCGATCCGAAACATGCCCGCTCGCTCGCGTTTCTCGAGGCGCACGATGCTGCCGGGTCACGACGGCCTGCCGGAGGCGCCGCCCGCGTGGCTGCGGAATCCGCAGCGGCCGAGGCGACGCCATGACCCCCGCATGGTGCATCGAGCCGGGGTCGGTTCCGGGCATGGGCGTGCGTCACCCATGGGCTCTGCCGCTCCTCGCGTGCACGGCGCTGTGCAGTGCGTGCACGAGGCCGGTCACGTCGCGGCCACCGGCACCGCCCGTCGGCGTGCACGAGCACGTACGACCACGCGACACCGTGGACGGGGTGACGCCGCTCATGTTCGCGGAGCGGGCCGCCGAGTCGGGCCTCGTCTTCACGAGTGTCAACGGGCAGCAGCACGGACACCTGACGATTCTCGAAAGCCTCGGTGCGGGGGTCGGGCTGTTCGATTACGACGCGGACGGTGACGCCGACATCCTTGCCGTCGGAGGCGGCGACTTCGAGGGCGATGCCGTGCGGCCGTGCGGGGTGCCCGACGGCCTCTTTCGGAATGACGGCGCGGCCCGGTTCGCAGCCGTCGCGACCGAGGCGTGCGTTCCCGGGCGAGCCTTCTACGCGCATGGGGTGAACGTCGGAGATTACGACGCCGACGGCCTCTCCGATCTGCTCATCACGGGCTACGAGGGCGTCGCGCTCCTGCAGAATCTCGGCGACGGCACGTTTCGCAGTGTGCCGTCACCCGAGCATGGCATCGCGGCGGACGGGTGGCTGACGAGCGGCGCCTGGCTCGACGTCGACGGGGACGGTCACCTCGATCTCTACCAGACGCGGTACTGCGACTGGAGTCCGACCAACGACCCACCGTGCGAGATCCAGGGGCATCGCGACGTCTGTCCGCCGGCGCAGTTCGAGGCGGTCGATGACCGGCTGTTCCTTGGCGACGGCGCGGGGGGCTTCGTCGAGGCGGGCACGCGTCTGGGACTCGTGCCCGGGGGCAAGGGGCTCGGTGTCGTCGCCACGGACGTCGATCTGGACGGCGACTGCGATCTCTACGTGGGCAACGACACCACGGCCAACTTCCTGTATCGCAACGACGGCACGGGACGGCTCACCGAATGCGGCCTCCT
>CAIWZS010000399.1 GCA_903917235.1 uncultured Planctomycetaceae bacterium | reverse complement strand
TGGCCGGAGTGAAGGGACCGACCGCGCCCTCGAGCCGAAAAGCCGGCCCCGCAAACCCGTGGAAATCATGGCGTGTCCATCGCTTGACCTCGACCCCATTTTGCAATTAGTTTTCACAAAGAAGACGCGTCACACCACTCGCTCAGGTGCCTCATGGCCCGCATTCGCCACCGGTCGCGGCGTCGGTCGTGCGGCCCTCGCAAGGGACGTCGGCTGACCGCGTTCGAGCTGCTCGAGCGCCGCTTCGCGCTTTCGGCGACCTGGAGCGGCGGCACGTGGACGATCACCGGCGATGGCGACCCCACGCAGCCGGATGACACGATCGTCGTCGAACGCAATCCCGACAACGGCCGCCAGCTGCGCGCCGTCGTCAACGGCGTCGTCGTCGGCTCGCGGCTCGAGAGCACGGTCCGGGTGATCCGCGTCTTCGGCGGCGAGGGGGACGATTCGATCCGGATCGACGTGCCCGGCAACGAACGCATCCGCACGGTCCTCAGCGGTGGTACGGGTGACGACTCGATCGTGGGCGGCGAAGGGGCGGACCGAATGTTCGGTGGCGCTGGCGCCGACTCGCTGCTCGGTGGAGCCGGCAGGGATTCGCTCTTCGGCGGCGAGGGGGACGACTCGGCGGCGGGCGGCGCGGACAACGACGCGCTCTACGGGCAGGGCGGCGACGACACGCTCCGCGCGGGAGGTGGGCGCAACGTGCTCGATGGGGGCGCCGGGACCGACAGCTACTTCGGTCGCCGCGGCTTCGATCGCGCGAGGCTCGCCGGCGGCGAGCAGCTCATCGGCAACGAGACGACCAATCCACTCAGCCGCGTCGATGACATGACGCGGCTCGCGACGTGGTACATCGACACCGCGCTGGCGCGCTGGGGCGATTCGCTCGGCCAGGATGCCGCACCATGGAGCCGGTGGCCGGTCGTGATGTACGGCCTGCAGGGAGACGAACGGATCGCTCCCGCGCTCGCGGCACCGGCACAGAGCGGCGACTTCTCCGGCACGAACAACCAGGTGGCCGGCGTGGACGAGGGCGACATGGTGAAGACCAATGGTTCGCATCTCTTCGTCCTCGCGGGAGACGGCATCGACATCGTGCAGGCGTGGCCCGCCGCCGAGACAGGCGTCGTGAGCCACCTCGCCACGCCGGGCTGGGAGCGGGCGCTCTACCTGAGCGGCAGCAGGCTCACGGTGATCTCGCAGGACAACTCCTGGGATGCCGTATCGGACGACTCGTCACCCACCGATGCCCGGCTCGGCTGGTGGGGCAGGCAGTGGCAGCCGAGCGTGATCGTCACCGTGATCGACGTGTCGAACGTCACCGCCCCGGCGATCCTCGAGACGACGCGACTGGAGGGCTGGCTCGTCGACTCGCGCTCCATCGAGGGCCGCGTCCTCGTCGTCACGCAGGACAGCTTCGACATCCCCGCGCCCGCGATCATCACGATCCCGCCGAGCGATGCCCCACCGACCGACGGGATGCCGTCGTTCGATCTGCCGACCCCAACGATTGACGGCGGCTCCGAGGTGCCGGCACTCGCCCTGATGCCGGCCGCCCGGCCTGGCTGGATCGGCGATCCTGGTGACGGCACCCGCTACGTCTACGAGGACGAGGCCGCCTATCGCGCCCGGCTCGAACGGACCTGGGCCTCGACGGCGGTGCCCCGATTCCGCGTCACCGATGCGTCCGGCGCCGAGACGGATGGCGCGATGGTCGTGCCCGGCAAGGCATATGCGCCCGTCTCATCCACCGATGAATCGATCCTGTCGGTGGTGTCGTTCGAAGTGAGTGACGACGTCGCCGGCCCCGATGCCGTGACCTCGGTCACCGGCGTGTCCGGGCAGGTCTCGGCATCGACGTCGACCCTCTACGTGTCGGCGGCGAACTTCGGCACGTGGTGGGACGTGACCGACGTCGATCCGACGACGAACATCTACGCGTTCGACCTTCAGCAGGTGGATGTCCCGCTCGTGGCGATGGGGGCCGTACCGGGACTCACGCTCAACCAGTTTTCGCTCGACGAGAGCGCCGACGGCCTGCTCCGCGTGGCGACGACCGGAGGCTTCGGCGACGAGGCCTCGAGCGGCGTGTACGTGCTCGAGGCCGCAGGGGGCAACCTGCGGACGGTCGGCAGCGTCGCGGGTCTGGCCAAGGGTGAGCGGATCTACTCGGTCCGCTTCGTCGGCGACGTCGGGTACGTGAGCACGTTCCGCGAGATCGACCCGCTGTTCGTCATCGATCTGGCCGACCCCACCGCCCCGCGTGTGGCCGGCCAGCTCAAGGTGCCCGGCTACTCGTCCTACCTCCATCCGCTCGATGCGACGCACCTGCTCGGCATCGGCCGCGACGTCGATCCCGCGACGGGACAGGTGCGCGGACTCCAGCTTTCGGTGTTCGACGTGGGCGATCCGGCCAAGCCCGAGCGCACGGCGACCTACACCTTCTCCGGCACCGGCTGGGAATCCTGGTCGGAGGCCGAGTGGGACCACCATGCGGTGAGCTGGTTCGCGGAGCAGCGGATCCTCGCCATCCCTGTCCAGCAGGGCTACGGCTGGGAGCAGGGTGCCGGCCTCGTCGTCTTCCGGGTCAACCTCGACACGGCGGATGGCTTCGAGAACCTCGGCCAGATCAGCCACGACGGCTCCGTGCAGCGGAGCCTCCGCATCGGCGAGTACCTCTACTCCATCTCGAGCGGCCAGGTGAAGGTGCACAGGATCGACGATCCGACCGCCGCGGTGGCGACCACGACGCTCACGAGCACGCCCCCCTACCCGTGGTACGTGTGGTGACGATCGCGCGGCGGACCGCGTCGCGGTGCGCACGCACGTGATGGGCGCCCACGGCTTCGGAGCGGACGAGGGATGGCCCAGGACATGCCGCGCCCGTCGATCGGCATCCCGCCCGTGGGGCTGGTCGCCGGCGGCCTGATCGCGGCGGCCTGTGGGCTCTGGTTGGCCACGACCACGATCAGCCGCGTGTCGCCGCCAGCCGAGGAACCTCGGGCCGCGGCCGGTGCGCTGGTCGCACGGGGCCGGACACTGCTCGAGGCACAGCGGCTGGCCGCCGCCTATGACTGCTTCGCCGAGGCGGTGCGGCTCGATCCGGCTGCCGCAGATGGTCACCGCGGACTCGCGGCGGTCGCCTACGACCAGGGATCGCTCATGCAGGCCGTGACCCATCTCGAGCACGCCGCAGCGCTCGATCCGGACGACGGCCGACCGTGGCGGATGATCGGCCACATCTGCCGCGACCTCGACCACCACGAACGTGCCGTCTCGTCGTATCGCGAGGCGCTGGGCCGCGAACTCGCACCGGCCGCGCGCTCCGAGGTCCGGGCCGAGCTGGCGGAGCAATTGCTCGCGCTCGGCGATGCGGCCGGTGCCCTCGCCGAGCTCCCCGACGACACGACGGGTGGCCCCGAGCCTCTCGCCACCGTGATGTGCCGGGCCGAGGCGATCTGGATCACCGAGGGGCCGGAGGCGGCGCTCCGGATGGTCGCGGCGGCCGCGGAGCGATTCCCGGAGGACCCCGGGCTCCTGGGACTGCGGGGTCGGCTTCTCGTCGATCAGGGGCAGTGGCAGGAAGCCGTCGCGCCGCTCGAGCGCGCCGCGGCTCTCGATCCCCACGACCTCGCAACCCTGCAGGCGCTCGCGACCGCGTGCGAGCGGCTCGGCAGGACCGATGATGCGGCACGCACGCACGCGCGGCGCGCGGCGATCCAGGCGGCCCTCGAGCGTCTCAACACCCTGGGGCGCGAGGCCAATGCTGACGCCTGGAATGCGTCCGTTCGTGACGAACTCGCTGCCACGTGCGAGGAACTGGGCAGGCACGATCTGGCCGCCATGTGGCGTCACGCCGCCGCCCAGGCCCGGTCGAGGGTCAGCGCGACGCCGCGCGACGTTCCATGACCGCGGCGGGATCGTCCCGCTCCAGGCGATGGTAGCGCCCCGCAGCGAGTCGATGCCAGCGGCTGACGCTGCCGTCGGGCCACGTCACCGTCACATCCGCCCGCGGGCGCGCGTCGTCGCCGAGACCGAAGAGCAGCCGTCGGTCGCCGTGCGAAAGGTACGTCCCCCCTCCGATGACGAAGCGGTGCTGACGCGTGCCACCACACTCGAGGTCAGGTTGAGATTCCATGTGTGCGGCAGGGGGCCGGTCATGGCGGGCTCCGGGTCCCCGTAGCCCGAGCGGCTCAGCTGACAGGGCCCCCCTCATCCCGCCGCACAGACCGTCCGCGAGAAGGGCGTCACAGCGCTCAAGGACACCACCAGGTCGCTCGCATCGGTGCGGCCCGCCCGCCGCTACGAGCGTCGCAGGCCCGAGAAGACGCCGCTGCACAAGGAAAGTCTCCGAAAACCTCGAGGGTTGGCTCGTCTGGCGGAATGCCGCCGAGAGGCCCGTGCCGGGCTACGTCGAGGAGGAGCTCCGCGGCTATCTCGAATGCGGCATTCTCTGCTTCGGATGCGCCCGCGCTCTCTGTACAGGCTGCGGCAGAGGGTTCGTCGTCGCTTTCTCCTGCAAGGGACGGGGTGTCTGCCCGTCCTGCAACGGCCGCCACATGGCACAGACCGCCGCCCACCTCGCCGATCACGTCATCCCGCCGGTACCGGTGCGGCAGTGGGTGATTTCCGTGCCGAAGCGGCTGCGGGGCATGCTCGCCGACCGACCAGCCTCTGACCGCGGCCGGACGCGAGGTCACGACAAAGCCCCGAGGCCGCCGGACGCGGAGAGACTCCGCGCCGACACGAGAAAAACGCGACTTCAGGGAGGAAGGAGCCCGATCGACCGATGAGTGGCTCGTGAGCTGGTTGCTCCGGTCTCCCGAGGCAGCCCCGGCCCAGAAAACGGCTCCGGGGCGACGCGTGCGGAAGTGCCATTGACCGGGCTATCCTTAGGGCCGTGACAACCTGCTCTTCGACCGGGTGCTGGGCCGCGGCGGCGCGGTCGAATCGGCCCGCCGGGCGGGCCGCATGCAGGTCCGCGCCTGGAAGCGGATCCTCCGGCACCGGCGGAGCGTGAACCTGGGCGTGCTCGCCGTGCCGGCGGCGCTGGCGATCGCCTCGCTCTACTACGCCTGCTACGCCGTGGGCGACGCGGCCACCCGCCTGTGCCCCGGCTGGGCCGGCCGGCACCTGCGGGTCTGACCGCTCACGTCGCGGGCGTCGTCGGCATGCCGAACTGCCGCATCCGCGACACCGTCGCCGTGGCCTCCGCACCGCGGGAGCCGATCAGGCTGAAGACGAGCTGCGGAACCGGGTTGGCCGGGGTCGCGAACCCGCCCTGCACGAGGGTCTGGTTGCGGAACACGTCGAGGCTCACGGTCGCCATCCGCGGCCCCGGCCCGGAGGCGTTGCCGTCGAGCGTCAGCAGGGGGATCGTGACCAGGCCCGTGGTCTTCGAGACGTAGACGTTGCCGAAGACCGTGTCGAGGTCGAGCGCGCCGGTGCCGTGCACGGAGACGACCAGTTGCACCGTCTCGCCCGGATCGACGCCCGCGAAGGAGACGTCGAGTTCGAGGCCCGTGGCCATCGGCTTGTCGGTCGCGTCCATCCCGAAGGGCTGGAAGGCGACGGTGGCGATCGACAGGGGCGTGTCGGCGGCGACGCCGAGGGTCATCGTCGTGCCGGTGTCGGTCACCTCGCCGATCGTCGGCTGGACGCCGTAGGCGAGCGGGAACGAGGTCACGGGTACGGCCGCGGCCGCACCGCCCGGGGCGAGTTCAAACTGCCGCCGGACGAACTCCCCGCGGCTCGCCGTGCCCGACTGCGGGAACTGGTCGTACGTGCTCGCCAGCACGAGGGGCGCCAGCGGATTCACGAGGGGCGACCAGGCGAGGCCGTTTTGCGTGTTGGCGGGGCCGGCCGGGTTCTGCAGGCTCGCCTGGGGGTACCAGGCCGGCGGGTAGTCGTGCGACGAGAACAGGGCGCCGAGGTCGCCGAGGATACCCGTGGACGGATTGTTGTAGAGCTCGGCCGGCCGCAACTGCACGTCGACCACCTCGCCCAGCCCGGTGTATCCACCGAACGGAACGCCGAAGCCCGTCTGCGAGTAGTAGTTGTCCACGAACGTCCCGGTCGTCGGCGACCGACCATCCACCGGAATCCGGCTGATGCCCGAGGTCGCCTCCAGTTCCTGAAGGTAGCGCCAGACGAAGTTCTCGCCGCCGCCGATGCCCGGGACGCCGAGCGGCAGCTGGTTGATGAGCGGATGCTGCTTGATGGGCCCGGTCTCGGGAGAGTCGAAGAGCGTCAGGTGGGAGACCGGGAAGAAGTCGCCCATTTCGAGCGTGGCCACCGTCGCCACCTTCGCCCCGTGGCTGTGGCCGAGGATGTGCACGAGCCCCTTGCCGAAATCCCCGTAGAACGTCGGCGCGATCGCCTGCTCGAGGGCCTCGGCCAGCATCAGGCCGGCCCACTGCGTGCGGGACTCCGACCGGCCCACGTAGGCGAGCGATCGGACGATGCTCTCCAGGGTGCCTTCACCGGTCAGGGCGGCGGTGGCCGACAGGTCGATCCAGCTGTAGGCGAGCACGATCGCGGTCGGATCGGCATCGACGATCGATTGGGCGAGGCCGGCCACCGAAACCTCCGGCGTCGCCTCGAAGAGCCACTCGGGCACCGGCGGCGTCGCGTTCCACGACTTCAGCGGGTTGCCGGGCGTGGAGCCGAGCAGCACCTGCTGGCTGTCGCCGGGCGACCAGCCATGGCAATAGACGTAGAGGTTGCGAGGCTCGAGGAAGCTGCTCGGGATGGAGCCGGCGGTGATGGGGAGGTCGAACTTCCGGGTGGCGGGGTTATAGCGCTGCAGCCGGTCGAGCGGCGCCACGGAGGGCGCCAGCGACATCGACATCGACATCACGTCCCAGATGGTCGTCGACGTGTAGCCGTCGAGGTCGCGGAACTCGCCCGAGCGGACGAGCCGGTTGGCCAGTTGCACGGCACCGCCGCCGCTGCGGCTGTAGGCGTTGACCTCCGCGACGGTGGCCTCGCGGCCGAGGACGCCGACGTAGGTGATCGCCCCCTGCCAGGCCCGGTTGAGCTGCCGGCGATCCTGGAAGGCCGCCGTCCGGGCGAGGTCGAGGGCGAGCTGGCCGCGGGTCGTGCCCTGCTCGAGCCGCGAGACGGCGGTGCGGAGCTGGCGGGCCGAGGGGCCGCGGGAGAGCATCTCCCGGTAGAGGAACCGCACGTAGTCGGCGTTCGCCAGCCCGCTCACGTCGCCGTGGGTCGACACGAACGCCTGCGACGTCATGATGCCCTGGACCGTGGCATCCTGGCGGATGCCGAGCCGCTGCTGCTGGCCGCTCGCCCGCACCATCCCGATCTCGAGCACGCCCGGGAACATGGCCTGCACGAAGCCCGCCACCGGCTGCACCACGGTGCGGAACTCCTGCGAGCCGAGCAGCCGGCGGAGTTCGCCCGACACGGGTAGGCCGGCGTCGAGGCGGAGCACGGCCGCGGTGAACTCGTCGGCGGAGGCCGGCCGCTGGAGGACGAGCTCGAACAGGTTCTGTACGATCGCCTCGTTCCGCTCGGTGAGCGCGAAGTTCAGCCCGGCGACGTCGGCGTCGGCCACCTGCACGGCATAGGAGAGCGCCTGCTCGCTGGCCCCGAAATACCCTGCCGGCGGCAGCACCGACACGGTCCGTCGGCCGGCCGGCACATCGGCGAACGCCCAATGGCCGCTCGCGTCGGTCACCACCTGGCTGCCGTCGTCGAGTTGCACGGTGACGCCCGGCAGCGGCTTGAAGGCCAGGGGGTTGTCCGGGGCGACATCGGCGACGTCGATCGTCTGCCGCACGCTGCCGGCGAGGCCGGCGAGCATCGACCGCGGCTCGAGCCGCTCGACGCCCACGCCACGGCGGCGCGGCCGCCGACTCCGAGCCTGCCGGCACCGGCGGATGTGATCGACTGGCATGGGAAATCCTCCTGATTGGTGGACCCCGAGTCTAACGCACATGGCACAGACCGCCGCCCACCTCGCCGATCACGTCATCCCGCCGGTACCGGTGCGGCAGTGGGTGATTTCCGTGCCGAAGCGGCTGCGGGGCATGCTTGCCGACCGACCCCTAGCCGTCGCGGCGCTCACGAAGATCTTCCTGACCGAGATCGAGCGGCTCTTGCTCACGGCGTCAGGCGGGGCCCCTGATGCCGAAACACCTGGTGCGCCCCGCCCGCGGCTCGGGGGCATCTCCTTCCTGCACCGCTTCGG
>CAIWZS010000398.1 GCA_903917235.1 uncultured Planctomycetaceae bacterium | reverse complement strand
CCGGGCGCTCTGCACCGCCGGCAGCAGCAGGCCGATCAGCACGGCGATGATGGCGATGACGACGAGGAGTTCGACGAGCGTGAAGCCCGTCCTCCGGGTCGACGAAAAACGAGTGGATTCGCAATGAGCCATCGCACGTCCCTCCAGCGTCTCGAGCATGTCGTATGGGGGAGCGGAGTACCGACCGCCGCGGCTTCGCGAATTCCCCCACCCTTTCGTAAGTGTAAGCGTACGGTTCGGCCTGGCAAGACCGAATCGCGACCGATCAGCCGATCAATTCGCGGATCGGTTCGCCGAACGGCAGGATCGGCATCGGGCGGCCGGTGTGGTCCGGAAAGGCGTGGTTCGGGTCGATGCCGAGGTGGCGGTAGATCGTCGCCCACAGGTCGTTGGGCGTGAGCGGCCGATCCTTCGGGTCCTCGCCCTTGGCCGTCGTCGCACCGACCACCTGCCCCATCCGCAGGCCGCCTCCCGAGACGAGCACCGACATCGCGCGCGGCCAGTGGTCGCGGCCCGGCTGCTGCACGCCCGTCTGCGTGCCGACCTGGTAGTTGATCCGCGGCGTGTGTCCGAACTCGCCGGTCGCCACGACGAGCACCCGCCGATTCAGTCCGCGGCGGTGGATGTCCTCGATGAGCGCGGTGACCGTCTGGTCGTAATAGGGCGCGCGGAACCGGAAGTCGTTGAAGACGTGGCAGTTCACCGCGTGGCAGTCCCAGTTGTAGGTCGTGCCGAACGGCAGCGGCTTGCCGGGCGTCGGGTTTTCGAGGACCACGCTCACGAAGCTCGCGCCCGCCTCGACGAGCCGTCGCGCGAGCAGGGTGCGCTGGCCCCACGAGTGGTGGCCGTACCGCTCGCGCGTCGCCGCGTCCTCGCGCGACAGGTCGAACGCCTCGCGCGCGGCCCGGCTCGTGAGGAGCGAGTAGGCCTTCTGGCTGAAGGCATCCATGGCGTCCATCGCGCCGGAGGCGTCGAGGTCGCGGCGCAGCCGATCGATCCCGCCGAGGAGCGTGTGGCGGTCGGCGAGGCGGGTGGCCATCGCGTCGGTCACCGAGAGGTTCTTCACCTGGAAGGTCGCGGCGCTCGGGTCGCCCGGGACGATGAACGGGGTGTAGGTCTGGCCGAGATACGCGGCACCGAACGAGAAGACGTCGACACCATGCCGTCCGTCATCCGGCATGAGGATGTTGTGGGGCAGGCCGCCCGCCCGCCCCTCGCGCATCTTCGCGACGACCGAAGGGCACGCCGGCGCGTCGTTCACAAACTCGACCGGTGACTTCGGGATGCGTCCCGTCATCACGCGCTTGTGGCCCCCACCGTGATCGGCGAAGTCGTGCGCGATCGAGCGGATGAGCGAGAAGCGGTCCGCGACCCGCGTGTGGAGCGGAAAGAGTTCCGAGACCTCGATGCCCGGTACGTTCGTCGCCACGGGCCGGAACTCGCCCCTGAAATCGGAGGGCGCCTCCGGCTTCATGTCGTAGGTCTCCATGTGCGGAAACCCACCGGGCAGCCAGATGAAGATCACGGCGGTGTCGTCGGCGGGCGTGCCCGCCGATGCCGCCGAGGCCGAGCGGAACCGCAGCAGATCGGCAAGACCGAGCCCCGTCGCGCCGATCGAGCCGATTTCGAGGAACGAGCGTCGCGAGACGGGACCGCGGCACCGCGTCGCCGAGACCGCTGCCGAGGGCGCTTTGGATTCCGAAGTGGCGGTCCGCAGGGGTCGCGAAACGGACATGGGCGCCTCCGACAGGCGGGGTGGCCGGCATGCCGGGCAACCCCCGGCATCGCTCCCGAAAATGATACTCTTCCTATCGGCACACCGGGCAACCCGGCTTGGGTACGGCCCGAGCCGGTCGGCACGCCCGGCCGCGCCGCGGGCTGCGTGGTTTTTCGGGGTCTTTTCGGGGAGAGCCGTCCATGCCCGTCACCGCCAACGAGTTCTGGGCGCTCCTGCCGCTGGTCGGCCATGCGGGGCTGCCGCTCGCTGCCGGCGAGGGGATTGCGCCGCTCTGGATCGCCATCGGCGTCGGGGCCGTCGTCATCGTCGGCGGGATCGCCCTCTACAACCAGCTCGTGGCGATGACCGTCCGGGCCGACAACGCCTGGAGCGACATCGACGTCCAGCTCAAGCGTCGTCACGACCTCGTGCCCAACGTCGTGGAGGCGGTGAAGGGGTACGCCGGGTACGAAAAGGAGGCGCTCGAGGCGGTCGTCGCGGCCCGCGCCAAGGCGATGGGCGCGGCCACGGCCGGTGACGCGGCCGCGGCCGAGAACGTCCTCAGCGGGGCGCTCAAGAGCCTCTTCGCGCTCGCCGAGTCCTATCCCGACCTCAAGGCCAGCAGCCAGTTCACGCACCTGCAGCAGCAGCTCGCGACGATCGAGGATGCGATCCAGGGCGCGCGGCGGTACTACAACGCGACCGTCCGTGACCTCAACGCATCCGTGCGGATGTTCCCGTGGAACCTGCTCGCCGGGGCGGCCGGCGCGAAGGCCCGTGACTTCTTCGAACTGGGCAGCGACGCGGAGCGGGCGGTGCCGAGCGTGCGGTTCGGCGAACGATGAACGCCGCGGCCGTCGGTCCAGTGCGTGGTCTCCGCGGCAGTGCTCGCGGCCATCGCATCGCCCCGCTCCTGGCCGGTCTGGTCATCGCCGCCGGCGGTTTCGCGTCACGCGCCGCCCTCGCGCGATCGATCGCGATCGATGACGTCGACGTGGCGATCGACGTGGCTGCATCGGGCGCACTGGAGGTCACGGAGACGATCCGGCTGCGGTTCGACGGGGCATGGAACGGCATCCATCGGCTCATCCCGGTGGAGTATCGCACGCCGCGTGGCGACCGCTTCTTCCTGCGGTTCTCCCTCGCGGGCGTGACGAGCGACACGGGCGAGCGGCTGCGGGTGCAGCGGTCTCGTGAGGGCCACGCCGAGGATCTCAAGATCTTCATTCCGAACGCCGCGGACGCCGTTCGTACGATCGTGATTCGCTACACGGTGCGCAACGGGCTCCGCTTCTTCCCCGACCACGACGAGTTGTACTGGAACGTCACCGGCGACGAGTGGCCCTATCCGATCCGGACCGCGAGGGCACGCGTCACGCTCCCACGTGAATTGGTCAACGTGCGCGCGAATGCGTTCACCGGCGCCTTCGGCTCGACGGAGCGCGCCGCCACGATCCGCATCGACGGCGAGCGTCACGCGCCGGCCGACGCCTTCGATCCAGCCGTCGAGTCGCCTCCACCGGCAGGCGATCGCCACGTCGTCGAGGTCGAGGCGGACCGGGCGCTCGGCATCCGCGAGGGGCTCACGATCGCGATCGCGTGGAACCCCGGCGTGATCCATCGGCCCGACGCACTCGAGCGCTGGCTGGCGTGGGTGGCGGACAACCTGCTCGCGCTTGCGTTCCAGGGCATGCTCGTGCTCGTGCCGCTCGCGACGTGTGTCGTGCTCCTGCGACGCTGGCTCGCGAAGGGGCGCGATCCGTCCACCGGCCCGGTGGTCGTGCAGTACGAGCCGCCTGCCGGCCTCGGGCCTGCCGAGGTCGGTACGCTCGTGGACAACACCCCCGACACCCGTGACCTCATGGCGATGCTCGTGGACCTCGCCGTGCGCGGCGTCATCCGCATTCGCGAGACCTCGCCGGCGGGCTGGCTGTCGCGGCCGGAATACGCCTTCGATCTCGTCGGCGTGCCGGCCGGCGAGGCCGGGCTCCCGGAATCGGAGCGGCGGCTCATCGCCGGGTTGTTTCCCGGGGCCGGCACGCCGTCTGAGGGCGCGGCCGCAAGCGGTACGGTCCTGCGGACCGTCACGTGCGACGACCTGCGCGATCGATTTCACACGCACCTGCCCGGCATCCGCTCCGCGATCTTCGACCGGCTCGTCGCCGACGGTCATTACCGGGAGCGGCCGGACCGGGTGGTCTCGGGCTATGTCGGCGCCGCGATCGGTGCCGGTGTGCTCTTCGTTGTTGTCTCGGGCGTGGTCCGCGTGCTCGCACCGGCGCTCATGTCGGGAGCGGGGCTCGCGCTGGCGATCGCGTCGGGCATCGTGACGGTCGTCGCGATCGGGGGATTCGGCGTGGCGATGCCCGCGCGCACGAAACGCGGTGCGGACACGCGGGCGGCCATCCGCGGTTTCGAGGAGTTCGTGTCGCGCGTGGAGTCGCATCGGCTCGCCTCGCTGCCGCTCACGCCCGATCTCTTCGAACGCTACCTGCCCTACGCCATGGCACTCGGCGTCGAAGGGCGGTGGGCGAAGGCGTTCGAGGGGATCTGCACCGAGCCGCCGCAGTGGTACGTCGGGTCCGGCCCCATCCGCACGTTCCACGCGACGAACCTCACCGGCGACCTCGCCCGCATGAGTGCCGTCACGGCGACGGCCATGCAGTCGGCACCGCGCTCGAGCGCAGGATCCGGCTTTGGCAGCGGCGGAGGCTTCTCGGGCGGAGGCGGGGGCTTCTCCGGTGGCGGCTTCGGCGGCGGAGGCGGCCGCGGGTTCTGAGGGCGACGAGCGCTCGGCCCCACGTCGCCCACCCGCTTTCTGTGGCGCACGCCTCCAGGCGTGCGAATGACGCCTCGATCCCGCGCCGACCGCCATGCCCCTACGCGGCTGACGCGACTACAATTCGGGCATGTTTCACGCCACGAATCCGCGGTGTTTCCGGCCCCCTCGCGACGCTCATCGCACGTCCTGGGCACGGATCGCGGCGTTCACCTGCATGATCGGCATACCCTCCGCCGCGACGCCCGCGGCCGAGCCGCCGGCGTCGATCTCGTTCAATCGCGATGTCCGGCCGATCCTCTCCGACCTGTGCTTCGCCTGCCACGGGCCGGACGGGGCCAATCGCCAGGCGGGACTACGGCTCGACGTGTTCGAACAGGCGACGGCCGAGTTGGAATCCAGCTCGCGGGCGATCGTGCCGCAGGACGTCAACGCGAGCGAACTCCTCGCCCGCGTGACGTCCACCGACCCCGACGTGGTCATGCCGCCGCCCGAGGCGAAACTCGGCCACCTCACGCCGGACCAGGTCGACGTGCTGAGGCGATGGATCGCGGAGGGGGCGACGTACGAGCCGCACTGGGCCTTCATGCCCGTCGCGGCGCCGACCCTGCCGGCGACGCCAGCGGGCGATTCAGCCCATCCGATCGACCGACTCGTGGAGGCGCGACTCGCCGACCGGTCGCTCGCGCTGCAGCCCGAGGCGGATCGCGCGACGCTGATCCGCCGCGCCTCGCACGACATCACCGGCCTGCCGCCGACGCCCGCCGAGGTGGCCGCCTTCGTCGCCGATGACACGGCCGATGCCTACGAGCGCCTGCTCGAGCGGCTGCTCGCCAGTCCCCGCTACGGCGAACGCATGGCGGCCGACTGGCTGGACCTCGCGCGCTACGCCGACAGCTATGGCTTTCAGGTCGATCGTGAGCGACCCATGTGGCGCTGGCGCGACTGGGTCGTCGCCGCGTTCAATCGCAATCTGCCGTGGGACGACTTCGTCACCTGGCAGGTCGCCGGCGACCTCCTGCCCCACGCGTCCGACGAACAGATTCTCGCGACGGCGTTCAACCGCCTGCATCAGCAGGAGAGCGAGGGGGGAAGCGTCGAGGAGGAGTATCGAGTCACCTACGTCAATGACCGGGTGACCACGTTCGGCACCGCGTTCCTCGGACTCACGCTCGAATGCTGCCGGTGCCACGATCACAAGTTCGACCCCGTGTCGCAGCGCGAGTACTACGGGCTCTTCTCGTTCTTCGACGACGTGGACGAGGCGGGACTCTACTCGTTCTTCACGCCCTCCGTGCCGACGCCCAAGCTGCGGCTGCTCGACGAGAAGCAGGCGCTCGCGCTGGCGAAGGCCGACGAGGCTGCGGCCGAGGCAGCGGCCGCGCTCGCCGCCCGTGAGGCGGCCGCCCGCGAGGCCGTCGCCGCGTGGCGGTCGG
>CAIWZS010000397.1 GCA_903917235.1 uncultured Planctomycetaceae bacterium | reverse complement strand
CGAGGCCCCGGTCCGCTCCGGTGACGCCGTAGTAGAACAGCCCGGGCGTCGTGTCCCCGAGCACGTCGAGCCTCTGGATGGCCGATCCGACGACGCCGCCCGGCTCATCCTGGGACCAGGCGCGGTCCGACCCCGCGCACGCGGCGCCGAGCATGGCGAGGCCCGACAGCAGCCACCGACGCACGTATGTCCCGGCTGTATGCACGCCGACGCGCATGGTTTCCGTGGCTCCGCGATGGATTCGAGTCGTTTTCATGACACCGTCGTCACGGCTGTGGGATCGGGCCGGGCGAGTTGAAGTTGAAACCGGCGGCGTTCGGCAGGTAGATCACCGTCCCGCCATTCAGCTGGGTGAAGTCGGCCTGCGATTCCTGGACGATGTTGAAGTCCGTCACGCCACCACCGTTCGTGAGTTCGGCCCCGGCTCCCGCGTTGAAGCCATTCGGACGCGTGCTGCCGGCATCGAGGTAGACGACGCCGTTCGGGAGCCCGGGCGTCGAGTTCTGGATCCGCAGGGAGTCGGCGACCGGTGCCAGACTTCCGACGGTGTTTCCATCGAGCGTCGCGTTGAGCGTGCCGGCTGGTGCCTCGAAGAGGAACCCGTTGGCTTGAGTGTTCTGCGCATTGCTCACGAAGTTGTTCGTGAAACGGACCGTCGTGACCGTGTCCGTGCCGTTCTGCTGCACGTAGACGCCCTGACCGAGGCGGACCGTGTCCGCAGAACTGGCTCCGGTCTTGTTCAGCATGTCGATCATGCTGACTCGCTCGAGGATGGCCTGTGAGTTCACGATATGGACGGCCGTCCCCACGCCGTCCCGGATGAGCCCATTCCGGATCGAGGCGCGACCCGCGCCCAAGACCGTGTTGGAGATCTCGACGACCCCCGTGTCTCCAGGCCCGGAGGATCCGAGAAACGTGAAGTCGGCGATGTCGACGTCCCCGGCGGTGTTGGCGACGAGGATCCCCTGGCCTCCGGTCGACCGGATCGAGCGGAACTCCCGGGTGTTGCCGCCGATCGAGACCACTCCTCCGGTCGTGTTCCGCACCGAGATCAGCCGGTCGGTGCCATCCGTCTGATCGATCCGCCCCGCGAAGGATACGTTGGCAGCCCCACCGCTCCCGTCCGCGCCCGTGCCGACGACGATCGCGGAGGCGGTCGGGTCGGAGATCGTCACCTTGTTGAAGGTCACATTGCCGGTGAGCGTCCCCGCGGCCGTGGAATCGTTGATCAGGCGGATGGCGGTGTTTCCCCCGGTGATCGACGAACTGGACATGTCGAGTGCACCGCTGACATTCACGACCTCGACTCCGGTCGCGCTGTCGGTGATCTGGACGTTCTGGATCGACGACGGCATCGTGACCAGATTCACACCGTCGTTGGCACGGATGCCGACCGTGGCACCGTCGATCCGCAGGCCGGCCACCCGGGCAGCATTACCCGAGAGCAGGATCGCGGCGTCGGCTCCTGGCGTCACGGAGGTGTTCGTCAGGACCGGCAGGTCGCCGGGAGGACCACACCGGAACGTGCGATACCCCCGTTGCGTCAGCAGCGTGTGGTTCGCGCCGGCACCGAGCACCTGCTGGTAGCTCGCGACCTCGATCTGCCCGTTGTAGTTGGTGGACGTACCGTTGCCGGCGTCGATGAACATGATCGCGTCGGGCTGGCTCCCGGCCCACACGGGATCCGCATTCGCCACGACGGTGCTGTTGTAGGGGCTCGCCGCGGTGCCATTGCCGCCGGCTGGGGCGGCGTTGTTGACGTGAATGACATGGTAGGGATTCAACGTCGCGGGGTTGATCGCCCGCACGCGATCCTGGGCGGCACGCACGATGTGCATGTTGCGCTGCATGGGCTGCTCCATCTGGTCAGGCACGTTGCGCCGCCGTGAGCCTCCCATCCGGTAGACCAGCCGCGCGAAGCCGGTCCAGTCGAAGAAGGGGTCGTTGTTCGCCTGGATCTGGAAGTCCCAGTTGTTGAGGAACGTCATGTCGAGGCGCGTGAAAACGCCCCCGAAGGCCGGCAGATTGCTCGCCCCAAACGAGTAGCCGCCCACGCTGATCATGCCGGCCCAGTCGGAGAGGCCGGGAATGTAGGCGCCGATCTCTCCGTCGAACCCCGTCAGGGCACCATAGAAACCGGGGACGACCAGGAACTCATGGCCGAAGAACGGGCAATTCGTGGTCCCCTGGTTGAACTCGGTAGAGCCGACCGGGAAGTAGCCGTTGACACGGCCGCTCCCCCAGTCGGTGAGCAGTTCGCCACTCACGCCGACCTGATTGAACGCGGTGCCAAGTTCATCCGCGATGGCCGACGAGGTGACGTACTGGTTCTGGTCGCCGTCGTAGTCCCAGTACACGCCGAGTCCGGCGATGGCGCCGCCGACGAACTGCTTCCGCACGGCGCCGAGGTTGCTGAAGAACCCACCGTAGTCGGAGAGGCTATTGCGCGTGTCGACGTTCCAGACACCGCCCCAGCCATCCTCGACCAGGGGTACGAATCCGCCGAGCGTGTAGAAGCTGCCTTCGTAGCCGAGTCCGCGATCCGCACCGGTGGCTCCCAGGTACAGATAGCCCGGACCGCTCGCGTTGCTCTGCTGGAACAGCGTGACCGCCTGACCGACGACGCCCTGGGCCACTCCCGTGCCGCCCGCCTGCCCGAAGGCGGCTGCCGGAGAGGCTGCGGCGAGCAGGCACGCTGCCGTTCTGGCGAGTCTCGGCAGAGTCTTCGAGGTCGTGCGAACCATGGCTGTCGGCGTTCCTGGGACGGCTCTGGCGGATGACCGGGTCGGAGCCCGGCGCAGGCGGTGGTCCACGTCGTCCAAGTGGCAATCTCAGGACAGGTGATCGACCTTCACCACGCCGGAACATCAGAAAAGTCCCCCTTTCCGGCACGAGCCTCACGGTCGTGGTGACCCGTAGGCGATTTCGGCAAACTGGGAGAACCAGCGGCCGAGCGCATGGACCGCCCGGAGCCGGATGATCGGCCCTCCCCCCGGGGGCCGAAACCGAGCGGTTGGCGACCCCGTCGTCCGCCTTCGCAGACCTTTTGCCCCTCGCCGCACCTTCGCATGTCCCGCCACCTCCACCACCACGACGCGATCCTCTTCGACTGCGACGGCACGCTCGCCGACACCATGCCGGCCCACTACCGGGCATGGCTCCAGGTGACACAGCGCCACGGCATGGCGTTCGACGAAGACCGGTTCTACGCACTCGGTGGTCGCCCGACACGGGACATCATTGCGACCCTCGCGCGG
>CAIWZS010000396.1 GCA_903917235.1 uncultured Planctomycetaceae bacterium | reverse complement strand
TTCATCTCGTCCGACAAGGCGGTCGGCAGCGTGTCGTGCGACGCGGTGGCCGTCCACAAGTTCATCGATCCATCGTCGGTGAAATCGTTCAAGGCGTGCATCGACGGCAGGAAGCTGCCGAAGGTGCAGATCCACGTCACGACGACGATCGCCGGCAAGCCGCGGGTGACGTTCGAGTGCGAACTCGAGGACGTCAACGTCTCGGCCTACGGGATCGGCGACGCGTTGGACGACGCCGCCGACGGCGCGCTGGCACCGACCGACACCGTCGAGTTTCGGTTCCACAAGATCACGCTCACCGTGAACAAGTTCGACGCCGCTGGTGCGTCCAAGGGCAAGGTGCAGGAGTCCTATACCGTCGGCTCCTGATGCCGGACGGTGCGTCACGGGGTGCCTGGCATGGCGATCGAGTCCGCGTTCACCAATGCCCACCTCGCCGTGCACGAGCTCCTGGAGACACCCCCGGGCTCCGGAGACAAGACCCGCCTCGGACCGGCCCGGATCGTCGCGGTCGAGGGACGACGGGTGGTGCTCGATCTCGACGGCGGGACGAAGGCCACGGCCCGCCTGGCGGTCGCGCAGAGTTACGCGCCCGTCGTCGGCGACGAGGTGCTCGCGATCGGCCGTGACGACGCCTGGTACGTGATCGGCCTGCTCGAGGGAACCGGCACCACCACGTTCGTGGCACCCGGGGACATCGAACTGGCGGCACCGCGCGGCCGGATCGACCTCCTCGCCCGCGACGGCGTCTTCATCAAGAGCGGGCTGGTGGACATCGTGGCGGAGAAACTCCAGTTCACGGCCCGGCACCTGTTCGAGCGGCTCACCGACCTGACGCAGTGGGTCTCCGGTGCGGTGCACCAGCGGGCGGGCCGCGTGCGTGCCCACGTCGAGGGCGACTACGACCTCAAGGCCGGACGCATCACGGAACTCGCCGACGACGACGTGACCATCGACGGCAAGCGGATTTACCTCGGCTGAGGACGGGCCTCCGGCGCCGGACGCACCGCCGCGTCAGGGCACCGTGAACGCCGCGTCGGCACGGTCGACGGCGGATGCCCCGGTCACGAGCCAGGTGGTCCACCCGAGGCGGGCGGGAGGATGGCCGGTGGCGGCGTCCCCCACGGCGGTGAGAAAGGTGCCGGGAACGCTCGCGGCGGCCAGCAGCGGGCGGACGCGGATGTCGAGGGCGAGGCCCACGTAGAGCCGCGCGGTGTCGCCGATCTGACGGAGCCACTGCGCCCCGGGCAGGAGCGTGAGAAACTGCGCGAGCGTGAGCGGACCGGCCACCAGTTCGATGACCGACTGCACGTTCCAGACCCGGGCGCCGGCGATGGCGCTCTCCCCGAGCCGTGCGTTGCGCCCCTCCAGCTCGTCGCGCGACGCGAGGCGCGTCTGATCCTGCGGCTCGAGCTCGAGCCACCGCCCCACGAACTGCTCGACGCCGATCGGCAGGCCGAAGGCGTCGGTGAGCATCTGCTCGAGCGCGTCGGCCGACCGCGGATGGTGGGCGTAGTGACCGGCGTAGTGGAACACCGTCTCGTCGGCGACGGCGAGTCGATCCGGAAGCCCGCGCGTGCCGAGGCCGGTGAGGCACGCCACCGACGCCGTGACCGGATCCCGCGGGGCCGCGGCACCGTCGTCCCAGGGCGTGGCCGAACCGCGCAGCCTCGTCCGCTCGATCAGGGGAATCTGCCGATACTTGGTCCACGCGTTGAAGAGCAGCCAGAGCGACCGGTTCTCGAGCACGTCGAGGAAGTCGCGGAGCGTGCGGTCGCGGAATCGCCTGAGCCGCTCCGCGACCAGCGTGGTGTAGTGGCGGGGCAGCACGCCGCCGGGGCCCACGAGGCCGAAGCAGGCGACGTCGCACTCGATCACCTCCAGGCCGTCCTCGTCCAGGCTCGTCGCGGAGACGATCGCCCCACCGGGAAAGCCGAAGACGATGGCGGAATGCAGCCGCACGAGCTGGCCGCCACCCCGTGCGACGAGGGCCGCCGGCCGGTTGGGCTCGCCGACGTCGTCATCCCGTCGGGCCATCGAAGGCGGGGACGCCACGTTGGCCAGCCGGCGCCACGTGGCATCGTCGATCACGCGGACGGCCTGGAAGAACTCGAATCGCTGGGGGGCGGCGAGGATGTCGGCCACCAGCGGATTCACACCAGCGTCCGGTTTCCCGCTCTCGGCGGCCATCTCCACTGCTCCCGACGGCTCTCCTGCTGGCGGCTCGTCGCCACCATCCGGCTGAACGAATTGATCGACACCCACGCGCCCAGGAATCGCTCGACGACGCTCGCGAACAGGTAGGCCGTGTGATCGCTGAACCGCTCCTCGTCGAGCTGGAGCGTCACTTCGATCCCCTGTGCCACCCCGCCGTAGTCGCCCCCCACGCGTGCCGCCACCCGCCGGCCCCTGACGCCCACGATGCCCTGGATCCAGCGCTGCTTCTGCGCGAAGTCCTCGAGATCGTCGTGGAGGTAGAGCGCGAGGATGTCGCGGAGCGCCGCCGCGGCCCGCCCGTCCCCCGAGTCGACGAGCGACAGGTGGTTGAGCGACAGGTGGGAGACGATCCTCCAGGCATCCCCGCGCCCCGCGCGGTGCCGCAGGGCCTTCGTCGGACGCACGAGGCACGAGATGCGTTCGACCGGCCCCTGGCCGTCCTCCAGATGCAGCCGCGGGCGACCCACGGCGAAGGGGAGCCTGTCGGGCATGTTGCGGTTGGTGCAGACGGCGCGGATGTGGAGCACCAGGTTCGACACGTCGGCCGGACCACCGCGTTCGTCGAGCAGGGAGATCCAGGTGTCGCCGGCACGGTCGAAGCCGCCGTCCGGTCGCTCGTCCTCCACGAGCCGCCGCACCGCCGACCACCGCAGCCGCCGCCGGACGTCGTCACCGGACGCCGTCGCGGCCCCCGCCGCGTAGATCGGCGACACCCGCACCGGACGCTCACCGGGCCCGCTCGCCAGCACCGACTCGATCGAGTGGATCTCCACGCCCCGGGGCCGACGGGCGTCGGGAATGACCGGATAGTCGGTGCGGGTGCCCGAGATGCGCACCGGATCGAGGCGTTGTTCGAAGAGGTTGACGATCGGCGTGCAGCCGATGCGGACGGCGGACGTGCCCACGACCCGCTCGAGTTCGCGGTCCGTCGCCGACAGGAGGAACGACAGGTGCATGCGGGGCCCGATCGAGGCGAGCACCGCCGGCGTGAGCCCCAGGAGATCCACGAACATGAACTTCTGGGGCAGCGCGAAGAACTCCGAGAGCAGGCGATAGCCCGGAAACGACCGCGGGTCGTCCGGGATCGCGGATTCGACGCGCTCGAAGCCCGCCGGCACGACCCGGTCGCCCGGCAGCAGCACCGGCCGCGGGTCCGTGGGGCCCGCGGACACGATGACGCCGATGCAGCGGGTGAGCAGGTATTCGTAGAGCTTGAAGAGGAGCGTGCCGGCTCCCGTATTCAGGTACAGCCGGATGCTCCCCAGGGGCATCTCGCCGATGCGTGCCTGCGCCTGGAAGCTCTCGAGCACGACGTCGAGCACCGCCGCGGTCGCGACGGGCGGCACCAGCGGCAGGCGGAAGGGCGGCCCGGCGAGCCTCGCGTCCGCGATCGACATGGGCCAGAGCCGCAGGTCGAAGCAGGTGCGGAATCGGCACGGCTCCCCGTCCGCGGGTTCGGTGTCGATCGCGGTACCCCGCGGCACGGCGTGGCCGTCGATGAGCGCCGCCTGCTTGCCGTCGAGCTGCATCTCGACGATCGACATCGAGGGCGTCGGACGCAGGTAGTGGGGATAGAGCAGGTCGAGGAGGCCGCCGGTCAATTCCGGATAGTCGTCGTCGAGCCGCTTGTGCAGCCGCGCGTTGAGGAAGGCGACACCCTGCAGCAGCCGCTCGACGTGCGGATCGGCGACCGTGTCGCTGCCGAGGTTCAGCCGCGCCGCGATCTTCGGATGCTGCGAGGCGAATCGTGCCGCCGCATCCTTGAGGAGGGACAACTCGCGCTCGTACCACGGGAGGAGATCGTCGCTCATGTCCCGACCCCGACGCTGAAGTCGCCCGCCGCCACGTCGAGCTCGCTGATCATCGTGATCGCCTCGCGAAGCGGCTCCACCACCAGCACGGCCTCGATCGTGAACCGCAGCCTGCGGTCGATCGGCCGACGGTCGCCGTCGGCGACATTGGCCGCCACCCGCACCTGCTCGAGCCGCGGCTCGAACGCCCTGACGAGATCGGCGATCCTCCGGCTGAGACCCTCGAGGTCGTGATCCTCGCGGACCTCGAGGCTCTGGAGATCGGGCAGACCGTAGTTGAGCAGCGAAGACGGCAGGAACTCGTAATGCTCCGGCACCACGCCGAGGGGTCGCCGCGTGTTGAGCAGATTCTGCAGATCACGGCAGAGGCTCGCCTTCACCACGCGGATCGCCGTCGCCTCGCGCCAGCGGGGCTCCTGCGACTCGTCGGGCTGGTCGTCGAGCAGCCTGTCGAGCACGCTCGGCAGCACCTCGTCCCGTTCCGCGGGAAAACGGCTCACGGCGTCGGGCTCCCGGCGAGCGTCAGCGTGCCGATCGCCATCATGTCGACCGGCTCCTCGCCGTCGAGCACGAACGTCCTCCGGCCGACGCCGACGACCGCCTCCCCCTCGTCCCCGAGCCAGTCGGTCCGGCGGCCGAGCCGCAGCGCGTCGTCCTGCTCGGCCACGGTGCCATAGACCGCCGGCAGGTGCACCTCCGCATCGAAGGCGTCCTTGACGACCATCCTGGCCGGCCGCCACAGGAGGTCGAGCGGCCGCTCCGGCGGCGAGAACTCCACGCGCTCCACCCGGGCCATCGGGATCCAGTAGTACTTGCCCGTACGGGTGAGCACCTCGAACACGCCGGCGGTGATGTCGTCGAGATCGCGGAAGTCGCCGAAGGCCCTGCCGTCGAGCGTGCCGGACAGGGCGGGGCGGCTCGTCTCGGCGGCAGCGACTGCCGCTCCGGCGGCGGAGCGATCCCCGGCCCGGGCGAGCACGAAGGCTTCGAGCCTCGCCCGAATCCCGTCGTCGACGCCGTCGATGAGCTCGGGCACGCGACCGGCCGAAAAGAAATCCCGCCGCGCCGTCTCGGCACGGAGCAGCTGGCGGATCGGCGCCGCGGTCACCGCGGCCCTGGGCTCCAGGTTCATGAGCGTGTCGAACTGCTGGTCCGCCCGCTCGATTTCGCCGTTGAGCACGAGCAGCTCCGCGAGCAGCCAGCGCGCCTCGAGGTCGGAGGGGCTCGACCGGACCGTCGCCTGCGCCGCGTCGAGCGCCTCGCGGAGGTGTCCTTCCTTCAGGCATTCATGGGGGGTCTTCATGGGAACTCCTGGGGTTCGGTGATCGGGCCATGCGCGTGGATCGTCCGCCGACCCGGCGCGGTTCGTCATTTCGTCTCGCTGCGCACCACGGTGGAGACGAGCTTCAGGGTGGCATCGAGTTGCTCGAGCTGGAAGTGCGGCTGCAGCCACATGATCATCTTGAACGCGCCGGCGGTGCCCGCCTCCTCGCGCACCTCCACGTGTGCCGCCCGGAGCGGAAGTTTCGCCCGCACCTCGGCGGAGGCCTGATCGTCGGGCGTCACGTAGCGATTCACCCAGTCGTTGAGGTAGCGCTCCAGTTCCTCGGGCTCCGTGAATCCGCCCACCTTGTCCCGGGCCATCACCTTGAGGTAGTGGGCGAATCGCGACACGCACAGCACGTATTGAAGCATCGCGGAGATGCGGGCGTTGGCCGTGGCGATCGGACGATCGAACGTCTCCGGCTTGTGCAGCGACATGTTCGAGAGGAAGACGGCGCGGCCGTCGGCGGCTCCCGAGCAGAGCGGCACGAGACCCACGTTCTCCAGCTGGGCCTGCACGTCCTCCATGATCTCGACCTCGGCCGGACCACGGACGGCGTCGCCGGCCGCGAACCCGTCGAACCCGTCCACGGGAAGATTGCGGACCACGCCCCCTCCGTCGAATCCTCTCGATCCACCGCGGATGTCGGCGAACCAGCCGCTCGCGGCGAACTCCCGCAGGATCACCGCCGCCAGGGGCCAGATGCCGCCGATCCAGAGCCGCGCCCCGCGACCGGGCCCGTCCACCGTCTCGCGGTAGGGAAAGCCGCGGTCGGCCCACGAGCCCTCGCTGCCCGACGCCACCGCGCCCGGCCGCACCCAGCCGTCGTAGGGCAGTCGACCGAGCACCCCGGGGAGCGGGAGCCCGACGAAACGGCTTTCAGGCCGCTGCCGCAGGGCCCGCCACTTCACGAAGGCGGGTCCGGTCTGATACCGCTCGACGTCGAGGAAGGCGTTGATGTCCGCGTGCGAATCGATTCCCAGGAGGCCGGGCGCGGGGTTGGCCAGGAGCGGGCAGAAGGCCGCGGTCGCGACCTCCGCCAGGCCGGTGAGCAGGTTGACGTCGTCGACGCCGTTCCCGAACGCGTAGTCGGCGAGCAGGAGGCCGAACGGCGTGCCACCGGCGGTGCCGAACTCCTCCTCGTACACCTTGCGCCAGAGGGACGAGCGGTCGAACTCCACCGCATGCTCGCGGTCGCGGAGCAACTCCCGCTTCGTGACGGGCAGGACACGAATCTGGATCCTGCCCTGACGATCGCTCGTGCCGTCGGCGTCGGCCGCCTCCTCGACGAGCCAGCGCAAGCCGCGCCATGCCGACTCGAGCTTCTGGAACGACGCGTGGTGCAGCACGGCGTCGAGCTGCCGGCCGAGGGCCGCGTCGATCGCCCCGATGTCGTCGCCGAGCCGCACCTGCAGCTCCCCGCGCGAAAGCTTCTCGCCGGCGCCGACCCGCAGCGCCGCCCAGCAGAGGAGCGTCTGCCTTCGATCGGTGGCCGAAAGAAGCGACGCGACGGCGGTCTGGCCGGTGGACGCGGCCACGAGCAGGCGGCCCACGTCGAAGCGGGGCTGCGCCGTGGAGGTGGCCTCCACCGGCATCGCGGCGACGGACACCTCGCTCAGCCGGCCGTCCGAGGAGCCGTCATGGACCGAGGAGGATGGCATGCGGACGTTCCCCGGCCCTCAACCCCACGATCGCGATGATCGGCCGCCTCCCGCGCGGATCCATCCACGCGTCGGATCAGCCCCCCTTCGCGAACGACGGAATCTTGGCGACCATCCGCATGCTCGTCGTGAGCTCCTCGAGCTGCAGCCACGGACGCAGCCACGCCACGGCGTTGTAGCTGCCGGGCGCACCCGGGATCTCCTCGACCTTGATCGCGGCCTCTGCCAGGGGGTAACGCGCCTTCATGTCGTCCGAAGGATGCGGATCGGTCGTCACGTAGTTGGCGATCCACCGCTTGAGCCACTCCTCGCAGTCCTGCCGCTCCATGAAGGAACCGATCTTGTCCCGGGCGATGACCTTGAGGAAGTGGGCGATGCGACCCGTGGCCATCATGTAGGGCAGCCGCGCGGAAATGGCCGCATTCGCCGTGGCCTCGGGCCGATCGTACTTCTTCGGCTTCTGCGTCGTCTGCGAACCGAAGAACACGGCGTAGTCCGTGTTCTTGTAGTGGCACAGCGGCAGGAAGCCGAGCTTCGACAGCTCCGCCTCGCGGCGATCCGTGATCGCGATCTCCGTCGGGCACTGGAGCGCCTTGTCGCCATCGTCGGCGGTGAACACATGGGCGGGAAGCCCCTCGACCTTGCCGCCGTTCTCGGCGCCGCGGATCGCGGTGCACCAGCCATACTTCGCAAAGGCGTCCGTGAGCCGCGCCCCGAGCACGTACGCGGTGCTCATCCAGGCGTAGTTCTCGTGCGGCACCGGCTTCGCCTCCCCCTTCTCGTCGAGTTCCACCTCCTCGAAGCCGAATTCCTCGACCGCCTTGGTGGCCTTCCCGTAGGGCAGCCGCGACAGGCACCGCGGCATGGTGAGCGTCACGAAACGGGCATCGTCGGAGTCGCGGAAACTCCGCCACTTCACGTACGTCTCGTCGAGGAAGATCTTCTCGAGGTCTCGGGGCTTCGACAGCTCGGTGAAGCTTTCGAGGCCGAGGAGCTTCGGGCTGGCCGCCGACAGGAACGGGCAGAAGCCGGCCGCCGACACCTGCGACATCTTGGAGAGCAGGTCCACGTCCTCGGGGTGTGCCGTGAACTCGTAGTCCCCGATGAGCGCGCCGTACGGCTCTCCACCGGGGGAGCCGAACTCGGCCTCGTAGATCTTCTTGAAGGTCTGGCTCTGGTCGAACTCGACGGCCTTCTCGAGATCCTTGAAGAGCTCCCGCTTCGTGATGTTCATCACGCGGATCTTGAGCTGGGCCCCCGTCTCCGAGTTCATCACGAGATAGTGCAGGCCCCGCCACGCGCTCTCGAGTTTCTGGAACTGCTCGTGGTGCATGACGGCCGCGAGCTGCTTCGACATCGCCGCGTCGATCGCGTCGATGGCCCGGGAGATCGT
>CAIWZS010000395.1 GCA_903917235.1 uncultured Planctomycetaceae bacterium | reverse complement strand
GACGTGAGCAGCGCGCTCACGAAGAGACGCAGTTTCGCACCCGTCGAGACGCGTGCCCGTCGCTCGAGGACCCGGAAGCGTCGCCTCCTGATCTCGATACCGATGGCATGATACACCCGCGCCGCGGTCCGCACGGCCACGCGGGCACCACGGTCCAAAGCGGGAATGCCGGCCTCACCCGCCAGGTAGTAGCCGTCGGCCAGCCCGAGAATCCCTTCGACGCCGCGCCGGACGCCGCCTTCGTCCGGTGGCGCACTGCCCGGGCGCAGGCCACCGGTCCAGTCGACCGGCAGATAACAGCGCGAGCGGCGCCAGTCTTCCGCGACGTCGCGGGCGATGTTGGTGAGCTGCATGCCCATGCCGAGCGCCGCGGCATGGGGCAGGAAGCGGCGGTCCTCGAGCCCGAGGATCGGGCACATGAGCACGCCGACCGCGCCCGCGACCCGGAAGCAGTACCGCAGCAGGTCGTCCTCGTCGAGGTCGGCCACCGGCACGAGATCGGTTCGCATCCCCTCGAGCAGCGCCCCGGCCGCCTCGATGGGCAGACCGTACTGCCGGACCAGCGATGCGAGCCAGCGACTCTCGATCGCGGTCGGAACGCCACCCGCGACAATCAGCCGCAGGTCGTGGGCGGCCTGGTCAAGAAACGCAGCGGCGTGTTCCGGTGTCGAGGCGGTGTCGACGCCGTCATCGCACCAGCGGCACCACGCATAGAGCTGTTCGACGGCCTGCCGTTTGCCGGTGGGCAAGAGCCGGCTGGCGAACGAGAAGGATCGACTGTGCCGCCGGATCGAGTCGCCGGCACCACGCCCTGCCGATGGTCCGGCCGGGTCCCGAGAGCCATCTGCCATCCGGCCTTCTTCCGGAGCGACCGAGCGGGGCCCTGGCCGTACGCCGTCAATCGACCGCGACATGGTAGTCGGCCGCGATCGTATCGCAGGTTGCCTTGGCGGAGTTGACGACCCCGGGCACCCCGGCGCCGGGGTGCGTGCCCGCCCCGGCGAGATACAGTCCCGGGATGTCCGGGTCGCGGTTGTGGGGGCGGAAATACGCCGTCTGCGACAGCTTCGGTGCCACCGAGAAGGCCGAACCATGGTGCGCCGAAAACCTCGCGGCGAAATCGGCCGGCGTGAAGTGACGACGTGTGACGATCGCCTCGCGGACGCCCGGCACGTGCGGTTCCAACGATTCGAGAATCGCATCGCCGTAACCGGGTGCCACCGCGTCCCAGTCGATCTCGGCGTTGCCGAGGTGCGGCACGGGGCTGAGCACGTAGAACGACTCGCCTCCCGGCGGGGCCATGCCGGGGTCGGTGACCGTCGGAGCATGCAGGTAGAGGCTGAAGTCCTCCGGGAGGCGATGGCCACGGAAGATGTCCCGCAGCAGCCCCTGGAATCGCGGCCCGAAGAGGATGGTGTGGTGGGCGAGGTTCGGATACCGGCGGTTCGTGCCGAAATAGAGCACGAAGAGGGACATCGACCACGTCATCCGCTCGAGTCGCCGCTGCCGTCGCGCTGCCCCCGGAGTGCCGCGGTACAGCTTCGCATAGGTGTGATGGACGTCGGCGTTCGACACGACGACGTCGAAGGCCTCGGGAGGGTGTCCGGCCGCGGTGACGACGTGCTTCGTCGCGCCGTCCGTGGTCTGCACCGTGACCCGCTCAACGGCGGCATCCAGCCTGAGGGTGCCGCCGATGTCCGTGAAGAGCCGCACGAGCCCGCGGACCAGGGCGCCGGTGCCCCCTTCCGGGAAGAACACGCCCCACTTCCGCTCGATCCAATGAATCAGGGTGTAGACGCAGCTCGTGTCCAGCGGATTGCCTCCGACGAGCAACGGATGGAAGCTGAAGGCCTGCCGCAGGTGCTCGTCCTTGATGAACCGTGAGACGGTCGCGTACACGCTCCGATCGGCACGCAGCCGCGCGAGTGCCGGAGCGGCCCTGATCATGTCGGTGAAACTGAGGAATGGAACGGCCCCGAGATCCTCGTATCCCTTGGCGAACACCCGACGCGTGAAGTCCGCGAACCGGCGGTAGCCCTCGACGTCCCCGGGATTGACCCGACGCACCTGCTCGATCAGCCCCTGCTCGTCAGCGACGTAATCGAACGACACCCCGTCGCTCCAGTGCAGACGGTAGAGAGGGCTCACCGGCAGGAGTCGCACGTAGTCCGACAGCCGTCGTCCCGACAGCTCGAACAGTTCCTCCAGGCAGTGGGGCGCCGTGATCACCGTCGGCCCTGCATCGAAGACATAGCCGGCGTCCACGTGGACGCTCGCGCGCCCGCCGGGCTGGTCGTGGGCCTCGTAGCAGACGGTGTCGAACCCCATCGACTGCAGGCGAATCGCCGACGCCAGGCCGCCGAAGCCACTGCCGATGACGGCGGCCCGCCGCCCCGGCACCGTCGTCGGCCGGAGCGGCCGTTGTGCCTGCATCGTCGCGGAGCTCACGGCGTCACCTGCACCGCCGCTGCGTCGGCCACCCGCAGGGCGTCCGTCACCTCGGCGAGCGGGCCGATGCCGCGATCGGCACCGGTCGCCGTCGTCAGCCGGTCGATGGCCCGGTCGAGCCGAGTCGCGATCGCGGCAGCGGCGCGACCCTGGATGACATGCAGCAGGTCCCGGGCGAACGGACGGATGGCGGCGGGTTGCTGCGGCAGCTGCCTCAGGCGCCGCTGCATCAGGGCGAATCCGTCGGCATCCAATTCGATCGCGGCCCACGCCCAGGGCCAGGTCACGCGCCGGTTGCGCAGGTCATCGCAGCGATCCGCTCCCGCGACCAGCGCGGTCAATTCATCGAGGTCGTTCCGCATCTGCAGGCAGATGCCGACCCGGCAGCCGAAGCCGGAGACGGCCCGTAGCACGTCCGCATCGCCCCCCGCGGCGTGGGCTCCACACCAGGCCGCGAGCGATACCAGACGCCCCGTCTTCCACCGCGAGATCGCCATCGCGGTGGCCTGCGCCTGACGGGGCGTCACGTCGTCCACCCGCGTCGCGAGATCGATCGCCTGCCCCTCGTGGCACTGGCGGGCCACCTCGATGAACCGCTGCAGCAGCCTTGCCGAACGCCCCGGGTCGTCGTAGGCCAGGCCGGCGAGTTCGAGGGCCCGGAAGTACATCCAGTTGCCGGCGTTGACGGCCCGCGCCGAGCCGATGACCCGGTGCAATGCCGGCTGTCCCCGCCGCGTCCACGAGCCATCCTCGAAATCGTCGATCACCAGCGACCCGGCATGGAGCATCTCGACGGCGTCGATCACCGGCTCGGGGCCGCGGCCGGTGCCGCCGGCGAATTGGTACGCCCACTGCACGAGCGCCGCGCGAAATCGCTTGCCACCCACTCCGGGATAGAGGTCCGGGGCGAGCTGAAGCGCCTTCGACCAGCCGTGCCGCATCCGGGCGCTCACGGAGGCACGAGCGCCGAAGCCGAGGGGGTTGGTGATCATGCGAAACCCGGGCGCGAGATCGGGAAGAAAGACCGGGCGAACCGCAGTGGTGCCAGGCGGGTCGGTGGACGACCGAGGATGATCCGGGTGGCGTCGGCGGCATTGAAGCGGTGGCCG
>CAIWZS010000394.1 GCA_903917235.1 uncultured Planctomycetaceae bacterium | reverse complement strand
GGCCGCCTCCGCGGTCGCCTCCGCGGGAGCCTATCGTCTGCACGTCGATCTGGAGGCGGGGCGGATCACGGACGAGGCCGGCTTCACCCGTGCGTTTTCGATCGACCCGTTCCGCCGCCAATGCCTGCTCGAGGGTCTCGATGACATCGGGCTTTCACTGCGTCATGCCGAGCGGATCGCCGCGTGGGAGACGGCCCGCGGCCTTCCGGCGGTGACGGAATGAGCCCTGCCGGTGCCGCACGAGCGCTGGCGTTCGTCGCCGTGGGTGCGGTCGTCGGGGCGGCTGACATCGGGGCGGCCGACGTCGCGACGACGCCGATCGATGGACCATCGACGATCACGCGGCTCGCGACGGCGACCAACGGCCAGGCCGTCTTCGGTCTCGACGGGACCGACGGTGCGGTGCACATGGTCGATCCGTTCACGCCGGGGCGCGCGCGGCAGGTCGTGACGGCGCCGGGGCCGGGCGTGCCCCGCCCCGTGGCGATCGCCGTGATCGACTCGAGCGTGATCGCGGCGGTGTGCCGTGAAGGCGATGGCTGGCAGCTGAGGACGTGGCGGCTGGCGCCGGATCAGCCGGCAGCCGCGGATCGCCCGCTCCAGTCCCTTTCCCTGGGCGTGGCGACCGGGGGCGCCGATCTCGAGGTGGATGTCGCGGTCGGCAGGGGCCGCGACTGGATTGCGGTCTCCGGGCTGCCTTCGCCGCTCGCGCCGGTGCTGCGCGCGCCCCTCGCCGGCGTGCGGGTCGGCCCGTTGACGAGCCGATCCTGCCCCGTCATCGCTGGCGGGGTCAGGCCCATTGCCGTCGCCGTCGGTCCGCGGGATGAACTCGTGCTCGTCGAGCGCGACACCGCGTCGGGTGTCGTCGTCTCGTACCACGATCACACCGGCCGCTGCGTGCTTCGGCTGCCGACCGGGCTGGCGGGCCTGCACGACATCTCGTTCGCGCCGGAGGGCACCGCCCTCTGGGTCGCCGGGAACGACGCGGCCGGTGACGCGGGCCTCTGGCGGCTCCATGCGACGCTGCGAAACGGGAGGCAGGAAATCAGGCCCGAACTCGTGCTGGGGCGATCGGCATTCCGTGCGCTCGCGGCGCCGACGGAACGCGTCGTGGTGCTCAGTCGCGGCGTCGGTGGCGAAGCGAGCGCCGGATCGGTCGAGCGGCTCGATCTCCCCGCCGATGAAACCCGTGACCGACGGACCGAGTCCGGACTCGACGGTGGTCCCGCCGGGCCGGCGGCCGAAGGAGGTTCTCCGTGAGTCGCTCGCGACGCGAGAAAATCGAGGCGCTCCTCGCGGAGGATCCCGCCGACGTGTTCCTGCGATACAGCCTCGCGCTCGAACTCGAGTCCGAGGGGGCCTGGGAGGCCGGGCTGTCGATCCTCGAGGACCTGGCTCGCCTGCCGGTGCCCTACGTGCCCGCGCTGCACATGGCGGCGCGCCATCTCGTGAAGCGGGGGCGCATCGGCGAGGCGAGGCAGGCCCTGCGGGAGGGAATCGAGGCCGCCCGGGCGCAGGGTGAGACGCATGCGGCGGGCGAGATGGCCGAGCTTCTGCAGAGCCTCGGCGAGGCCGGGGCGTGAGACTTCAGGGGCACTCGACCGCGGGCGGAGGCGGGGCCGATTCACGGCCGCGGGTCACGGTGAAACCGAGATCCTCGATCATCCGCTCGTCGGCCTCCGGCAGCTGACCCTTCGTCGTGAGATAGTCCCCGACGAAGATCGAGTTTGCGGCGTAAAGGCCGAGCGGCTGCATGCTGCGGAGGTGCAGCTCCCGTCCACCGGCGATCCGGATCTCCGCTGCCGGGTTGACGAGCCGCATCATGGCGAGCCCGCGCAGGCAATCGCGGGGGGTGAGACGGCTCGTGCCCTGGAGCGGGGTGCCGTCGATCGCGTTGAGAAAGTTGAGGGGGATCGACTCGACCTGCATGCCACGCAGTTCCAGCGCCATGTCGACGAGGTCCTCGTGCGTCTCCCCCATTCCCATGATGCCGCCGCTGCAGAGCGACAGTCCCGCCGCCCGACACGCCTCGAGCGTCGCCACCCGGTCGGCGTAGCCGTGCGTCGTGCAGATCTCACCGTAGTATCGCTCGCTCGTGTTCAGGTTGTGGTTGACCTTGTCGACTCCCGCAGCGGCCAGCTGCCTCGCCTGGGCGGGGGTCAGGAGACCGAGGCAGGCGCAGATGTTCAGCCCGAACTCGCGCTTGATCCGGGGCGTCACGGAACAGACGAAGTCGATCTCCCGCTGGGTCGGGCCACGGGCCGAAATGACGATGCAGAACGTCTTCGATTGACGCTCGGCGGCCTCGCGAGCGGCCTCGAGGAGCCGCGGCTCGGAGAGCAGGTTGTAGCGCGGAATCTCCGCCTCCGACACCTTCGACTGCGAGCAGTAGCCGCAGTCCTCGGGGCAGAGCCCGCTCTTGGCGTTCATGAGAAAGAAGAACTGCACGGTCGTGCCGAAGTGCCGATGCCGGACCCGCCACGCCGCACCGAGGACGTCGAGCAGGTCGATGTCGGAGGAACGGAGGATCGACAGCGCCTCGTCACGATCGACCTGGCCGCCGGCGAGCACGCGATCGGCGAGCGCGTGCCAGTGCGCGGGCCCGGCGGACGTGCGGGGGTTCGACACGGGGGGCTCGGCGATCCGCATGCCACACGACTCCGAAGAAGGGGCGGGTGCGGACGGGACGGTCCGCTGATCGTCGCGCCACCCGAGCGGGAATGTACGCGATCGCGCGAACCGCTGCCAAAGGGCGAGCGTCGCCCGCGGATGGCGCGTGGGTCTCCCCTCGCGGTTCGCATCCGGCGCGTGGCGGAGACGGCCGGTCAGATGCCGGCCTGGTAGAAGATCGCGCGGGAACTCACGGCACGCTCGCGCCGCCGGCGAGGCCGTGGTGGCGCGATCAGCTTGGAGGCGATGATGTCGTCGAGCACGCCG
>CAIWZS010000393.1 GCA_903917235.1 uncultured Planctomycetaceae bacterium | reverse complement strand
CTCGTCGTCTGGCTCATGGGCTACAACGACGCGCTCTTCCAGCGGCTCAACGCCTACGGACTCCATGCCGTGCAGCCGCACTATGCGAACGGATGGTTCGCCGTCGTGAAGCCGACCGACCGGCTGGCCCGCGGGCTGGTGCGACTGGAGGCGGCGACCGGTCGGGACGTGAGCCCGCAGGTGGACATCCCGTTTCCCGACGGCATGGCCGAGCGCACGCGTCGCTTCGTCGAGTGGCTCGCCCACGAGCATCCCGAGGGCAAGTGGTCGCAGTTCCTCGCCGCCGACGGGTCGGGAATCGACTGGTCGAAGGTGTGCGTCGCCGGCGCCTCGCACGGCGCGACGACGGCCGCCCGCTTCGCGCAGGACGTGAAGGTCGATCGTGTCGTGATGCTCTGCGGCCCGCGCGACCAGGACCAGGACTGGCAGTCCCAGCCTTCGGCGACGCCGCCCGAGCGGTTCTTCGGCTTCTCGCACGTGCTCGACGGCGGCTGGAGCGGCGACCACTACTGCCGCTCGTGGGAACTGCTCGGGCTCGCACGGTTCGGCCCGATCGTCGATGTCGACGCGGCCGCGCCTCCCTACTCGAACACCCGCCGGCTCGTCTCAGCCGCCGACGTGGGCGGTGACGCGAACCGCGCGCACGGCGCCGTGACGCCCGGCCGCTCCTCGCCGCAATCTCACGACGGCACGCCTCGCTACGAGCCGGTGTGGCGCTACCTCTTCACGCACCCGGTCGACGCGGTCGGCGCCGAGGTGCCGCGCGACCCCGACTGCCGCCAGGACCACCCGCTCGGGAGCTGAGCGACTCGGGTCGTGCGGCCGCGCGTCATCGACGTGTCGCGTCCGTTCCCATCGTGCCGGATGACCGTCGTGGGACCGCGTTCGACCGAGTCGCTACATTCGAGGGATGCACGAGACAGACCACGAACGTGGCGAGCCGTTTCGGATCTCGGGCAACCTCGTCGATCCGATCGCGCGGCGCGTCCGGCCGGCCACGCTCGCCGTGACGCACGGCCGGATCACGGACATCACGTGGGACGCGTCCGCGCATGCGACCTGGCTGCTGCCGGGCTTCGTCGATGCCCACGTGCATGTCGAGAGTTCGCTCCTGCCGCCCCACGAGTTCGCCCGCCTGGCGGTGGCCCACGGCACGGTCGCCACCGTGTCGGACCCCCACGAGATCGCCAACGTCCTCGGCATCCCCGGCGTCGACTTCATGCTCGACGACGCCGCCGACTCCCCCTTCACATTCCACTTCGGCGCCCCCTCGTGCGTGCCGGCGACGCGGTTCGACCGGTCGGGTGCGACGATCGCCGCCGACGGCGTGGCCGCCCTGCTCGACCGTCCCGCCATCGGGTCGCTCGCGGAGGTGATGAACTATCCCGGTGTGGTCGCCCGCGATCCCGAGGTGCTCGCGAAGATCGCCGCGGCGACGGCCCGCAGCAAGCCGGTGGATGGCCACGCACCGGGCCTGCGCGGCGCCGCCCTCGAGGCCTACGTGGCCGCCGGCATCACCACCGACCACGAGTGCGTCACGCTCGTCGAGGCACGGGAGAAGGTCGCCCTCGGCATGAAGATCCTCATCCGCGAGGGGTCGGCCGCGCGGAACTTCGACGCCCTCGCGCCCCTGATCGACGAACGTCCCGACATGTGCATGCTCTGCAGCGACGATCTGCATCCGGATCGACTGGCCGTCGGTCATGTCGACGTGCTCGTCCGGCGGGCACTGGCCCGTGGCAGCGGGCTCTTCGACGTGCTCCAGGCGGCATGCGTCAACCCCGTGCGGCACTACGCGCTGCCGGTCGGCCTGCTGCAGCCGGGTGATCGGGCCGACTTCCTCGAGGTGGACGACCTCGAGCGGATGCGGGTGCGGCGCGTGTTCGTCTCCGGCCGGCTCGCCGCCGCCGACGGCGTGCCGACGTGGCCGCGCCGCCCGTCGGCCAAACCCAATCGGTTCGAGGCGACGCCGAAGACGCCGGACGACTTCAGGATCCGGCTCCCTGAGGCGGAGGGCCGCAGGGTGCGCGTGATCGAGGCCCGCGACGGCCAGCTCGTGACCGGCTGCGTGACGGTGCCGGCGCGGGTCGAGGAGGGCTATGTGGTCGCCGATCCCGAGGCGGACGTGCTCTCGATCGCGCTGGTGGACCGCTACGACGACCGCCCCCCGGCGGTCGCGCTCGTGCGGTCGTTCGGGCTGCGCGACGGGGCGATCGCGTCGAGCGTGTCGCACGATTCGCACAACGTCGTGGCGGTCGGCACGAATCCGCGGGCACTGGCCCGTGCGGTGAATCTCGTGATCGCGGCCCGGGGCGGACTCGCCGCGGTCGGGCCGACGGGCGAGCGCGTGCTGCCGCTCGAGATCGCGGGCCTCATGTCGGATCGCCCGGGTCCGGAGGTGGCGGCGGCGTACACCGCGATCGACGCCTTCGCCAAGGGACTCGGCTCGCGGCTCGCGGCCCCCTTCATGACGCTCTCGTTCATGGCCCTGCTCGTCATCCCCGCGCTCAAGCTCGGCCCGATGGGGCTCTTCGACGTCGAGCGGTTCGCGCCCGTGGGACTGATCGCCGACTAAACCTCATGCGGATGACGCGTCGCGGTGACCGTGCAGGCAGGGCACACGAGGCGAAGGGGGTCGGCGAACGCTTCCCGAGCGAGCGGCCATGGCGGCCGGACCGAGGAGACTTTTGCCGCCCGCTGATCCGGTGCTGCACCGATCTCCGATCCGCTCCTTGATCGGCGGAGCCCCGTCGCGACGGGGTTCGCCGGCAGGTCTCTCCCGACGGCCTGCCGGTCACCTGCCGTCGGCGTCTCGGCGCAGCTGCCACCATGACGACGCGTCGACCGGACGCCTCGGCCCGGCCGTCAGCCACGAGGCGGTGACGTCGAGGGCGCGCTCCATCGGCCTGCCGTCGCCATGGGCGAGCATGAGCACCGCGATGCCGGCCGCCACCGCCGCCAGCCACGTCGACACGATCGCCCGCCGGCGGCGGCATGCGACCACCTGGGGCGGCGGGGGGGGCAGCGGCAGGCCGCCGTACCAGGCGCGCACGACGTCCTCGATGGCCACCTGCGCGGCCATGGCGTCGCGGGCCTCCGGGCTCGTCTCGAGCGCCTTCACGGCGCGGCCGACCACTCCGTCGGTCGCCTCGCCCGCCAGCCAGAGCCCGATGTCCCGGGCCACTTCCCCGTCGAGACGGCTCATCGCTCCACCTCCACGACGGCCGCCAGGCTCGACCGCAGCGCCGTGCGGGCCCGATAGATCGCGTTGTTCACCTCCGCGTAGGTGAGCGCGAGCGCGTCGGCGGTCTCCCGATAGCTCAGGCCTTCGCACACCGTCAGGAGGAAGCAGGCGCGCTCGCGTTCGGGAAGGGCCGCGACGGCCAGCGTCACGCGGTCGGCCACCTCGTCGCGCTCGACCATCGCTTCCGGCGACGGCGGCAGGAGCGGCGGACTCGACCGCACCCGTTCGAGCTGGGCGTGCCGCGCCCGCCTTGCCCGGCGCTGATCGATCGCGAGCCGCGCCACGGTCTTCACGAGGTACGGCCCGAAGAGTTCGTGCAGCGGATACCGGTCGCGGTGCTCGAAGAGCCGACCGAGCGCCTCCTGCACCACGTCCTCGGCGAGGTGCCGGTCGCCGAGGAATGCCGCGGCGAATCGCAGCACCCGGGGCCGCTGCGCGGCGGCGTGCGCGGCGAACTCCTCCGGGTGCAGCGCCCTCGTCCGGTCACCGACCGGCCTCTGCCCCACATCCGTCACCTCGGTCATGGCCCCTCCCCCCGGCCTCGCGCATCCCCGGTCGCATCGTACCACCGGTCACTCGGCCTCCGGCAGCTCGCCGTCGTCGCGATGGCCCAGCTGCCGCAGGAGCGCGGGGGAGATGCCCGGCGACAGAAACCGCACCGCACCATCCCCCATGGCAGCCACCACGATGCCGGAGGCGTGGTCGCTCCCGAAGCCGCCGACGACGAGCGGATCCTCCGGAGCCGGTTCATCGCCGCGTGCCTCCCGAGAGCGTGGCACGAGCGGCACGGTGCCGCGCAGCGTGGCCCGCGTGCCCGACATCCAGCCGAGGTCGCCCGCGCTCCCGCGCCGTTCGGCGACGAGGAGCGTGTTGGTCGAGCCGTCGAGCACGTCGCCGAACCGGACGTGGCTGTCGAGGTAGAGCATGCCGTGATTGTCGACGTCGATCGGGGCCTCGACGTCGTGATGACAGCCCGCGTAGCTCGACACGGCCACCCCCGGTCCGGCATCCGCGTGTTGCAACGGCTGCGTCGGCGACGACGGGCAGACGAGGAAGGGAATCCTGACGGCACGCACCGCCGCGTTCGACGCGTCGTACACGCCAGCGTCGAGATCGATGTGCCGGGCGATCGCCTGCTGCTCGATGAAGGGCAGCATCCGGACGATCCACCCCACGTGACGTCCCTCGGGCACGCTCCGGATCGGACCGGCGTCGCCGCTCACGCCGGCGGGAAAGGCCTCGTGCGCGAACTCGTGACCGTGGAGGGCGAGCCCGATCTGCGCCACGTTGTTCGAGCAGGCGCAGCGACGTGCCGCCTCCCGCGCGCTCTGCACTGCGGGCAGGAGCAGCCCGATGAGCACCGCGATGATCGCGATCACGACGAGCAGTTCGATGAGCGTAAAACCGGGACGGTCTTCGACGGCGACACGGAACGCGGAGGGAGGCGACGAGACGGGATGATTCATGGCCGGGGTTCCTCGGGGCTGGACACGGACCTGGTCGGAAGGACGACGGTGCGCGAGCGGCGGATCGTGAGCGGACCCTCGAGCGGATACTCGACGACGATCGCCACGGCAGGCACGGGTGCGGATGTGAGCGTGACCGTGAGCCGGGCCGAGCCCGAGCCGGCGACGTCTCCCGGAGCGAGGTCCTGCCGCCAGGCGACCGGCTCGCCGTCGAGGTGGCGCGCGAGAGTCCGGTCGGCGGCGGCGACCAGCAGCCGCTCGACCTGGCGCAGGTCGTGCTCCGCACGCAGGCCGCGTCGGGCGAGCAGGGCGGAGCGCAGCATCGTCGTCGCGATCGCCGCGGCCACGGCGAGCGCGACGAGGGCGAGCACCGTCACGCCGCCCCGGCGATCCGCGGCACGTGGCGACCGGTCGGTGCGCGGACCCGGCGGTGGCGATGACACCGCTCGCCCGTTCCGCCCCATGAGGCCCCGTGTCATGGCGTCTCGCCTCCGGCCGCGATCGCATCGGGTCCGAGCGCCGCGACGACCTCGACGACGATCGGCGGCCCGCCCGCACCGATGGCGGGGGGAATGGCGGAAAGCGAGACGATCCTGCCGTCGCGGCTCGCGCGCCACGAGGTGCCTTGCGGGAACGGGTAGAGCTCGCGCATCGGCGGGCCGTCGACCGGCCGCGCGACCCGTTCGAGGCCGTGGACGGTGGCCGCGTAGGTGACCCGGACCGATGCCCCCTCGATCTCGACGAGCCAGGGGGCATCGGGGGCGACGGCACACCGCGCAGCACCGGCGCCGTGGACGTCGGCGCGGAAGGCCCGGGCGAGCCCCAACGCCGTGCGTTCGCCCGAGATCGTCCGGCGCGACCGGCACTCGAGTGAGTAGCTGCGATGCACGAGACCGACGGCCGTCGCCATCACGACCGACGACGCCGTGAGCGCGGCGAGCAATTCGATGAGCGATGCCCCCCGACGGGCGAATCCGCGTCGGCGAGATTGGGCGGCATGACGCATCACGGCCGCACCTCTCCGGCTGCGGACGCCGGCACGATCCAGGTGGCGAGCGTGAGCGGCCGCTCGTCTCGACCGGGTGCGTCCCACGAGAGCGAGAGCACCACCCGCGTGCCGAACGGCGAGTCGTCGCGGGTCGCGCCGAGCCGCGCGTTCGATACGACGCGCGATACTGCCGGCGAGACCGTGAGGTCCGCGAGATGCCTCGCGAGGTCGTCCGGCGCGACGGCGGCCAGCCGCTCGGCCTGATTCGCGAGTTCCTCCAGTGCCAGCCGCTCGCATCGCGTCTGGGCGAGGAGCCGGGCCTGCCGCACGAAGAGCGGCACGATCGACACGAGCCCGGCGCTCACGAGTCCGGCCGCCGCGACCACCTCGAGCGTTGTGAACCCACGACGGCCGCCGTGACGCCGCGGACGACGTGCGTGGTCAGGAGAGTGCATGGATGATGTTCACGAGCGGGACGAAGACGGCGAGCGCCTGGAACAGCACGAAGACACCGACGGCCAGTGCCATGACCGGCCCGAGCATGCGACAGAGGACGAGCCGTCGGCGGTTGGACTGGAACCGTCGCGCGGCGGCGGCGGCGTGCAGCACGGCCGATGTGTCGGCGGCCGGGGCGTCGAGCGCCGCACCCTGCCTTGCATCGACGAGTCCCGCGGCACACAGCCGCCCGCCCCGGGGCTCGGGCCCCGGCACCCGCGCGAGCATGGCCGCCAGGACGGGGTCGCTCTGACACTCGGCGAGCACGACGGCCGCCTCGTCCACCGGCCTGCCGCCCGCCTCGGCGACCGCGAGCGCGTCGAGGGCGGCCGTGACGCGTCGCGGTCTCGAGAAGGGGCGGGTGACGAGGCTCCGCCCCGTCGCGGAGCACGCCCCCACCGCGACCACCGCCGCGAGGCAGGCCGGCACCCAGAGCCAACCGCCGAGAACCTCCATGAACGACAACCACGACACGAGGATCCGGGGGCGCGTCGTGCCCATGTCGTCGATGATCTTCAGGAACTGCGGCAAGGTCCTGATCGCCAGGAACCCCGAGATGACGGAGAGCGACACGACGACGACCGCGAGGTAGCCCCCGACGGCCCGCAGCTCGCGACGCGCCGTCGGGTCGAGCAATTCGTCGCCGGCCAGAGTCGCCCGCACCACCGGTCCGACGAGGCCGATCCGCTCGCCGAACGCGAGTGCCACCGCATGGTCTTCCTGCACGAGTCCGGGCACCCGCGCGACCGCCTCCGACACCGTGGCCCCCCGCCGCAGCAGCCGGGCCG
>CAIWZS010000392.1 GCA_903917235.1 uncultured Planctomycetaceae bacterium | reverse complement strand
GGGCTTCGGCTTCAGCGAGGAGGGGCTCGTCTTCGGCTCCACGGCCAACGGGAATCCGAGCGAGCACATGCCGCTGCCGAACCGCGTCTACGAGCGGGTGCGCGGCTGGAGCGCCACCACGCTCGGGGGCATCGCGGGAAGTCCGGCGATGGAACTGGCACCGAAAACCTCGGGAGACGGCGCCGTGGCGATCCGGCAGGTGGATCACCATGGGCGGTTCACGGCAGCCGCCGGGCACCGGCTCTACACGGCCCGCGGGTTTCCGCGCGACTACTGGAACAAAACCGCGTTCGTCTGCGAGCCGACCGGGCACGTCGTGGCTACCTTCGCCCTCGCGGCGCAGGGCGCGGGATTCACCAGTCGCATGGCGTGGAACCTGCTCGCCAGCGACGACGAATGGACCGCCCCGATCCAGGCGGAGGTCGGTCCGGACGGCCAGGTGTGGGTGATCGACTGGTACAACTTCATCGTCCAGCACAATCCCACGCCGGCGGGTTTCGAAACCGGCAGGCGGGGCGCCTACGTCACGCCGCTCCGCGACAAGACCCACGGACGCATCTGGCGGGTCGTCCACGGGGGCCCGCCGGCCGCCGCTCGGCCGCCACTCGGCCGTGCGTCATCCGCCGAGCTCGTCGCGCGCTTGGCCGACGACAACCTCTTCTGGCGGGAGCGGGCTCAGCGTGCGCTCGTCTCGCGATGCGACGGGCGGCCCGACGGCGTCCGCGACGTGCTGCCGGGGCTCCTCGGGCTCGTGCAGGATTCCACCGTCGATGCGATCGGCTTGAACGCCGGCGCGATCCATGCGATCTGGACGCTGCGGCTCCTCGGCACGCTCGACGGGCCGGCTGCCGACCCGCGCGCCGTGGCAGGCGTGCACGCGGCGCTGCGTCATCCGTCCGCGGGCGTGCGGCTGAACGCCGTCCGGGCGCTGCCCAGGGACGCCGCCGCGCTCGCCGCCCTCGTGGCATCGGGCGTGGGCGACGATCCGGCGCCCCTCGTGCGGCTCGCCGTGCTCGAGGCACTCGGCGAGTGGCCCGCTTCGGCCGAGGCGGCGGCAGTCGTCCTCGCGCTGCTCGATGATCCGCGCACTTTCGCCGACCCCGTGCTCGGGGATGCGGCGACGAGTGCCGCGGCCGTTCAGGCGGAGGGCGTGCTGCCCGCGCTCCTCGCGACGACGCACGACGACGCACCCGGGCCGGCACGACTCCTGCTCGTCGAGCGGGTGGCCGAGCATGTGGCCCGTGGTGGGCACGGTCCGGCCGTGGCCGACGTGCTCGTGCGGCTGCCCACCGCTCCGGAGCCGCTCGCGGTCGCGGCCCTCGCGGGGCTGGCCCGTGGCTGGCCGAAGGGCACGCACGTGGCGCTCGGCGCAGGCGCCGACGCGGCCTTGGTCGCGCTCGTCGACGCGCTGCCCGCCGGCGCCCAGGGGCAGGTCGTCACGCTCGCCCAGCATGTCGGCAGCACGGCGCTCGACTCGAGGATCGGCCGGATCAGTGACGCGCTCGTGTCCACGATGGACGATGCGGCCAGGACCGATGCCGAACGGATCGCCGCTGCGGAACGTCTCGTGCAGTTGCGACCCGCCGACGCCGCCGTCGTGGACCTCGTCATGCAGCGGGTCGGGGGACGATCGAGCCCCGAACGATCGGCCGGATTCATCGCCGCGCTGGGTCTCTCGTCGGCCGCCGAGGCGCCGGTGGCGATCCTCGACCGCCTTGCCGCGCTCACGCCGCCGCTTCGGGAGACCGCCGTGCGCACGGTGCTCGCCAATCGGGAGTGGGCGGTGCTGCTGGTCGATCGTCTCGAGCGCCGGAGCGTCTCGCTCGGAGACATTCCGCTCGCGGACCGGGCCAAGCTCACCGACCATCCCGACCGACGGCTGCGCGATCGCGCGAAGAAGGTGCTCGCCGCCGGCGGCGGACTGCCGAACGCCGACCGGCAGCGGGTCATCGACGAGATCCTGCCGGTCGTTCGCGGCGGCGGCGACGCCGACCGGGGCCGGGTCATCTTCAAGGAGCAGTGCGGCAAGTGCCACGTGCACTCGGGTGAAGGAGGCAGGGTGGGGCCCGAGCTGACCGGCATGGCGGTGCATCCCGCGCACGAGCTGCTGATCCACATCCTCGATCCCAACCGTTCCGTCGAGGGCAACTACAGGGCCTACACCGTCGCGACGGAGGACGGCCGCGTGATGACCGGCCTGCTCGCGGCGGAGAGCCGCACCGCCGTCGAGCTGGTCGATGTTGAGGGGAAGCGGGTCGCGATCCAACGGTCCGACATCGACGAGTTCCAGCCGTCACCGAACTCGCTGATGCCGGTCGGCTTCGAGAAGCAGATCAGGCCGGAGGGATTCGCCGATCTCCTGGCCTTCCTCACGAAACGCGGCCGGTTCGTGCCGCTCGGCCTCGAGAAGGTGGCCACGGCCGTGAGCACGAAGGGCATGTTCTACGATCCGCAGTCCGTCGTGGAGCGGCTCGTGTTCGCCGACTGGGGACCGAAGGAGTTTCGCGGGGTGCCGTTCTCGCTGATCGATCCGCTCGGCCAGAGTGTGCCCAACGTGGTCATGCTGCACGGTCCCCAGGGGTATCTCCCGCCGACGATGCCGAGGAAGGTGTCGGTGCCGCTCGATGCCACGGTCCGCACGATCCATCTGCTCTCCGGCGTCGCGGGCTGGGGATTCCCCGCGGTCCGCAAGGGCTCGACGTCGCTGATCGTCAGGCTCGTGTACGCCGACGGGGCCGCCGAGGACCATCCGCTGGTCAACGGCGAGGCGATCGCCGACTACATCCGGCGGGTCGACGTGCCCGGGAGCGAGTTCGCCTTCGACCTCGACGGCCGCCAGGTGCGTTACCTCGCGATCTCGCCGCGACGGAACGCGAGCCTCGCCGCGATCGAGTTCGTGAAGGGGGACGACGCCACCGCGCCGATCGTCGTCGCGGCCACTCTCGAAATGCCGAGCCACTGACCGCCGGGCGGCGGGCTGGTTGCGGGCCGGGGCGCCCGACGGTCGAATGTCCGCCACGTCGCCCGAGCCCCGTCGTCCACCCGGAGACCTTCCCGCCATGGCGAAGAAGACCGTCGCCACCCTCGATCCCGCCGGCAAGGCCGTTCTCGTCCGCGTCGATTTCAACGTGCCGCAGGACGACTCCGGCGCCATCACCGACGACAGACGAATCCGGATGGCGCTGCCCACGATCCGTTCGATCGTCGATCGTGGCGGACGCGCGATCCTCATGTCGCATCTCGGCCGTCCGGCCGGCAAGGGGCATGAGCCGGCCTACTCGCTCGCCCCGGTCGCCCGCCGCCTCGCCGAACTCCTCGGTCGACCGGTGCCCCTCGCTGCCGACACGGGCGGTCCCGATTCGGTGGCGAAGGCCGCCTCGCTCCCGGCCGGGGGCGTGCTCGTGCTCGAGAACGTGCGGTTCAACAAGGGAGAGAAGAAGGGGGACGACGCGGCCTACGTCGCCGGCCTCGCGTCTCTCGCCGACGCCTACGTGAACGATGCCTTCGGCACCTGCCATCGCACGGAGGCGAGCATGCATGCCGTGCCGGTCGCGATGAAGGCGCTCGGTAAGGCGGCCGTCGTCGGCTTCCTCGTCAAGAAGGAGATCACGTACCTCGCCGACGCGATCGCCCGACCGAAGCGTCCGTTCGTCGCGATCCTCGGCGGCAAGAAGGTGTCGGACAAGATCGCGGTGATCGAGAACCTGCTGACGATCTGCGACCGCGTGCTCATCGGCGGTGCGATGGCCTACACCTTCTCGCTCGCGCAGGGCGGCCGCACGGGGAAGTCGCTCGTCGAGCCGGACAAGGTCGACCTCGCCAAGGAGCTGATCGCGCGGGGCGGAGACACGCTCGTGCTGCCGGTCGACACGCACTGTGCCGACGCCTTCTCGGCCACCGCCACCAAACGCATCGTGGAGGCGGGTGCGATCCCCGACGGGTTCGAGGGACTCGACATCGGACCGGCGACGGCCGCGGCGTATGCGGCCATCATCCGGTCGGCCGGCACGGTCGTCTGGAACGGGCCGATGGGTGTCTTCGAGATGCCCCCCTTCGACGCGGGCACGAAGGCGGTGGCCGACGCCGTGGCCGAGGCGACGGGCCGGGGAGCGGTGACGATCATCGGTGGCGGCGATTCGGCGGCTGCGGTGGAGCAGCTCGGGTATGCCGACCGGGTGAGCCACGTTTCCACCGGCGGTGGCGCGAGCCTCGAGATGCTCGAGGGCAAGGCGTTCGACACGGTCGCGGTCCTGGACGACGCCTGAACCCGTCCATCCGTCCCGCCGGCATCGCGGTACCGGACGTGCCGATCACATGCCGACGGTATCCGCCACCGCGGGGGCGGCGAGCCGTCCCGACACGGTGTCGACATAGTCGCGGTCGATCTCGCTGAGTCGATCGAGCGGCACGCGGATGACGCTGCCGTTGGACTTGAGGATCTCGACCACGTCGTCCTGGAAGCCGCGGAACTGACCCACCGTCGCATGGGCTCCGCTCGCGTCCACCCACCGGCGCAGCGGAGGCCCCTGGCGGCGAGCCGACCGGGGCTTCGCCGGCAGCGGAAGATCGAGGACGAGCCCGTCGGTCGACGGCGCGACCAGTTCCGCGGCATCGGCCGCGCCTGCCGGCGTGTCCTCGGGCGCGACCGGATCGGCCTCGGGAGCCGCCGCGTCTGACTCGACCGGCACGACGGGCTCGGAATCGCTCTCGGCCGACGGCTCTTCGGCCGGAGGCGTGCGTGGCGGTGTCGGTGGCGACGGTGCGTCGAGAGGCGCCGCGTCGGATTCGGCAGGGGCATCGGGAGCGGCCGCGGGCTCGTCCGCTCGAGGCACAGCCGCGCTCGCTTCGGCAGCGGCCGTGTCGGCGGGGGTCTCTTCCGCTTCGTCGTCGAAGAGATTCTCCTCGCGCGGCTTCGGTGGAGGAGCGGGGGGCACCGGTGGTGCGGCCGGCACCGGCGCGGGCTCGGCCGGCACGGGCGCCGCCGGCGGCTTCGGAGCCACCGGCTCCTCCGTCGGCTCGTCCGTCTGATCCGACTCCGGCTTCGGCGTCGGGGTCGCCTCGTCCGGTGTCCTGGGGGCCGGCTTCTCGGCTGGCTCGGGCTTCTCGGCCGGCTCCACCGGCTGCAGGTTGGGCTCGGCCGTCGGTTGTGGCGCGTTGGCCTTGGGCGGCATGGCGTCGGTCTCGGGGACGACCACCGATGTCGGTGCCGCCGGCGCATCAGCGGCCTCGCTCGCCGGTGTGGGCGAGGACGCGGAGGAGGGAACGCTCGGGACGGCCCCATCCCCGCCGACGACGTGGTTCGAAGCATCGACCGGCGCGGTCGACGTCACCACGCCGTGATCCATGGCGGGCGCATCACAGCACACCGCGACGGACGCGCACGGATCACACTCCCCCTCGACGATTGCGCGGTACTCCACCGCGACCACCGCATGCGATGGGTCGTGGCATGGCGTGCTCACGACACATGGATCGACCACCTCGTGGCATGCGCGCGCGGCCGGGGCACCGACACAGGATGACGAGCCCCGCGCGGCGATCCGACACCGTCCATGCCGCGCGGCGCGGGCCGTGTCGAATACGAGGGAGCTGGCGAGGAGACCGATGATGACCGCGTGGATGTGGCGTCGCACCGCTGCACCTTTGTTCGCGCCGAAATCGGACCACGAATGCCGCCCTGAGCGGCCGAGGCGCGAACGACCCGCACCCTAGCAAAGGATGCTACTTGGGGCGTGGGGGTCGAGCAAACGGGCGAGCCCGCCCGGGGCCCGGTTTTCCGGGGGAGCAAGCACGACGGGCCGGGGCGACATGGCCGCCCCGGCCCGTGTGAATCGATCCTGTCGACCGCCTGCGAACGGGGTAGGGCACTGCGAGACTGACGCGGATCGCGCCGTCGCCATCGCGCTGTCGGCCGGGGCCGACTCGGGCTGGGCGGGGCGTGTCAAAGGATCCGGGTCAACGCAAAGGGTTTGGCACCTCCGACGGAATGCGGCGACTGGACGCTGTAGGTGTCGTCGTGCCGCCGGGGCGTCCTGCACCTTTTTCCGCACGTCGACGCACGATCCGCACAGCCGCGCAGGGTTTCCCGGCGGGCGGTCACCGGTCCGCCGGGGGCGTGCCGGCGGCGTCCCGTGGCGGGGGGCGACGGAAACCCTCCTCGGGGGCGGCGGCTCGCCCTCCCAGGCCGGGCATACCGCCGCCGCCGCGGCGCATCATCTCTTGCAGGCGGCTCGCCCCGGCGAGGTATTCCTCGCGAGACAGCCGTCCGTCGCCGTCGGTATCCGCACGATCGAAAAACTGCTCGGCCCGCGC
>CAIWZS010000391.1 GCA_903917235.1 uncultured Planctomycetaceae bacterium | reverse complement strand
GTCGTGCAAACGTGGGGCACGTTCGCCGAGGTCTGGGCGAGCGTTGACGGGTTGTCCGGTCGCGAGGTGCTCCAGTCCGGCCAGCAGCAGACCGAGGTGACGCACCGCGTGCGGATGCGATACGTGGACGGCATGACGCAGCAGATGCGTCTGTCATGGCGTGGGCGGGTGCTGGAAATCACGAGCCTGCTCGAGCACGCGAACCGCACCGAGCACGAGCTCCTGTGCGTGGAGGATATCGACTGATGGCGACCGCAGGGATCACGATCACGGCAGAGATCGCCGAGCTGCGAGAGTTGCAGACGGCGATCGGTCGCATCCTAGAGCCGCCCGAAAAGGCTCGCATCATCGAAGAAGCGCTGAAAAAGGCGCTCGCCCCAGCGCTGGAGCGTCTGAAGCAAAACACGCCCGAGGGGCCGACCGGCAACCTCAAGCGTGCGGCATCGGTGAAAATCGTGCGGTACTCAAAGGACGGCAACGCCGTCGGGCTGCTCGGCTACCGGCGGGCTGGCAAGGGTGCGAGCGAGGCGGCTCAAGGCGGTCGAGTCCGCAAGGGACCGGACCGTGCGTTCCACCAGTGGTGGCTCGAAAACGGCACGAAAGACACAGTCATCGACAAGCTCTCGAACACGCCGTACGCCCGCAAGTCGCACACCAGACGTAACCGCAGCGGCAGCGTCACGACGGTGCGGGCTCATCAAGTCAGCGGGCAGAACGCGTACTACGCGTCGAGCTTCAACAAGCTCGGTCCGTTCAAGATCAAGCCGACGCCCCGACCACCGCGAGGCGAGGAAGGGCAGCGGGTCGAGACGCAGCCCGGATATCCGCAGGCGTTTTTCAAGCGGTCGTCGCAACCGATCACGATCAAGGGTATGCGGGCTGGCGGCATCCTCGGCCAGCCTCCCCTGAAGACGACGTGGGAGCAGACCTCTACCACGGTCGCCGAGATTCTCCAGCGTGAACTGCGGATCTCGCTGGAGCGTGCTCTGAGCACGCTGACCCGGTCGGCTACGGGGAACCTGTGATGTCGTTCAGAAGCCCCGAAAAAACAGTCGCCGACGCCTTGCTCGCCGATGCGACGGTGGCCGCGATCCTCGGCACCCGGATCTACCCGGTCCTCGCCCCGGCTTCGGCGGCCCTCCCGCTCGCGACGTGGCGGCGTCAGGCGGTTACCCGCGAGACGACGCTGGGCAATACCCGTGCCGGTCTGCCGGTCGTGACGCTCGCTCTGGAGCTCTACGCCGAGACCTATGAGGCGGTGCGGGAACTGGCGGATGCTTGTCGGTCGAAACTGGATGGCTGGGGGAATGCCGTGTCATCATCAGTATCGGTGCGACACGTCGCGCTTCAGAACGAGCAGGACGGGTTCGTGCAGTTGGCAGGTGGCGACCTGCCTCCGGTGTTTTCGGTGACGCAAACGTACACGATCCTCTGGCAGGAGACCTGAGATGCCTGATCCCTCGACGCCTCATGACGGTGCCGGAACGGTCCTCAACCTGTTCGGCACCGTTTACACGGTGACCAACATCGTGATCTCGAACACGAACCCCGGTGCCGCCGCCGAGGCGACCGTGGACGTGGGGCACCTCGGCCAGACGACCGGCGAGACGCTCGCGACGCTAAGCCGCCCGCTCGTGATTCCGGCCGACGACGGCGGCACGGGCCGCTCGGTCACGTT
>CAIWZS010000390.1 GCA_903917235.1 uncultured Planctomycetaceae bacterium | reverse complement strand
TTCGCCGTGCCGGCAGCGCTGGGCGCGAAGATGGCCCAGCCTGGCCACCGCGTGATCGTGCTCGTGGGAGACGGCGCCTTCCAGATGACCGGCATGGAGCTCTCCACGATCGTCAGGCGGGGTCTCGCGGTCACGGTGATCGTCCTCGACAACCGCGGCTACGGCACCGAACGCGTCATCCACGAGGGGAGCTTCAACGACATCAATCCGTGGGAGTACCAGCTGCTTCCGCAGTTGCTCGGCGGAGGCACGGGCTACGACGTGCGGACCGAGCGGGACTTTGACGCCGCGATCACGGCGGCACTCGCCGACACCTCGGGCATGAGCATCATCCGCGCGCATATCGCGATCGACGACCACAGCGTCACGCTCGGCCGCATCGGGGCCGGGCTCGCGCGGCGGAATCGGGCCTGAGGCCAGGGCGCGGTGGGTGGCCTCAGGGTGTGGAAGCGGCGACGACGGCCTGGTCGGGCAGATGGTAGAAGGCCAGCACGAAGATCGCGTACGTGGCCAGCAGGAGCACGCCCTCCATCCACGACACCTTGCCGTCGTCGATGAGTTCGCGTGCGACAACCACGGCGATCACGATTGCGACCACCTCGAAGCCGGAGAAGGCCAGGTTCATCGGTTCGCCCAGCAGGCCGCCGGTGAGCACGAGGAGCGGGGCCACGAGCAGCACGAGCTGGATCGTCGAGCCGACGGTGACCGCGAGCACGAGTTCCTGCCGGCCGGACCGCGCGAAGCGGGCCGCCGCGAGCACCTCGCCGATGCCGCCCACCCCTCCGAGCAGGACCACGCCGCTGAAGATGTCGGAAAGACCGAGTTGCCGCGCGGTCGGCTGGAGCGATTCCGAGAGCGCGTCGCTCACGAGCGCGAGGGCGCCCGCGGACAGCGCGAGCCGCACGAGCGTGATGCCGACGCCCACCTCGGGCGACTCGTCCGGCAGCACCTCGTCCGGGCCGATTCCTTCGCGGCCGCGGCCGAAGAGCGTGGCCAGCACGTTGATCACGTAGACCAGCAGGAGCACCACCGCGATCTCGGTGGAGAGTCCGCGATTCGATTCGGGCAGACTGAACCGGAAGACGGCCGGCACGATCAGGCAGGCGGCGCAGAGCAGGAGCATCGCGGCGCTCGATCGGAGGCGGTTGCGGTCGAACCGCCGGACACCGAATTTGACGCCGCCGATGACCAGGGCGCAGCCGAGTCCGACGAGCAGGTTGACGAGGATCGAGCCGGTCAGCGACGCCTTGACGACCGGCGCCAGGCCGTTGGCGAGCGCGACGCCGCCGATGATGAGTTCCGGGGCGTTGGAGAGCGTGGAGTTGAGCAGGCCGCCGATCGTCGGGCCGAGCCGTACCGCCAGCCGCTCCGTCGCGTCGCCCATCGTCTCGACGAGCGGGACGATCGCGACGAGTGACAGCACGAAGATGAGCAGCGGGTCGCCGTCGATCCAGCGGAGCGCGATCACGGCCGGAACGGTGAGCAGGAGCCAGTGCATCGCGTCGTATCCTTTCGCTCCCGCGTCGGCATCGGTCCCGACGTCGGCGGGCGTCGGCGGGTCATGCCGCTTCGGCCACGGGGAATCTGGTCACAGCCGTTTCACCTTGAAACTGCGGTACTCGACCGGGTCGCTGTGGCCCGCGAAGCCGACGTGCCCCGTCCGCCGGTCGAGCCCCTTCGGCGGGTGCTGGATCTGCGAACGGTCGAGCGCGTCAATATCGACGTCGAGGATCTTCGTGCCGTTGAGCGTCACCGTGATCCGCTGCCCCCGCACGACGATTTCCTGGAAGTTCCACTCACCCGCCGGCCGCAGGTAGCCGTGCTTCGCACCGACGCAGTGGTAGAGGCTGCCGTGGTACTGGTACGGCGCGAGGCCCTGCTGGCCGGCCGCCGCCTGCTTCGCGTTGTAGCCGTCGCTGTCGATCACCTGCAGCTCGAGCCCGTCGGCGGCGGAGTGCCCGCCGAGCGGCGTCCGCAGCGCGATGCCGTTGTTGCCCGCGGCAGGCAGCCGGAACTCCGTCCGGATGATGACATCGCCGTATTCGTCTTTCGTGAGCAGGTCGCCCCCCTTCCCCGGCTTGCAGACGATCGAGCCGTCGCGCACCTCGTAGCTGTCGACAGCCCCCTGCCAGCCCGTGAGGTCCGTGCCGTTGACGAGTTCGACGAAGCCTTCTGCATCCCGCGCCGCGAGGATGCGGTTCGCCTCCTCGGCCGGAATCTCCCGGACGAAGACGTTCTTCCAGCGGATCTCGCTGCCGTGGGTCTGCAGCTGGATCGGGCCGCGGGCGGGCGCCGGGTCGGGGAAGTAGCCGTTGGCCGGCTTCGCCCCCTCGTCGTCGGCCTTCGCGGGCTTGCCGTAGGCGAGGTAGCCGGCCTTGCGGTTGGCGAAGAAGTTCTCGAGTGGCGCGTGGTCGACGACGTTCTCGCCGTTGAAGTTCACCGTCACCCGTTCACCGATCATCCGGATGCGGAACGTGTTCCACTCGCCGAAGGGCCGGTCCATCCGCTTCGATGGAAACTTCCCCTCCTCGCCCTTGTTGTTCCAGAGGCCGCCCGATCCCTTGTCGGCCCCGAGTGGAAACTTCTTCTCCTCGGTGAAATCCCAGATCTGCACCTGCGGGATGCCGCGGAGGTAGACGCCGCTGTCGCCAAGCGGGAGCATCTTCCAGTCGACGTGGAACTCGAAGTCGCCGTAGTCGCGGTCGGTGGTCGCGTAGAGCCCCTGGCCGTCGTTGACGAGTTCGCCGTTCTCGACGCGCCAGTGCGCGAGCAGGTGCTCCTTCTTGTCGACCCCCTTGGC
>CAIWZS010000389.1 GCA_903917235.1 uncultured Planctomycetaceae bacterium | reverse complement strand
GGCGGGGGGGTCGACCTCGCGGCAGGCGGCCTCGGCGAGCGGACAGCGGGGATGGAAACGGCAGCCCGTGGGTGGCCGCGCCGGGCTCGGCACGTCTCCGCTGAGCACGATGCGGCGGCGTCGCCGCGCCGGGTCGACCTGCGGCACGGCCGAGAAGAGCGCGTGCGTGTAGGGGTGGAGGGGCGCCCTGGCGAGCTGGTCCGTCGAGCCGTGCTCGACCACGCGGCCGAGGTACATCACCGCCACCGCGTCGGCGATGTGCTCCACCACCGACAGGTCGTGCGAGATGAAGAGGTAGGTGAGGCCGAACTGTTCGCGCAGTTCGACGAGCAGGTTGATCACCTGCGCCTGGATCGACACGTCGAGCGCCGACACCGGCTCGTCGAGGACCACGAACTCCGGCTCGAGGACCAGCGCCCGCGCGATCGCGATCCGCTGCCGCTGGCCGCCGGAGAACTCGTGCGGGTAGCGTTCGAGGGAGGCGGCGGGCATGCCGGTGCGGTCGAGCGCCGAGCGCATTCGCTCGGCCCGGGCCGCCGCGTCGCCCAGGCCGTGGATGACGAGACCCTCCTCGAGAATCGCGCGGACGGTGAGCCGGGGATTGAGCGAGCCGTAGGGATCCTGAAAGACGATCTGCATGCGGCGCCGGAGGCGGCGCAGGGCGGCGCCGTTGGTCGCGAGGACGTCCTCGCCGGCGAAGCGGATGGTGCCGGCGGTCGGCTCGACCAGCCGCAGGATGCTGCGCCCGACCGTGGTCTTGCCGCAGCCGCTCTCGCCGACGATCCCGAGCGTGCGGCCGCGGGAGAGATCGAGGTTCACGCCGTCCACCGCCCGCACCGCACCGACCGTGCGGCGCAGCAGGCCGCGTCGGATCGGAAAGTGCGTCTCGAGGCCGCGCACCTCGAGGATCGGCGGCTCTCCGTTGCGGGCCGTCATGCTCCCCCTCCGTCGCGCCCGTCCGCGGGAGGCCCGAGGGCTCCGGCGTAGTGGCAGCGGACGAAGTGACCCGGTTCGATCTCGCGCAAGTCCGGCATGGCGACCGCACAGTCGGCCGTCGCGGCGGACGGCGGCAGCGTGCCGGCGCCGGGCGGCCGGACGTCCCGTCGGGCGTAGGCGCAGCGCGGATGGAACCGGCATCCGGCAGGAAACTCGCGCGGCGAAGGCACGCTGCCGGGGATGGTGCGGAGCCGCGGGCCCGCGGCTCCCGGCTGAGGTCGTGCCGCGAGCAGGCCGATCGTGTAGGGGTGCAGCGGTCGCGCGAAGAGCCTGGCGGCGGGCGCCCGTTCCACGATCCTGCCGGCATACATCACGGCCACCTCGTCACAGGTCTCGGCCACCACCCCGAGATCGTGCGTGATGAGCAGGATCGCCGTGCCGAGGCGGCGCCGGAGGTCGGCGAGCAGGTCGAGGATCTGCGCCTGGATCGTCACGTCGAGCGCGGTGGTGGGCTCGTCCGCGATGACGAGGTCGGGCTCGCAGGCGAGCGCCATCGCGATCATCACGCGCTGGCGCATGCCGCCCGAGAGCTGATGGGGATACTCGTCGAGCCGCTGTTCCGGATCGGCGATCCGCACGAGCCGGAGCATCTCGAGCGCCCGGGCCCGCGCCTCCCCCCGCGATACGCGGCGGTGGAGCATGACGACCTCGGCCACCTGATCACCGATCGTGAACACCGGATTGAGGCTGGTCATCGGCTCCTGGAAGATCATGCCGATCCGGCCCCCGCGGATCGAGCGCAGCTGCGGCTCCGCCAGCCGCACGAGATCGACGGGGCCGGCCGGGCCATCGAGGAGGATTTCGCCCGACTCCACCACGCCCGGCGCCGCGACGAGGCCGAGCACCGACATCGCCGTGACGCTCTTGCCGCACCCGCTCTCGCCGACGAGGCCGAGCGTCGTGCCCCGTTCCAGCGCCAGCGACACGCCGTCCACCGCCGGCACGCGCCCCGCGGGGGTGTGGAAGGCGGTCACGAGGTTTCTGATGTCGAGCAGGGGCATCGCTTACTTCCGCGCCTCGCGCAGCCGCGGATCGGTGGCCTCGTGGAGCCCCTCGCCGACGAGGTTGTAGGCGAGCACCGTGAGGAAGATGGCCGTCCCCGGGAAGACCACGAGCCACCACATCCGGTAATTGCTCCGCGCGTCGTTGAGGATCGAGCCCCAGCTGGCGGTGGGCGGTGGCGGGCCGAAGCCGAGGAACGACAGCGAGCTTTCCACGAGGATCGCCGCGGCGATGCCGAAGGTGATCGGCACGAGCACCGGGGCCAGGGCGTTGGGCAGGATGTGCCGCAGCATGATCCGCACCGGTCCCGCGCCGGCGGCCCGGGCGGCCATGACGAATTCACTCGTCTTCAGCCGCAGGAACTCGCCGCGCGTGAGCCTCGCGATGCCGGTCCAGCCCGTCGCGCCGATGATCGCCATCGTGTGCCAGATCGTCGGTTTCTCGAGGATCGCGATGATCGCGAGAATGAGCACGAGCGTGGGCACGCACATCACGATCTCCGTGATGCGGCTGGTGAGCGTGTCGACCCAGCCGCCGAAGTAGCCGCCGAGTGCCCCGACGACGATGCCGATCGTGCCGGCGATCCCCATCGATACGAACCCGACGAGCAGCGCGACGGTCGTGCCGTGCACCATCTTCGCGAGCACGTCCACACCGGCCTGATCGGTGCCGAAGGGGTTGCGGCCGCTGGGCCTTCCCTCGTCCATGGCCGGATTCGCGGGCATTCCGGGCCATTCGTCGGCACGCACGGCCCGGTAGGGATCCTGGAAGAAAAGCGGCCAGATCGCCCAGCTGTCGGGGTCCTTCTCCGCGAGGTTTCGCGGGTAGGTGCCGCGGAAGCGGTCGCGGGCGAAGACGGCGGGCTCCCAGCTGCGGTTGAAGTAGCCGAGGCAGGGCATCGAGAGCCGCCCCTTGTAGCGGCAGAGGACCGGCTTCGTGCCGGCGATCGCCGGTGCCAGGATCGCGATGGCCACCAGGAAGCCGACGAACGACAGGGCGGCCATGGCGAGCGGCCTGCGCCGGTAGCGGCCCCACGCCTCGGCCCAGAAGCCGCGGGACCGGAGGTGCGGGACGTGCGCCATCATTCCACGCTCACTCGCGGATCGACCGCGCAGTAGAGGACGTCCGCGAGCAGCTGGCCGAGGAGCGTCAGCACGCTGAACATGAGCGTCAGGCCCATGATCGTCGGATAGTCGCGCTCGCGGATGCTCTCGAAAAACAGCCGCCCCATCCCGGGCCACGTGAAGATCTGCTCGATGATCACCGAGCCCCCCACGAGCGCCGGCAGGGAGAGGCCCAGCAGCGTGACGAGCGGGATGAGCGTGTTGCGAAAGGCGTGCCGTACGAGCACCCGCCAGGGTCCGACACCCTTCGCCCGCGCGGTGCGGATGTAGTCCTGCCGCAGCACCTCCTCCATGTTCGCCTTGATGAAGCGGCTGTCGTAGGCGAGCGCCACGTACGTCTGGCAGGTCACGGGGAGGATCATGTGGCGGGCGATGTCGGCCCAGCGGGCGGGCCACGGGGCGTCGGCGGGCAGGTCGGTCATGCCGAAGAGCGGGAGCTCCCACGGAGTGCCGCGCAGCCACACCGAGAAGATGACCTGCAGGAAGAGCGCCGCGACGAACGTCGGGAAGGAGTAGAGCACGTAGAGCAGCAGGCTCGCGGTGCGCTCGTCGGCATGGCCGCTGCGGGCCGAGGCGTAGAGCCCCAGCGGGATCGCCAGCAGCCAGATGAGCACCAGCGCCGTCCCGGAGACGAGGAACGTGGGTCCGATCCGTTCGGCGATGAGCGACGTCACCGGCTGCTTGCGGGTGATCGAGCGGCCGAGGTCACCCCGGACGACGTTGCCGAGCCATTGCGCGTAGCCCATGTACCACGGCTTGTCGAGGCCGTAGATGCGCCGCAGCCGCTCCTGGTCCTCGGGGTTGAGCTTGCGGCTGGGATCCTCGCCGAGCTGCACCGTCAGCGGCGTGCCGGGCATCGCCCGCGCGAGGCCGTAGACGAAGCAGGTGATGACGAGCAGGGTGAGCACGCCGAGCAGCACTCGCCGCAGCAGGTACGTGGCCATCCCTCACTCCCGCCCGGGTTTCCACATGCTGCCGAAGCCCGGCGCGTAGTGGTAGGGTCCCCGCGGGCTGAACACGTAGCCACGAAGGCGGCGCGAGAAGCCGTAGAAGGCGTTGCGCCAGTAGAGCCACGTATAGGGCTGGTCCTCGTAGAGGATTTCCTGGATGCGACCGTAGATCTCGGCCCGCTTGGCCCGGTCGAGCTCACGGCGGCCCTCGACGTAGAGCCGGTCGATCTCGGGATTCGAGTAGTTGATGAAGTTGCGTCCGGCTCCCGTCGCCCAGATGTTGTCCGAGGTGTCGGGGTCGGTGCCCGATCCCCAGCCTCCGAAGAAGGCCTGGAACTTCTTCTCCTGCGTGAGCTGCTGGAGCACCGTCGTCTCGAGCGGCCGCACGTTCATCCGCACGCCGACCTGCTCGAGGTTCTCCTTGAGGAGCGTGCAGATCTTGATCCGGTGCGGCTGCTGGCTCACGAGCATCGAAAACTCGAAGGGCACGAGCCGGCCGTCGATCTCCCGGTCGCGCACGCCGTCGTTGTCGTGGTCGACCCATCCCGCCTCGTCGAGCAGCGCCTCGGCACGGTCGAGGTCCTGACGGTAGGGCGCGAGCTTCCTGCGGGAGGCCATCCACGATCCCGGCGCGAAGACGCCGGTGCAGGGGGCGTAGAGGCCGTAGCAGAGCGTCTCCAGCATGCGGTCGTGATCGAAGGCGTAGCTCATGGCGCGCCGCACCCGCCGGTCGGCGAAGAAGGGGGTGTCGAGGTTCCAGCCGAAGTGGAAGCTCACCCACTCCGGTGCCGTCACCTTGGTGTTGCGACGGTAGAACTCGTCGTCACCGGTCTGTGTCGTCCACTGCTCCGGCTGGAGCATCATCTCGTCGATCTCCCCGGCCTTCAGCGCGAGGAGCGAGGTGTTGGGATCCTCGATGATCCGGAAGCGCACCTCGCGGAAGTACGGCTCGTCGCGCACGCGGCTGCCGTTCACGCTCGACCAGGAGTCGCGCCGTCGCAGCACGATCTCCTGCCCCCGCACCCGCGAGACGATCTCGTAGGGTCCGCCGCACACCGGCTTGGCCTCGAGCTGGACGTGGACGGGGCTGTCCTTCAGCGTGGGGTCGTCCTCCCACGTCGCCGCGTAGACGTGCCGCGGGAGGACGGGAAAGTTGATGTTCCACACGTTCGTGGCGAACGGCTCGCGATGGAAGAAGACGATGGTGCGGTCGTCGTAGGCGTGGACGCCGCGCAGCTGGTCGGTGCCGCTGCGCACCGCCGGCACCGGCACCCTCGGATCCATGATCACCGTGAAGCTGAAGGCCACGTCGTGCGCCGTGATCGGCTGTCCGTCGCTCCACACCAGGTCGTCGCGGATGACGACCTTGTCGAGCAGCCCGTCGGCGCTCGTCTGCCAGCTCACCACCGTTTCCGCGGCCGCGAACGGCTCGAGGTCGCGGTCGAAGGAGAAGAGCCCGAAGCCCGTGAGGCCGAGCACGTCGAACTCCGCCGAGGTGCTGATCATGATGGGGTTGGTGCTGCCGAGGTCGCCCGTCGTGTGCCGATCGATGCGGGCGTCGAGGTCGGCCTCCCCGTCTTCCGGGAGCCTGCCGAGCGCGGAGAGGATCGTGGCGTTGGCGTCGGCCGAGTCGTTCTCGAGCGCGAGGGCTTCGGCCACCGTCGCGGCGGCCGGCTGCCGCTCCTGCTGGTCGCGGAGCAGCACGAGCCCGTCGCGCACGGGGCGATCGATCCAACGGGCGTCGCGCTCGATGTCCGCGAGGGGCGGGGCGACGAAGGCCTCCCGCGCCTTCGCGGTGGTTTCCGGGTCCACCGGCGCCGACAGTTCGGGCTGCGGACGGAGCTCCGCGTCGATCGCGGCGCCGTCCTTCGAGCCGCAGCCGGCGGCGAACACGACGGCGAACAGGACGGCGAACAGGAGCCCGCAGGCCGCCGCGCCGGTCCCCGCCGACCGGGGCGTCGAGACCGATCGGCACCCGGTCGACGGGCTGCCGTGGCGACGGGGTCGGGTGACGGGTCGCGTGTGCATCATGCCCTCCGCGGGACGGCTTCGGCCGCGGAAATCCCGCATGCCGCGGGAGAGGCGACTCCACCGACCGACGATGCTACGGCGCGCGGCGCGCGTGGGTCAATCGAGGCGGGCCGGCCGCGCTCCCCCACTCAGTCGGGAAAGCGGTGCCCCAGCTTCTCGCGTTTCGTCGCGAGATAGCGCTCGTTGAACTCGTGCACCGGGGGCAGGATCGGCACCTGATCGATCACCTCCAGGTCGAAGCCGCCGTAGATGAACGCGTCGGTCTTCTTCGGATTGTTGGTCAAGAGCCGCACCCGGCGCAGGCCGAGATCCTTGAGCAGCTGGATGCCGATGCCGTAGTCGCGGGCGTCGGCCTTGTAGCCGAGGGCGAGGTTGGCCTCGACGGTGTCGAGGCCCTGATCCTGGAGCTGGTAGGCGCGGATCTTCTCGACGAGGCCGATGCCCCGCCCCTCCTGCGGCAGGTAGACGAGCACGCCGCATCCCTCGCGGCCGATCATCTCGAGGGCGAGGTGGAGCTGGTCCCCGCAGTCGCACCGCAGGCTGTCGAGGAGATCGCCGGTGAAGCAGGAGGAGTGCAGCCGCACGAGCGGGGCGGCCGCCGCCGCGACGTCGCCCATCACGAGCACGATCGGCTGCTGGGGCTCGAACCGCACGCCGTAGGCGATGATCCGGAACCTGCCCCAGCGGGTCGGCAGGTCCGCCTCCGCGATCCGTTCGACGAGCTTCTCGCGCACGCGTCGATGGCGGATGAGCTGCTCGATGGAGATGATCTTCAGGCCGTGCTCGGCGGCGAGCGCGAAGAGCGTGTCGCGATCGGCGCGATTGCCGGTGTCGTCGAGGATCTCGCAGAGGACGCCCGCCGGCGACAAGCCGGCCATGCGAGCCAGGTCGACGGCCGCCTCCGTGTGCCCCGCGCGCCGCAGCACGCCCCCCTCCTTCGCGACGAGGGGGAAGAGGTGGCCCGGACGCACGAAGTCCGTCGCCGCGCTTCGCGGATCGAGGATCGCGGCGATCGCGGTCGCCCGTTCGGCCGCCGTGATGCCCGTGCGGGCCGAGCGATGGTCCACCGGCACGGTGAACGCGGTGCCCAGCGGGGTGGAGTTGGCGTCGACCATCATCGGCAGGTCGAGCCGCCGTGCCACATCGGGCAGGATCGGCATGCAGACCTGCCCGCGCCCGTGCCGGATCATGAAGTTGACGATCTCGGTCGAGGCCTTGTCGGCCGCGCAGACGAAGTCGCCCTCGTTCTCGCGGTCCTCGGCGTCGACGACGATGACGATCTCGCCCTGCCGGATGGCTGCGACGGCATCGTCAATCGTGGAGAAGTCGAGAGGCATCGGTGGACGGAGGGACGGCGGGGCGGGGAAGGGGCCGAGGCCGCGCGGCCACCCCCCGCATCATAGTCGGCTATAGTCGGGATCGACGGTGCCGTCCGGGGCCGATGGGCTTCCCGGGCCCTTCCGCCGTGCGGAACGCCCCATGCTCGAACGCGAGGAGTACATCGAACAGGCCCACCTGTTCAAGGCGTTCGCGGAGCGGATGGTCGCGGGCGTGGCGGCGCAGGAGGCGCTCGCGGCGATCGGCGAGGAGATCCTCGCGACCTCGAAACTGCCGATGGCGATCGACTACCTCGTGGGGGAGATCAAGCTCGTCGGCACCCTGTCGACGGCCCTCGCCCGGCTGCCCCACTACTTCACCGCGTTTCAGACCTTCGTCGTGGCGGAGGCGGAGGAGGAGGGGGGCCGGTTCGACATGCGCACGGCCCTCGCGATCCTCGAGCGGGAGGCCGCGTACCGCGCGGAGGAGGCGACGCCGCAGGGCCTCTTCTTCTTCCGTTTCGAGTGCCTGTCGCGCAATCGCCTCGACTACGCCCGCGGCCTCGCGGCGATCGCCACCGACGACATCTTCGACGACGACTGGCGGGCATGGATCACGACGGTCGGGCGGCAGGTGGGTCTCATCGACCTCGCCGATCTCGTCTACGTGCGCAGCCCGGAATACTGGCGGGTGGAGAAGCGGGACGCGCAGGTGGCGGGGCGCGCGGCGGCGGAGCCGGACCGCACGATCCTCTTCGGCGCCCGGGAAGGACGGATCGCCCGCGCGAACCGGGGCAAGGATCCGCTCTTCTTCTTCGCGGCGCTCCAGCGGCAGCTGGGCTATCCGCAGGTGCCTCGCCCCCCGCGCCCGACGCCGACCGAGGAGTCGCCGGCCCTGCTCGCCCGCCGCCTCGAGCGGCTCGAGATGCGGGTCAAGCTTCTCGAGGAGGAGTCGCGCGGCGGCATCGACCTCTCGCGCTTCGACCCGAAGAACGCGCACTTTCAGCCGCCGTCGGGCGACCGATGAACGGGTGTGACGGTGACGTCGCGGCGATCCTGCATGCCGCGCTCGAGTCGGTGGATCCGGAGCGACTCATCCTCCGCCGCCTCGCGGTGCTGCACGGCGCGCTGTCGGTGGATGGCCGGCCGCTCGCCGTCATGCCACGCGAGGGACGGCTGGTGGTCGTCGGCGCTGGGAAGGCGGCGGCAGGCCTCGCCCGCGGTCTCGCCCGGGTGGTCGTGACGAGCCATGGCGGCCGGGCCGATGGGCTGCTCAGCGTTCCGGCCGGGAGCGGTGAAGGCGTGGTGAGGGCGGGTGACGGCAGGATCGAGGTCCGCGCCACGCGCCCCGCCGCGGTCAACCTGCCCACGCCCGCGGCGGTCGAGGCCACGGCGGCGATGCGGTCGGTGCTCGCCGGCCTCGGGCCCGACGCCGTCGCTGTCGCGCTGATCACCGGCGGTGGCTCGGCCTGCCTCGTCGCTCCGCGGCCCGGGCTGCCGCTGGACGAGAAGATCGCGGTGACCGGGTTTCTCTCGCGGGCAGGCGCCGACATCCGCGAGCTCAACGTGGTGCGGCAGGCGGCGAGCGACGTGAAGGGGGGCGGACTCGCGCGGGCCTGTCGCGCGGGCCGGCTCGTCGTGATCGTGCTGTCGGACATCATCGGTGACCCGCTCGACCTCATCGCGTCGGCGCCCTGTCTGCCGGTGCCGCCCCGCGCGGCCGAGGCGCTCGCGATCCTGGGGCGGTACGGCGCGATCGCGGCGGGAGTCGGCCCCACGCTCGTGCGGATGCTCGAGCGGGAGCGCAGCGATGCCGTGGCGCCGGCTCCGCCGGCGGGCGCGTGGACCAATGCCCATGGATGCCGGGTGGAGCACGTGCTGCTCGGCTCGAACGCCACGGCCGTCGAGGCGGCCGCGGCCCGTGCCCGGACGCTCGGGTACGACGTCGTCGCGCGCGTGGCGCACGCAGACGGGGACGAGTCGGCCGACGCTGTGGGCGGGCGGCTGGCCCGCGAAGGTCGGGCGCTCATGGCCGCGGCGCTCCGTGACGGCCGGCCCCGCGCCGTGGTCGAGGGGGGCGAGGCGGTCGTGTGCGTGCCCGCCGATCATGGCCGCGGCGGCCGGAATCAGCAGACGGTCGTCGCGGCGCTCGCGGACATGCGGCGTGGGGGCGACCCGTGGCCGGCCGGGCTCGTCGTCGCGAGCATCGGCAGCGACGGCGAGGACGGGCCGACGACGGCGGCCGGCGGGTGCGTGGATGCGCAGGTGGCCGCCAGAGCCCTCGGGCTCGACGTGGATCGCGCGCTCGCCCGCTGCGACGCGCATCCGCTGCTCGACGCGATCGGCGGACTCCTCGTCACGGGCCCCACGGGCACGAACGTGGCCGACCTGCGTGTCGTCCTCGTGCGGCCGGGTCCGACGGACGCGCCCGCCTGACCGCGACGCCGGCACCACGCGGCTCCGAGCGCAGCCCGGCGGTCATGTCCCGCCGCGCTCGAGCCACTGCGCGTCAGACGTCGCAGAGCGCCACGGCCTGCCGCAGGCCCGCGAGCGGGTCGCGCGTGGGGATGAACTCCTGACCCACGTACCCCGTGTACCCGACGTCCACGAGCTTCCGCATGACCGGGGGATAGAGGATCTCCTGGGCGTCGTCGAGCTCGCCGCGCCCCGGGTTTCCGGCGGTGTGCACGTGGCCGATGATGTCCTTGAGCTCCTCGATCCGCCGAATCAGGTCGCCGTTCATGATCTGCACGTGGTAGCAGTCGAAGAGCAGCTTGAGCCGGTCGGACCCGACGCGGCGGATGATCGCCGCCACCTCGTCCACGTCGTCGCCCTGATATCCCGGGTGGCCCTTCATCGGGTGCGTGCCGTCACGGGTGTTGAGGTGCTCGAGGCAGATCGTGACGCCCTTCTTTTCCGCATGGCCGACGATCTTCTTGAAGCCGG